>CAXTNQ010000049.1:2721-16218 GCA_964245745.1 uncultured Jatrophihabitantaceae bacterium
TCCCGCCGCCGAACACCACGACGTCGGCGGCCCCGCGCTCGCGCAGCAGCTCGATCACCCGCGCGAACAGGGTCATGTGCGCCCCGGAGAGCACGGACAGCCCCACGGCGTCGGCGTCTTCCTGAATCACGGTCTGCACGATCTGCTCGGGCGTCTGGTGCAGTCCGGTGTAGATCACCTCCATACCGGCGTCGCGCAGCGCGCGGGCCACGACCTTGACCCCCCGGTCGTGGCCGTCCAGACCCGGCTTGGCCACGACCACGCGCAGCCGACCTGGGCGCGACGGCGCGTCGACGGGCCGAGCGGCGCCAACGTCCGGGGACATGTCGTGCATTGTTCACCGGTTTGGCCGCGCTTAACGGCACGGGTTACCGTGCTGGCGGTTCCGGCGTACTGGATGCACGCCCGCGATCGTTGAGCACGCCGAGGCGAGGGAGATCATGTCGCGCGCCGAGGTGACCGCTTCGCCGGCGCCGTCGACCGTTCGTCCCGGCCTCGCGATGCCGCAGTCGCTGATCGACGGGACGGGACGCGCGACGGTGCGGCAGTGGGTGCTCACCCGCGCCGCGATGCTCACCCTGCTCGTCGCCGTCGAGGGGTCGATGACCGGCGACGTCAGCTACTACGCCCGCAGCCTGCACACCCTGTTGCACGGTGGCGTCCTCGACCAGACGCTGCAGGAGTACCCGATTCCGGTGCTCGGCATCCTGCTGCCGCAGTACCTCGTCGCCGGGCAGAACCAGTCGGCGTTCATGGTGCTGTTCGCGGCGTCGATGCTCGCGGTGGACGGGCTGTTCACCGCGTTGCTCTGGCGGGCGTGCGGACGCACGCAGGGTCCGGCGGTGACCTTCTGGATCTGGTTCGTGGCGCTGCTCGGACCGATCACCTACTTCCGCTTCGACGTCGTGCCCGCGGCTCTCACCGGAGCCGCTCTGCTGGCCACCGCGCGCCGGCCGGCGTGGACCGGCGTGTTGACCGCGCTCGGCGCCGGGCTCAAGTTGTGGCCGGCACTCATGCTTCCGGTGTTTCTCGTGCGGCGGTCGGGCCGGGCCGTCATGGTTATCGCCTTCGTGGCGTGCGGGGCGGCGCTCGCCCTGGTCAGCGTGGCCGTAGCTGGCTACGACCGTTCGGTGTCGCCGCTGCACTGGCAGACCGGACGCGGATTGCAGATCGAATCCCTCGCCGCGGCGCCGCTCATGCTCGCGCGCTCGGTCGACGCGCACGGGCCGTGGACGGTGGCCCTGTCGGCGTTCAAGGCCTACGAGATCGCCGGCCCGGGGGTGAGCGCGCTGATCAAGGTCAGCACGGCCGCGACGGTGGTCGGCATCGCTGTCCTCGTAGTGCTGTGGGCGCGAACGCTCCGGCACGGCGACGCGCCGCTCGAGGTCGTCGGCTGGCTGTTGCTGGCCACGGCGGCGATCATCACGTTGACCAACAAGGTCCTGAGCCCGCAGTACATGCTCTGGCTGGCCGGTCCGTGCGCTGCGTTGTCGGTGTGGCGTCCGTGGGACGCCGACGTGCGGCGCGCCCGCGCCATCCTCATCGCGGTCGCGCTGCTGACGCACCTGGTCTACCCGCTGCTGTACTCGACGTTGGTCAATCCGCGGGCTCTGTTGCCGCTCGCCACGCTCGTTCTCGAGGCGCGCAACGTGCTCCTGCTCGTGTTCGCCGGCCTCGCGTGTCGGTCGGTGTGGCAACGCACGGCACGCGCCGTGGTGGCGGTCCCGGCGGACGTCGCCGCGCCCGCGCCCGCTCCGCACCCATGAGCACCGCGGTCGCTGCCTCGCCGGATCGCGTCCAGCCGCGGCTCGCGTCCCTGAGGTCGTGGCCGATCTGGGCGCTGACCGGCGCGACGTTCGTCGTGTACGCGACCTATGGACTGTTGCAGCATCGGCGGTTCGCGACCGCCGGCTACGACCTCGGAATCTTCGACCAGGCAATACGGCGGTACGCGCACTTCCAGGCGCCGGTCGTCCCGATCAAGGACCCCGGCTACAACATCTGGGGCGATCACTTCCACCCGATCATCGCGCTGGCCGCGCCGCTCTACTGGATCTGGGACGACCCGCGCATGCTGCTCGTGCTGCAGGGTGCGCTCATCGCGGCGTCCGTTCCGGTGGTGTACCGGTTCGCCGGACGGCGCATGACCGTCAGGCCCGCGCTCGCCGTGTGCTTCGCGTACGCGGCGGGCTGGCCGTTCCAGGCGATGGCCGATTTTCAGTTCCACGAGGTGGCGTGGGGCGTGCCGCTGCTCGCGCTGGCCATCGATGCGCTCGACCGCGACGACGACCGCACGCTGATCGTGTGGGCGGCGCTGCTGCTGCTGGTCCGCGAGGACATGGGGATGCTCGTCGTCCTGCTCGGAGTGCTGCGGGCGTTGCGACGTCCGCGTCGCTGGCGCGGCGGATTGGGCGTTGGCGTCGGATTGATCGTTGTCGGAGCGCTGGCGTACGAGCTCGCCACCGCGGTGATTCTGCCGCACTTCGCGCCGAACGGGCAGTTCGCCTACTGGCAGTACACCGAGACACTGGGGCCCGATCTGCCGAGCGCGTTGCGGCATGTCGTCACCGAGCCATGGGACACCATCCAGCTCTTCTTCTCGCCCGGCACCAAGACGCAGACCTTGCTGCTGCTGCTCGTCCCGCTGCTGCTCCTCAGCCTGCGCTCGCGCTACGCGGTGCTGGCGCTGCCGCTGCTGGCGCAGCGGTTCTTCGAGCCGCCGGTGCGCTCCAACCTGTGGTTCCCGGCCTACCACTACAACGCCCTGCCGTGGGTGGTGCTGGTGCTCGCCATGATCGACGGCGCGGGCCGGCTGGGCGTGTGGTCGCGGCCGACCGTGACCCGGGTGGTCAGCGTCGTGCTCGTCGCCGTCCCCGTCGTGCTGATCGCGATCAACCCGCATTTCTCGGGACGGCCGGTGGCACCGCTACACAACCTGGTCACCGGCGAGCGCTTCCGCCTCGACGCACATATGCGCGCGCAGCAGGCCGTGGTTGACCGCATCCCGAGCCACGTCTGCGTCGAGGCCGACGACCGGCTGGCCGGCCACCTGACCACGCGCGACTACGTCACCCTGCCGCCGAAGCTGCACGGTACCGCCGACTTCGTGGCGCTCGACCTCACGCAACCGGACGTCGGCAACTTCGGTCCGTCACCGGCCTCGGTGCTGGACGCTGCGCGCGCCGCCGGATACGTCCAGGTGTTCGCGCAGGACCAGGTCGTGCTTCTGCAGTCACCCCGATACGCCGGCCCGTCATCCGAGTGCGGACCGCTAGGTACAGGCCATCCCGGCGCTGGGGGCTGATTCCCTATCACGCCTTCGAGTGACGGATAGGGGCGCCGAGTGACGGCACTACCGCCGTCACTTGGCACACTTGATCGTCACTCGATACCTAGACGGCCGGCCAGGCCGGGCAACGCTCCGCTCGAGTCATTCGGGCGCGGGCTCCTCGAGCAGGTCCTGCACGATCTGCATCCGGTAGATCTCGCGCCCTTGCTCGACCCACTCCTGCCAACCCGGGACCGGCGGCGGGTGGCAGGCGTCTCGGGCAGCGAGCGAAGGCCAGCGGGCGTAGCCGATCCACCGACCGTGATCGGCCCGGTGCAAGCGAGAACCGAAGCTGCCGCACTGCTCGCGGATCAGCCGCGTCGCGCTCGTCCAGCCGTCGACGAAGTCCTGCTCTCGCTCGGGCGGCACGACCCACTCGTAGACGATCGCGAACACTGCCCGACCGTATCGTCGCCAACGAGCGACTTTCCGGCCCGCGCTTTCGAGTGCCGGCCCGTGCGCTTTCACGTGCCGGCCCGTGTGCCGAGTGACGGATCGGGTCACCGAGTGACGGCCCGTGTGCTTTCACGTGACGGCCCGGGTGCCGAGTGACGGATCGGGTCGCCGAGGGACGGCCGTGAAGCCGTCACTCGGCCAAGTTGATCGTCACTCGGCCAAGTTGATCGTCACTCGATACCGAGGTGGCCCGGCTCGAACCGGCCAGCTGACCGCGTCAGGCCAGGTCGAACCGGTCCAGGTTCATCACCTTGTTCCAGGCGGCGACGAAGTCCGGGACGAACGCGTCCTGGCCGTCGTCACTGCCGTAGATCTCGGCCAGGGCGCGCAGCTCGGAGTTCGAGCCGAACACGAGGTCGACCGCCGTGGCCGTCCACTTCGTGTCGCCCGTGGTGCGGTCGCGGCCCTCGTAGACGTTCTCCGCCGACTCGGACGTCTTCCACTCGGTGCTCATGTCGAGCAGGTTCACGAAGAAGTCGTTGGTCAGCGTCTCGGGCCGGTCGGTGAACACACCGTGCTGGGTGTGCCCGTGGTTCACGTTCAGGGCACGCAGGCCGCCGACCAGAACCGTCAACTCGGCTGGGCTCAGCGTCAGCAGGTTGGCCCGGTCGAGCAGCCGCTGCTCGGGCGGAAGCTTCTCGCCTTGTTCGATGTAGTTGCGAAACCCGTCGGCGGTCGGCTCGAGCACTGCGAACGATTCCACGTCCGTCTGGTCCTGCGATGCGTCGGTGCGTCCGGGCGCGAACGGCACGGTGATGTCGTGCCCGGCAGCCTTTGCCGCCTGCTCGATCGCGGCACATCCGGCCAGGACGATCACGTCGGCCAGCGAGACCTGCCGGCCGCTCGAGTTCGCGTTGAAGTCGCGCTGCACGCCTTCCAGGGTCTGCAGCACCGTCGCCAGTTCGGTCGGCTCGTTGACCGCCCAATCCCGTTGCGGGGCAAAGCGAATGCGAGCGCCGTTGGCGCCTCCGCGCTTGTCGGTGCCCCGGAAGGTTGCCGCCGACGCCCAGGCCGTCGATACGAGCTGCGGCACAGACAGTCCTGAGGCCAGGATGGCCTCCTTGAGCGACGCAATCTCCGCGTCGCCGATCGGCGAGCCCTGGGCGGCCGGAAGCGGGTCCTGCCAGAGCTGCGGCTCCGGCACCCACGGACCCAGGTAGCGCGAGATCGGCCCCATGTCGCGGTGCAGCAGCTTGTACCAGGCCTTCGCGAAGGCGTCGGCCAGCTGGTCGGGGTGCTCGTGGAACCGTCGAGCGATCGGCTCGTAAATCGGGTCGACCTTCAACGCCAGATCCGAGGTCAGCATGATCGGCGCGTGCCGCCGCGACGGGTCGTGCGCGTCGGGCACCGTCCCCTGCGCGGAGGCATCCGTCGGCGTCCACTGCTTGGCCCCGGCCGGGCTGGTCGTCTGCTCCCAGTCGTAGCGGAACAGGTTGTCCAGGTACCCGTTGTCCCACTGCACGGGCTGGGTGGTCCACGCACCCTCGAGGCCACTGGTCAGCGCGTCGACTCCGACGCCGGTGCCGAAGGTATTCTTCCAGCCCAGGCCCTGGTACTCGACCGGGCAGCCCTCCGGTTCCGGACCGATGTACTCGGGCCCGACCGCGCCGTGGCACTTGCCGAACGTGTGGCCGCCGGCGATGAGCGCCACCGTCTCCTCGTCGTTCATGGCCATGCGGGCGAAGGTGTCGCGAATGTCGCGGGCCGACGCCACTGGGTCCGGGTTGCCGTTAGGGCCTTCGGGATTGACGTAGATCAGGCCCATCTGCACCGCGCCGAGCGGACCGGTCAGGTCCCGCTCGTCGCCGTACCGCTCGTCCCCGAGCCAGGTGTCCTCGGGGCCCCAGAAGACCTCGTCGGGCGAGTAGATGTCCGGACGTCCGAAGCCGAAGCCGAACGTGGTGAAGCCCATCGACTCGAGCGCGCAGTTGCCCGCGAAGACCAGCAGGTCGGCCCAGGAGATCGTCCGGCCGTACTTCTGCTTGACCGGCCAGAGCAGCCGGCGCGCCTTGTCCAGGCTCACGTTGTCCGGCCAGCTGTTGAGCGGGGCGAAGCGCTGAGCACCCTCGCCGGCGCCGCCGCGGCCGTCGGCGGTGCGGTACGTACCCGCCGCGTGCCAGCTCAGTCGGATGAACAGCGGGCCGTAGTGGCCGTAGTCGGCCGGCCACCAGTCCTGCGAGGTCGTCATGACCTCGAAGACGTCACGCTTGAGCGCGTCGACGTCCAGAGACGCGAAGGCCTCTGCGTAGTCGAAGTCCTCGCCCATCGGGTTGGCCTGCCGGCCGTGCTGACGCAGCACGCCGAGGTTGAGCTGGTTGGGCCACCAGTCGGCGTTGGACCTCGGCCGGGTCGCCTTGGGCGTCGGGGCCGGGATGACCGGGTTCTCGCTCTCGCTGTTGTCCGGGGATACGCCGTGGGACGGGTCAGACACCTTGCATCTCCTCACTCGCTGCTCGCGTTGATGATGTCGTACAGCTGGGGCACCGGCCCCAGTAGATGACCTCGGCTTCGTCGATCTCGTAGCCGGCGTCGTCGGACGCGGTCAGACAGGGCGCGTCGCCGACGGCGCATTCGACGTCGGCGATGGCGCCACACGACCGGCAGACGAGGTGGTGGTGGTTGTCGCCGGTCCGGGCCTCGTAGCGGGCAACGAAGTCCCGCGGCTGTATGCGCCGGACCAGGCCGGCTTCGGTCAACGCCCGCAGAACGTCGTACACGGCCTGATGCGAGACGCTGCCGAAGTCATCGCGTACCCCTTCGATGATCGACTCCGTGTCGGCGTGCGGCCGCTCGTGCACGGTCTGCAGTACGGCCACTCGGGGACGGGTCACGCGCAGCGCCGCGCGACGGAGCATCTGCTCGCAGTCAGACGTCGTCGGCACGCGGACAGTCTGTCCCCTAGTCTGGAATGAATCAAGATCTGGTTACAGCTTTTCGAGTTGCGCGTAGCGCAAGACCAGCCACTTGACGCCGGCGATTCCAAAGTCGATCTGGGCCTGCGACTTCTCGCCGGATCCGCGCGTGTCAGTCACCGTGCCCAGCCCCCAGGTGTCGTGCGTGACGCGATCACCGACGGCCAGTTCGAGTAGCGGACGGTTACCCGCACCACCGCGCAGGCCACCGCGGCCGAGGCGGGACGACGCCAGCTGCTCCTGCGCGGGTCGCGCCCGGTACCCGTGGTCGCCGTACCGGGACGGCCCGTCGCTCGCTGAGTCCCCGTACGAGCGGACGAAGGGCGTCCGATTGACCGCACCGGTCCAGGTGACGAGCTCGGGTGGCACCTCGTCGAGGAACCGGGACGGCGGGTTCCACTGCGGCGCACCCCAGGACGACCGTGAGAGCGCCCGCGACAGGTGCAGGCGTTCACGGGCCCGGGTGATCCCCACGTAGGCGAGCCGGCGCTCCTCGGCCAGTTCGTCGGGGTCGCCCAGCGCCCGCAGGTGCGGGAACACCCCGTCCTCCAGGCCGCTGAGGAACACCACCGGGAACTCCAGCCCCTTTGCGGTGTGCAGCGTCATCAGCGTCACCAGGCCGCCGGACGCGTCGGGCACGGAGTCGGCGTCGGAGACCAGCGAGACCTGCTCGAGGAAGGCATCCAGGTCGCCGGCCTCGGCCGTGCCGGCGCGTTGCTCCTCGAACTCTCGCGCCACGCTCACCAGCTCGCGCAGGTTGTCGACCCGCCCCTCGTCCTGCGGATCGCGGCTGGCCTCGAGCTCGCGCAGGTACCCGGTCTTGTCCAGCACCGCCTCGAGAATCTCGCTCGGGGTGCCGTTGACGGCCACCGAGCGGATCTCGGTCATCATGATCAGAAAGTCCTGAATCGCGTTCAGGGAACGGGGATTCATGCCTGGTGCCGTGTCGGCGCGGTCGAGAGCAGCGCCGAACGAGATCTGCTCGCGTTGCGCGTACGCGTCGACGAGCGCCTCGGCCCGCTCGCCGATTCCGCGGCGAGGCGTGTTGAGGATGCGGCGCAGACTCACCATGTCGTCGGCGTTGGCGACGACCCGCAGGTAGGCCAGTGCGTCGCGGATTTCCTTTCGTTCGTAGAACCGCACGCCGCCGACCACCTTGTACGGCAGGCCGACCCGAATGAACACCTCTTCGAACACTCGGGACTGCGCGTTCATCCGGTAGAAGACCGCGACGTCGGACGGGTTGGCGATGCCCGCGGCGCGCAGCTCCTCGATCCGCTGTGCCACCCACGCCGCTTCGTCGTGCTCGTTCTCGGCGACGTAGCCGAGGATCGGCTCGCCCGCGCCGGCCTCGGACCACAGACTCTTCGGCTTGCGGTCTGCGTTGCGCGCGATCACTGCGTTGGCCGCGTTGAGAATCGTTTGCGTAGAGCGGTAATTCTGCTCGAGCAAGATGGTGGTCGCGTCCGGATAGTCGCGTTCGAACTCGAGAATGTTGCGGATGGTCGCGCCGCGGAAAGCGTAGATCGATTGATCGGCGTCGCCGACGACGGCCAGCTCTGCGGCCGGCTCCCCGGTCGTCAGCTCACGCACCAGGACGTACTGCGCGTGGTTGGTGTCCTGGTACTCGTCGACCAGCACGTGCCGGAAGCGCCGCCGGTAGTGCTCGGCGATCGCCGGGAACTGCTGCAGCAACTCGACCGTGGTCATGATCAGGTCGTCGAAGTCCAACGCGTGCGCATCGGCCAGACGCCGCTGGTATCGCGTGTAGGCCTCGGCCAGCACGCGCTCGTGCGCGTTCGTCGCGCGGTCGGCCCACTGCGCCGGAGTGACCAGCTCGTTCTTCAGGTTGCTCACCTGGGCGGACAGGCTGCGGGCCGGATACCGCTTGGGATCGAGATCGAGCTCGCGACCGACCAAAGTCATGAGCCGCCGGCTGTCGTCCGCGTCATAGATGGAGAACGACGACTTGAGGCCGATCGCCTTCGCCTCGGCACGCAACAGTCGCACGCACATCGAGTGGAACGTGCTCACCCACATCGAGCGCGCTCGCGGCCCGACCAGGGCGGCCACCCGGTCGCGCATCTCGCCGGCGGCCTTGTTGGTGAAGGTGATGGCCAAGATTTCGCCGGGGTGGACGCCGCGTTCGGCCAGCAGGTAGGCGATGCGGTGGGTGAGAACGCGGGTCTTGCCGGACCCGGCGCCGGCCACGATGAGCAGCGGTCCACCCTCATGCACGACCGCGGCGCGCTGCTGCGGGTTGAGGCCCGCGAGAAGCGTGGCGATGTCCGCTGGGCCGGGCGTACGTGGTGGGCGACCGCGCGGATTCGGCTCGGCCGCCTCGAGAACCGGGGTGGCGAACACGGTGTCGGGGTCGGCGCTCATCGGTCCGTCCAGCCTACGGGGACGGACCGATCGCGCCGTCGTTCAGCTGCGGGTAAGTCCTTCACGCAGCATGCGCACGGTCTCGCCGACCCGCCGCTTCCGGGTCTCGTCGCGCTTGGCCTCCTCGACCCGGCGGACGTATTCCTTGCGGTGCGTGAACGCCAGCCGGTCGAACGCCGCCCCCACCGTGGGTTCCGCCTGCAGCGCGGCGGCCAGATCCCGGGGCACCTCGATCGTCCGGTCGCCGGCGTCGAGGACGATCTCGACATCCACCGTGTCGCCGAGGGTGACGCCCAGATCGGCGCGGGCCTGGTTGCGCCCACCCGCGACGATCGACTGGAAAGTATTCGAGCGGTGTTGAACGACCTGGAGATCGACGAGCTTCCGTTTCCCTCCGACACGGCGATCCGGCTGGCGCAGCTTCGAGTGGAAACCGGCCTGAAGATGCCGGACTGCTGCGTCCTGCTGGTCGCCGATTCAGGTGCTCGGATTGCCACGTTCGACGACCAGCTCAGGAAGGCTGCGATGCGCCGACGCTTGGACACGGTCGGCGGTTGAGGGCTCGGGCTCACTTGCGGCCGCTCGGACGACCGTGCGACGATCTGGCCGTGCACAGCCACATGTTCGAGTTTTACTACGGGTACCGCACCCCGGTGCCCGTCGTTTCTGGCTGATCACACCCCAACGACGCCCCGGGCCCGGAAGCCGCGGGGCGTTTCTCGCTCTTGTGCGGCAACGGGGCCGGCCGACCGCAAAGGACGTGCCCGATGACCACCCCGACCGCTGAAGCCGAATCGTCAGACGTCGACCAAATTCCGGCGCTGCGCCAGGAGATCGACGATCTCGACCGCACGATCGCCGAGCTCGTGGGCCGCCGTGCCGCCGTCTCGCATCGCATCCAGGCTGCGCGGGTGAGCACGGGGGGAACCCGTATCCAGCTCGGTCGCGAACGAGAGATCCTCGACGGCTACCGGCGCGCGCTCGGTAGCGACGGAGTCCAACTCGGTTCGGCGGTTCTGCGGGTGTGCCGCGGCAACACCTGACCCGCCCGGCGTCGCCGCGACCACTGATCAGCCACGAACGCGGTAGTACGCCACGCCGATGACCACGCCGAGCGTCCACCAGAAGGCACGGCTCCTAGCCTTCGTCGACACGGAACATCTCCTCTACGGTCGTGCTGAAGAAACGGGCCAGGGCGACGGCGAGCGGTAGGGACGGGATGTAGCGGCCGGTCTCGATCGAGTTGATCGTCTGCCGTGAGACGTCGAGGGCGGCGGCCAGCTCGCCCTGGGACAACTGCCGCTGCGTCCGCCGAGCTCGGACCTCATTGCGCACTGTCAAGCAGACTTGTCACCCGGCTAGAGTCGCTCGGACGAAGCATGCTGTCAAGCCAGCTTGTCAGCAACGGGGTGGCCGGTCTTGGTGCGCTCCGTATGCCGGTCCGCGAATTGCGCTGGTGGCGGTGGGATATAACAGCGGCGTGTTACCGCGCACGGGGGTGCTGCTCGGCATCGTCGCGGCGGCGGTCGGCGTCGTCGCGTGCAGTCACGACACGATCATCCTGACGCCGAGCCCCAGCCCCAGCCCGGTCGCGACAAGCAGCACAGTGGCCGTCCCGCCGCCGCCGGCCACCGCGCCCCTGGCCGGCCGCGCCAGTGCCGAGCTGCGCGTCGTCAGCGGGTTCGACACGATCACGATGCGGGTGGGAGACACCGGCCCGGACCTGTTCCGGGCGTCGACGCCGCCCGGTTCTTCCGCCCAGGTGAACGCCGTGGTGACCGGCGATCTCGTTCAGCTCTCCGAGCAGTCATCCGGCGGCAGCGGCCCGGCCGGCCTCGAGGTCCTGCTCAACGCCACCGTGTCCTGGCGAGTGGGTGTCGATGGCGGCGCCAGCGCCGCGGACCTCGAGCTCGGGTCGGGCGTCGTGCGCGGCGTCGACCTGGCGAGCGGCATCGCGTCGGCGACGGTCAGCCTGCCGAGGGCCCGCGGCACCACGGCGGTCGTGATGTCCGGAGGCGCCAACCAGCTTCGGGTACATCTGCGGGGAGCCGCCCCGGTGCGCACCACGCTGTCCGGAGGAGCCGGCACGGTGAGCGTCGACGGGGACCAACGCTCCGCCCTCGCGGGTGGCACCGTCCTGTCGTCGCCCGGCTGGATAACGGCCACGGATCGGTACGACGTGACGTGCGCGGCCGGCGTCGCCGCACTGACCATCGACCGCGGCTAAGTGATCAGTGAGCGAGCATCGCAGCTCCGCAGGCGCGAGGAGCGCAGCGAACGGGCGATGAGTGCTCGCACGAAGAGCTGGGTCATCAGAGCATCCGGCGGTCAGCGGCCCACCGGGTGAGCTGGTGACGATTGGACAACTGCAGTTTGCGCAGCACGTTGGACGCATGGGTCTCGACGGTCTTCACCGAGATGAACAGTTGCGCGGCGATCTCCTTGTAGGCGTAGCCGCGGGCGAGCAGGCGCAGCACGTCCAACTCGCGGGGCGTCAACTGGTCGAGCTCGGGATCGACCGACGGCGCCACGGGCGCGTCGCGGAAGGCGTCGAGGACGAACCCCGCCAACCGGGGGCTGAACACGACGTCCCCTTCAGCGACCCGGTGGACGGCGGCCGCCAGGTCGGCGGCCGAGATCGTCTTGGTGACGTACCCGCGCGCCCCGGCGCGGATGATCGCGATGACGTCTTCGGCCGCGTCCGACACCGAGAGCGCGAGATAGCGGGCGGTGGTCTCACCGACACCTGCGATGACGGCGAGCCCACCGCCGTCAGGCAGGTGGACATCGAGCAGCACGACGTCCGGCGCGGCCGCGCGGATGCCGGCGACCGCGTCGACCACCGTCCCGGCCTCGCCGACCAGATGGACGGCGCCGCCGAGTTCGGCCCGCACGCCGGAGCGGAACATGGCGTGGTCGTCGACCAGGAACACCGTCGTCGCGCGGACGGTCATGCGGCACTTCGCGGCACGGCGATCTCCACCTCGGTGCCCTCGCCGGGGCCGCTGCGCAGGCTGACGCGTCCACCGTGGCGCTGCACCCGGGCGACGATCGAACCGCGGACGCCCTGTCGGTCGGAGGGCACGGCGTCCACGTCGAATCCGACGCCTCGATCGCGCACGTACACCACGACCTGCCGGGGCTCGACCTCTGCGTACAGCGACACGGACTGCACGCCCGCGTGCTTGGCCGCGTTGACCATGGCCTCCCGGGCCGCGGCGACCGTGGCCGCCAGGTGCTCGTCGAGCGTCGCGTCGCCGACGACCACGACGTCGATCGTGACCGCGTAGTCGTCCTCGACCTCACCGGCCGCCGTCTGCAGAGCCTCGGCCAGGTGCCCGCTGGGCGCGCCCAGGTCGTAGAGCAGGATCCGCAGCTCGCGCTCCTGGCCGCGCGCCAGCCGGGCGACCTCCCGCGGCGAGGCTGCGTTGCGTTGAATGAGCGCGAGGGTCTGCAACACCGAGTCGTGCAGGTGCGCGGCGATCTCGGCCCGTTCCTGCGAGCGGATGCGCGCGCGCCGTTCGGCACCGAGGTCCGTGGCCAGCCGCATCCACCACGGCCCGGTGATGAGCGCGACGCCGACGACGGTCACGGCGACGGCGCCGAACGTGGCCGGTAGCGCCGTGGGGTTGCTCCCCACGACCACGACTACGCCTCCGATCACGACCAGGCCGATGCCGGCGAGCAGGCGGATGCGTCCGGTGCGCGCGTCGGCCTCGTCGGAGAGCGACGTGCGGGACAGGTGCCACCACCGCTCGCGCTGGTTCTCCCCCGCCTCGCGCCAGATGAGCGCGGCGCCGATCACGGCGAGGAGCGACGGGACGAACAACTCGCCGACCGGCAGAGTCAGCGCAACGCCGACGGTGGCGGCGGCGGCGACCACGACGGCCAGACCGGGCACCACCCAACGCGCTCGCTTCGGGCTCGGCGCTCCGGGCGAGGCCGGCGCGTTGGGCAGGACAATCCAGAACACGCCGTAGAGCGGGACGCCGATCCCGCCGAGGACGGTCAGCACCACGAACGCCACGCGGACCTCGATCGGGCGACGGCCGATGTGCTCGGCGATCCCGCACGCAACGCCGCCCGCGAGCCGGCCGCGCCGGCCCCGGTAGAGGCGCGGCGCAACGGCGGCGGACGCGGTCACCACGTCATCCTGGCCGCACGGCGGCTGTCCCGCATCCGTCGCAGCCCCGAGATCGACGCGCGGAAGATTCAGGGTGCGCTCAGGGTGGCGCCCGATGTCGTTGGGCGCCGGCGAGCGAACGCTGTAGGCATGACGACGATGACCGACCCTGCCCCGCCGGCACCCGCTCCACCGCCGCCACAGGCACCGCGCCTGCGACGCAGCGACACCGACCGGGTCGTCGCCGGGGTCGCCGGTGGGCTCGGCGAGTACTTCGGCGTCGACCCGGTGCT
>CAXTNQ010000050.1:0-4278 GCA_964245745.1 uncultured Jatrophihabitantaceae bacterium
GGTTGATGGCGGTCGAGATGGCCTTCCGGACGTCCGGGTCCGTCACCTTCTGGGTGTTGATCCACTCGTAGTCCACGCAGGGCGTCGCGCCGTTCGTGAACCGTGCCTTCACGCTCGCATCGCGGATCTTCGGCAGGTCACCGTTCTGGATGGCGCCCGAGTTCTCGAGCGTCACCGCGGTTTGGTCGTCGCCCTGGTTGGCGATCAGCCGCTGGCTGATCGTCGGCAGGTCGACGCCGAACGTGACCTTGAAGCCGTCCGGCAGGGCCGGGCGGTTTGGGTCCGTGGACGGGTCCCAGTTGGTGTTGCGGACCAGCGTCAGCGACTTCTTGGGCGTGTAGTTCTGGATTTTGTACGGACCCGACGACACCGGAGAGAAGTCGTAGTTCTGCTTGGTGTCCTTCGCCTTCGGCACGGGGGCCGTGTAGAACAGCGACATGATCCAGTTCGCGTCGGGCTGAGGCGCCGCGAAGTTGAAGACAATCGTGTTGTCGTCCGGCGTCTGGACGACGCTCAGGTCCTTGTTCGGGTCGGCGTACGGACCCTTGTAGTTGTCCTTCGGGTCGAGCAGGTCCGGCATGTACGTCGCGCCGTCCTTATAGATGTCCTGCGCGAAGGACCGCTCGACGGCGTACTTGACGTCCTTGCTGGTGATTGGCGTGCCGTCCTCGAACTTCAGACCCGTGCGCAGCTTGTAGGTCCAGGTCTTGCCGCCGTTGGACTGCGTGCCGAGATCGGCCGCCAGATCGGGCTTGATCTCCGGCTTCTGGCCAGGCGTGTCCTTGATAATCGTAAGCGTCCGGTAGATGAGCCGGCCGAACTCGCCCGAGTTGGTGACGTAGTTCTGCACCGGGTCCAGGTGCTCGAAGTCGTCCGCGGCCAGGATGTTCACCGTGCCGCCCTTGGTGGTGTATCCGCCTTGGATGACGTTGCCCAGGCCTTGCGCGTTCCCGGACGCCGTCGGCTTCGGTCCCGTGGTGCTACCGGAGCTGCTCTTCTTCGAGCTCGAGCATCCGGTGGCAACGAGCGCGACGGCCGCCGTCCCCGCCACGGTCGCGACCAGGAGTCTGCGACGATTCATTCTGTCGATCCGTTCCTTCCTCTGGTGAGCGCTTCCGGTCGGAAGCAGGGTCGTACCTTCGTACGGCGAGCCGGTCGTACTAGCCGCGGCTCGCCCGGGGATCAAGAGCGTCACGGACCGCGTCACCGAGCAGGTTGAACGACAGCACGGTGATCAGCAGCGCGACGCCGGGAACCAACATGAACCAGGGGTCGATCTGGTACCAGTTGTTGCTCTGGGACTGATTCAGCATTTGACCCCAGGACGGCGTGGGGTCCCGCACGCCGACGCCGAGGAACGATAGGGCCGCCTCGGCGGTGATGTTGGTGGGAATGCTCAACGTCGCGTAGACCAAGACCACGGCCACGACGTTGGGGATGATCTCCTTGACGATGATCCGTCTAGAAGACGATCCGATGGCCCGGGCCGATTCGACGAATTCTCGCTCGCGAAGGCTCAATACCTGGCCGCGCACGATGCGCGCCAGATACGGCCAGCCGAAAAATCCCAGGATGACGATCAGCGAGAAGATGGGCAGCAGCGAGCCCTTGCCCAGGAACGTCCCGCCCAGACGCTCCTGCAGGATTGGGGTCAAGGTGAGCTGGAACAGCAAGATCGGGAAGGCGAGCAGCAGGTCCATCGTCCGGCTGATCAGCGAGTCGACGAAGCCGCCGAAGTAGGCGGCCATGGCCCCGAGCAGGGTGCCGAGGATGACGGACACCAGGGTGGCCAGCAGGGCGATAGTGAGAGAAACCCGCGCGCCGTAGACCATGCGGGCAAAGATGTCGCGGCCGGTCTGCGGTTCGACGCCGAGCCAGTGCGTTGCGGACGGGAACTTGAAGCCGGGCAGCGGAAGACCCGGGGAGAAGCTGATCAGGCCGTTGTCGAGCACGTCTGGCCCGTTGTGGAACGTG
Source organism: uncultured Jatrophihabitantaceae bacterium (assembly GCA_964245745.1). Taxonomy (GTDB): domain Bacteria; phylum Actinomycetota; class Actinomycetes; order Mycobacteriales; family Jatrophihabitantaceae; genus CAXTNQ01. The sequence continues at coordinate 1,975 of CAXTNQ010000050.1, forward strand.
AACGGGTTCTGGCCCTCGATCCCGGTGAGCACCGGCGCGAAGATGGCAATCAGGCAGAGCAGGACAATGACGCCCAGGCTGACCATCGCGACCTTGCTCCGGCGGATCCGCCGCCAGGCCAGCTGCCACAGCGAACGGCCCTCGACCCGGGCAGCGGTATCAGCTTGACCGGCCTCCGCGGAGACGACCACGGACTCAAGATCGCTGCTTGAGATGGTCATCGAGGGCGAGGCCTCCTCTTCGGTGTCACCAGCGGGGTGGTGCTGGGTCGTACTGGTCCTGCGTAGCTCGTGGCTAGCGCAGGACGGTATGCCCTAACCGCTCCGCGCTCCCAATCCGGGTCCCGGTCGTCACCAGATCGTGACCGTCTCGCGACGTTGCTCGCCGCTCGATCGGCCCTGATACGCGGCGATCGGAACTCTGAGTTGGGCTCACCCTAAGCGCGTGCGGCCAGGATTGTGACCACTTGGGGCAACAGTTGCCGATTCGTGACCAGCCACGGCACGTCGGCAAGTTCGTTCGCCGACAGCCAGCGCAGTGACGCGTGGCTGCCGGACGGCCGCGGAACCTGACTGTCGTCCTGGAGGCAGCAGTGGAACAACCGCAGACGTCCGGCGAAGGCGGTCGCGACTAACGCGACGTCATCGCCGATCGGCGGCCCGACCCGGACGGTGATGGCCAGCTCCTCGAGACACTCTCGCCGGAGTGCCGTCTCGGGCGTCTCGCCGGGGTCGACCTTGCCGCCGGGGAACTCCCAGCAGCCGGCCAGCACGGCCGGGTAGGTGCGCTGCGCAGCCAGCACGCGTCCGTCTCGGACGATAGCCGCGGCGACGACGAGCGGAAGTGGGTCGGACGTCACCGCCGGTCGGGCAGGAAGGGATATCGCGCGCGTACCGCACTAACCTCTTCTGCCGACGCTTCGGCCACCAGCACCGCCTCGCCATGCGCGGCTTCGGCGAGCGTGCGGCCGAGTGGATCGATGATCGCGCTGTCGCCGACGTGCTCGAGCCGGCCGAGGTTGCCGACCCGGTTGGCGGCCAGGACGTAGGCCTGGTTCTCGATGGCGCGGGCCCGCAGCAGAGTGCGCCAGTGCTCACGCCGTGGTTCGGGCCAGTTGGCGACGACGACATAGAGGTCGGTGTCCTGGGCGAGGGCCCAGAACTCATCGGCGAAGCGCAGGTCGTAGCAGACGAAAACGCTCACCCGTAGGCCTTCGACGTCCGCGGTGAGGAACTCGGAGCCGGACGCGTAGTGCTCGTGCTCACGGGCATAGCTGAACGGGTGGATCTTGGCGTAGCTGTGGCGTTCACCGTTCGGTCCGGCCAGGACGGCGACGTTGCGGGCGCGTCGGTCGGCACCGAGTTGCGCAATCGATGCCACCAGCCAGATGCCGTGCTCCTTCGCCTGGTCGCGCAGGAACTGCTCGTTGGGTCCGCCCTCGTCCTCGGCGATCCGTCCCGGGTCCATGGAGAACCCAGTGGCGTACATCTCGGTAAGAGCCACAAGCCGGGCGCCGGCCGCAGCCGCCTGTGCGACGAGCGGGGCGACGTGCTTGCGAGTCGCCTCTCCGTCCTCCCACTCGATGTCGTGCTGGATCGCCGCCACCTTCATCGGGCTGCTCCCTTCAATCGGGTGAGCGCTTCGTCGAGCACTTCGGGACGCTTGCAGAAGGCGAAGCGGACGTACCGGTCGCCCGCGTCCGAGTCGTAGAACGCCCGGCTCGGAATGGCGACGACTCCGTGCTCCGCGGGCAGCGTGCGGCAGAACGCGACGGCATCGCCGCCGACGTCCGCGGTGGCAAAGTACGTGCCCTGCGGCCGAATGACGTCGAAGCCGAGGCTCTCGAGACCATCGCAGAGCAGATCGCGTTGCTCGCGCAGGGCCGCGCGGGTCCGTTCGTAGTAGGCGTTCTCGCGTCCGAGCGCGGCCGCGACGGCCACCTGGAACGGACCGCCGTTGACGTAGGTGAGGAACTGCTTGACCGTGCGGACGGCCGAGATCAGCGCCGACGAGCCGCACGCCCAGCCGATCTTCCAGCCGGTCACGCTGAACGTCTTGCCCGCGCTGCTGATCGTGATGGTGCGCTCAGCCATGCCGGGAAGTGTCGCGATGGGAATGTGCTGGACTTCGAAGGTGAGGTGTTCGTACACCTCGTCGGAGATCACGATCAGGTCGTGCGCACGGGCGGCGTCGGCGATCAGCTCGAGCTCGGCGCGGTCGAAGACCTTGCCGGTCGGGTTGTGTGGCGTGTTGAGCAGAATCACCTTGGTACGGCTGGTGATCGCCTGCTCGAGGTCGGCGGCG
>CAXTNQ010000050.1:4288-4800 GCA_964245745.1 uncultured Jatrophihabitantaceae bacterium
GTGCAACGTCACCGTTCGCCGCGTGGCGCCGGCGAGCGCGCCGCCCGCCGCGTACGAGTCGTAGTACGGCTCGAACATCACGACCTCGTCGCCGAACTCGGTGAGGGCGAGCAGCGCGGCGGCGATCGCCTCCGTGGCGCCCGCCGTCACCAACACCTCGGTGTCCGCGTCGAACCGCAGCCCATACCAGCGTTGCTGATGCTCGGCGATGGCACTCCGCAGCTCGGCCCGTCCCGGGCCGGGCGGGTACTGGTTGCCTTCGTGGTCGGTGATCGCGTCGGCGGCGGCGCGCAGCAGGTCGTCGGGGCCATCCGTGTCCGGGAACCCTTGACCCAGGTTGATGCTGCCGGTGGCCACGGCGAGCGCAGACATCTCGGCGAAGATCGTGGTGCCGAACCCCCGCATCCGCTCGACCAGCGGGTCCTCGCGCGTCACGGCCACGACGTAAAGCTAGCGCGGCAGGCCAGGATCGCGACCGGTCCACCGACGACCGAATGCCCAGAAGCGAGCGG
>CAXTNQ010000050.1:4810-5300 GCA_964245745.1 uncultured Jatrophihabitantaceae bacterium
GTCCGCCGTTCCGACCCTTGCGCCTTTCCGCCCGTTACGGCTTCCCGGCCGGCTTCCGCCTGGTTGGCTTATTGGCCGGTCGCGGCTTTCCGCCCGTTACCGTCGCTGCGCGGCCGTTACCGGCACCAGAACGGGCGGAAAGCCTCCCAGGGCCGCCATCCACATCGGCATCGGCACGTCCACAACATGTCCCGAGGCAGGTGACGGCTCCGTCCGCTGCCGCACGCTCTCAGACGTGCGCACGGTGTTGGGGCGTGAGCAGGTCCTGCGACGCTGTGACGCTCTCAATCTTGGCTGGACGGACGCGGCACTGCGGCATGCCGTGCACCAAGGTCGGCTCAGGCGTGTCGGGCGGGGAGCCTATGCGCTCGTCAGGTCATGCGACGACCCGTTCGAGGACGCGCGCGCCGCGCTGCGGGCAATCACGAGGGCCGCGGTTGCGAGCAGCCGGATCGCGGTGGCCAGTCACGAGTCGGCGGCCGTACTGCAC
>CAXTNQ010000050.1:5310-8334 GCA_964245745.1 uncultured Jatrophihabitantaceae bacterium
CCGCTACTCGTTGTCCAAGATCGTCCACGGGTCACCGTGCCACCTGGTGGGCTCGGCGGCCGTAGCCAATTGGCCGTCCACGAGGCGGCCCTGCGGCCAGGCGATGTCGTCGTCCTCGACGGCTGCAGGGCCACGAGCGTCGAGCGGACGGTGGTCGATCTGGCCCGCGCCCACGGGGTGCCGGAGTCGGTGGTCGTCGCGGACGCGGCCCTGCACCGCGGACTCACCGACGAAGTGTCGTTGGCCCGGATAGTCGCCGACTGCGCAGGATGGCCGGGCATACGGCAGGCTCGCCACGCACTACAACGAGTCGACTCGCGGGCTGAGTCGCCTCTCGAGACCTGCAGCCGGCTGGCCTTCGAGCGGGCCGCGCTGCCCATGCCGGAGCTGCAGGCATCCGTCTTCACTGAGTCTGGACGCTGGCTGGCCAGATGCGACTTCTACTGGGACGAGTTCGGCGTCGTCGGCGAAGCCGACGGCCTCGACAAATATCGAGCAGGGTTCGACGCGGTGCGCGCGGAGAAACTGCGGCAGGAGCGGTTGGAGATGGTCGGCCTGACGGTCGTTCGCTGGGGCTTTGCGGACCTTCAAGCTCCCGGCCCGTTGATCGGCCGCCTGTTCGCGGCCTTCGCACGTGCCGGCAGGGATCGCCGCTGGCGCACGCAGTTCCAGCCGCGCTTCGTCATGCCGTCATTGGAGTGACCGCGCCGCTCGTTCTGTGCTCATTCCGCTCGTTGTAGCGGCCAGGCTGTCCGCTCGGCAACCGCAACAGGCGGAAAGGAGCCCCGGGGAGCCGGCTCAGGCAATGAGTCGGCGCGGCCATCGGTACGGGGTGCGTCGGCGGGTGTCGCAGCGGCGAGTGTCGCATCGTACGGGGTGCAGCGGCGGGTGTGGTTAGCGGCGGGTGCGGGCGCGCTGCTTCTCGCGGTCCTGGGCGGGCAGGATCACCTTGCGGAGCCGGACCACCGCGGGGGTGACCTCGACGGACTCGTCCTCCCGGCAGAACTCCAGGGCCTGCTCCAAGGAGAGCTGACGATGCGGGATGAGCCGTACCAGCTCGTCGCCGGTCGATGAGCGCACGTTCGTCAGCTTCTTCTCCCGTGTCGGGTTGACGTCCATGTCGTCGGACCGGGCGTTCTCACCGACGATCATGCCCTCGTACACCTCGGTGCCCGGGGCCACGAACAGCAGACCGCGCTCCTGCAGGTTGAACAGCGCGTACGCCGTGACCGGCCCGCGCCGGTCGGCCACCAAGGACCCGGTGGGCCGCGTGCGCAGCTCCCCCGACCACGGCTGGTAGCCGTCGAACACGTGATGGAGCAGTCCGGTCCCCCGCGTCTCGGTGAGGAACTCGGTGCGGAAGCCGATCAGGCCGCGGGCGGGCACCTGGTACTCCATGCGCACCCAGCCAGTGCCGTGGTTCACCATCTGGGTGAGCCGTGACCGGCGCAGCCCGAGCAGTTGCGTGACCACCCCGACGTAGTCCTCCGGAACGTCCACGGTCAGCTGCTCGACCGGCTCCTGCAGCACGCCGTCGACCACGCGGGTGACGACCTGTGGTTTGCCGACGGTCAGCTCGAAGCCCTCGCGCCGCATGAGCTCTACCAGGACGGCCAGCTGGAGCTCACCGCGGCCCTGCACCTCCCAGGTGTCCGGTCGTTCGGTCGTGAGCACGCGCAGGGATACGTTGCCGACCAGCTCGGCGTCCAGCCGGTTCTTCAGCAGCCGCGCGGTGAGCTTCGTGCCGGACTCCCCGGCGAGCGGTGAGGTGTTGACGCCGATGGTGATCGAGATCGACGGCTCGTCCACGGTGATCAACGGCAGCGGACGCGGGTCGTCGGGATCGGTCAACGTCTCACCGATGGTGATGTCGGCGATGCCGGCGATCGCGATGATGTCGCCCGGGCCGGCGGATTCGGCCGGCACTCGGTCGAGAGCGTGCGTCATGAGCAGCTCGCTGACCTTGACCCGCTCGACAGTGCCGTCGGTGCGGCACCACGCGACAACCTCGCCACGCGAGATCGTCCCGTTGTGGACGCGGCATAGCGCGAGCCGTCCGAGATAGGGCGACGCGTCGAGGTTCGTGACCTGCGCCTGCAGCGGCGCGCCGTCCTGATAGGACGGCGCCGGCATGGTGGCGAGGATCGTCGCGAAGAGAGGCTCCAGGTCCGCAGAGTCCGGCATGGTGCCGTCGAGCGGACGGGCGAGCGACGCGCGTCCCGCCTTGGCCGACGCGTACACGATCGGGAACTCGATCTGGGCCTCGTCGGCGTCGAGGTCGAGGAACAGTTCGTAGGTCTCGTCGACGACCTCGGCGATCCGGGCGTCCGGCCGGTCGACCTTGTTGATCACCAGGACGACGGGCAGCCGCGCCTCGAGCGCCTTGCGCAGCACGAAGCGCGTCTGGGGCAACGGACCCTCGGACGCATCGACGAGCAGCACGACCCCGTCGACCATCGCGAGGCCGCGCTCGACCTCGCCGCCGAAGTCGGCGTGGCCGGGCGTGTCGATGATGTTGATCGTCACGCGCTCGCCCGCCGGCGTGCTGTGATCCACGGCCGTGTTCTTGGCCAGGATCGTGATGCCCTTCTCGCGTTCGAGATCCATCGAGTCGAGCACCCGATCGGCGACGTCCTGGTTGGCGCGAAACGCTCCGGACTGCCAGAGCATGGCGTCGACGAGCGTGGTCTTGCCGTGGTCGACGTGGGCGACGATGGCCACGTTGCGCAGGTCGGCCCGAAGGCTCACGGCTGCCTTCCCCGGACCGGCCGACGTGCCGAGGACCGTCGGGGTCGGCCGGCCTGGCCGCGCGGCCGGCGCGGCTCGCGGGTCCGCGACTCGGCCGGTCGACGAGGTTCGGGCGTCCGGGCCGCGTACGCGACTCGTGCGACGGGACGGCCGCCTCCAGTCAGCGCGGCGACGTTGGCGTCACCTGCACTGACCTCGCGGTGTACCGGCCGGACGCCCGCGTCGCGCAACAGCCGGCGCACCGAGCGTTCGTCGGCCGGGGTGGCCAGCATGACC
>CAXTNQ010000050.1:8344-16056 GCA_964245745.1 uncultured Jatrophihabitantaceae bacterium
GGTCCGGCCCGACCGGTGCAGGTAGTCCTTCGCGTCCTGCGGCGGGTCGACGTGCAGCACGAGGGACACGTCGTCGACGTGGATGCCCCGCGCGGCCACGTCGGTGGCCACCAGCACGGGCACGGTTCCTTCGCGGAACGCGGTCAGTGCTCGGGTGCGCTGCGCCTGGGTGCGTCCGCCGTGCAGCGTGGCGGTCGGCACCCCGAGCTGGGCGAGCTGCCGGGACAGCCGATCGGCACCGTGCTTGGTCCGCACGAAGCAGATCGTCCGCCCGGGACGCGAGGCGATGGACGCGACCACGTCGACCTTCGTGGCGGCCGCGACCCGGAACACGTGGTGCGCCATGGTGTCGACAGCCGCCGCGACCGGAGCGACCGCATGCGACACGGGCGATGTCAAATAGGTGTCGACGAGAGTAGCGACGTCGCCGTCCAACGTGGCCGAGAACAGCAGCCGCTGACCGCCCCTCGGGGTCTGGTCGAGCAGTCGCCGCACGACCGGCAGGAAACCGAGGTCGGCCATGTGGTCGGCCTCGTCCAGCACGGTGACCTCGACGGCGTCGAGCCGGCAGCTGCGCCGTTCGATGAGGTCGACGAGGCGTCCGGGCGTGGCTACGAGCAGGTCCACGCCTCGCTCCAGAGCGGCGATCTGCTTGCCGATGGGGAGGCCGCCGGCGACGAGCCGCACCGAGACGCCCAGGCCGGACGCCAGCGGGGTGAGCGCGTCGGCCACCTGCATGGCGAGCTCTCGGGTGGGGACGAGGATCAGTCCGCGCGGTTGGCGCGGCCGCGAGGTGCTTCCCGCCAGGTGAGCGAGCAGGGGCAGGCCGAAGGCGAGGGTCTTACCCGATCCGGTGGCGGCACGGCCGAGGACGTCCCGTCCGGCGAGCACGTCGGGGATGGCGGCGGCCTGAATCGGAAACGGATGGCGGACACCGGTACGGGTGAGCGCGGCGACCAGCGGTCGGGGTAGACCGAGATGATCGAAGGTGGGCAGGTCGGAACCGGTGCCCGCAGGCACGGTGGTGGCAAACACGGGTATTCCTCTTCGGGACGAATGGCACGTCCCGACGAGACCGCGGTAGCGCGGTGTGGCACGAGCCGGACGTAGGCGTACGTCGACGGGCTGCGCATACGACGCGCAGCAACACCTAGCCTACCGGGCGCGACGCCTAGTCTGCAGGCACCAGGCCCACACGCTCAGGTAAACCAGGGCTCCGGCCATGCCGATGGCGGTCGGGCTCGGGTCCCACGTACCCGGCAGGCCTCCGACTCGGCCCGTCTTCGCGTTGTAGATCGCGCCGTAGGTGCGGCCGGCCAACCACTCGTCGTTGCCGATGACGTGGCTGAGCAGCACCGTCTGGTCGTCGGCCGAGAAGTTGCCGACCGTCCCGCACGGCCCGAGTCGGCAGTCGCGCTCGGTGACGAAGAACGTCCCGTGCACACCCGGCGGCGTGTGCGTCCGGTGCGTCGCGAGCTGCCCGATGCCCAGGCCCAAGCTGACCAGACACAACACCGGCAAGACGACCCAGAACAGCGCGCCGACGAGGGTCGGGGCCCACCGCGCCACAGGAGCGGTCGTGGTCACACGTTGAACCGGAACTCGACCACGTCGCCATCGGCCATCACGTAGTCCTTGCCCTCGATACGCAGCTTGCCCCGCGCCCGGGCCTCGGCCAGGGAGCCGGCGGCGACCAGGTCGTCGTAGGACACCACCTCGGCCTTGATGAACCCACGTTCGAAGTCGGTGTGGATGACCCCGGCCGCCTGCGGGGCCGTCGCTCCGCGCGCGATCGTCCACGCCCGCGCCTCTTTGGGCCCGGCGGTGAGGAATGACTGCAGCCCGAGCGTCGCGAAGCCCACCCGGGCGAGCACGTGCAATCCGGACTCCTGTTGCCCCATCGACTGCAGCAACTCGAGCGCCTCGTCGTCCGAGAGCTCGATGAGGTCGGCTTCGGTGCGGGCATCCAGGAAGATCGCCTCGGCCGGGGCCACCAAGGCCCGCAGCTCGTCGGTCACCGACGGGTCGATGAGCTCGTCGGGGTCGACGTTGAACACGTAGAGGAACGGCTTCGCGGTCAGCAGGTGCAGCTCGCGCAGTGGTCCCCGGTCCAGGCCCGCGGCGAACACGGTCTGGCCGCGTTCGAGGACGGCGGCCGCCTCCTGGGCGGCGGCCAGGGTCGCGGCCTGTTCTTTACGCAGCCGGGCCTCCTTCTGCAGCCGAGGCAGCGCCTTCTCCACGGTTTGCAGGTCGGCCAGGATGAGCTCGGTATTGATCGTCTCGATGTCGTCCTTGGGCGAGATCCGCCCGTCGATGTGCGCGACGTCGGGATCGCGGAAGACCCGAATGACCTGGCAGATGGCGTCCGCTTCGCGGATGTGGGCGAGGAACTGGTTGCCCAGCCCGGCGCCCTCGCTCGCGCCCTTGACGATGCCGGCGATGTCGACGAACGTCACGGTGGACGGGACGGTCTTGGCCGAGACAAACATTTTGGCGAGCACGGGGAGCCGGGAATCGGGCACGCCGACCACTCCGACGTTGGGCTCGATGGTCGCGAAGGGATAGTTGGCGGCCAGCACGTCGTTCTTGGTCAGGGCGTTGAACAGCGTCGACTTGCCGACGTTGGGCAGCCCGACGATGCCGATGGTGAGCGCCACGGGCCGCCAGTCTACGGCCGGGCGCGTCGCATCCCGAAACTGTCGCCGGCCGGTGTCAGCATCGGCTCATGACCTATCTCGTCGCCCTGCTGGCGCTGATCGTCGGCCTGCTGACCGGCTGGTTGACGGCCCGGCGAGCCAGCCGAGCGGCGCAGCATTCGGCCGAGTCCGAGCTCTCTCAGGCTCGGGCGGCGCTCGCGGCGTATCAGGCCGCGACGGCCGAGCGGGAGACGGCGCGCCAGCGCGGCGACGAGCAGCTCCGGGAGGCCTTCGGGTCGTTGGCCGGCGAGGCACTACGCCGGAACAACGAGGCGTTCGTGGCGCTCGCCGAGGCGCGGCTGGCCACCGCGCGGACGGCCGCGTCCGGCGATCTGGCGCAGCGCCAACAGGCCATCGAGGGCCTCGTGAACCCGCTGCGCGATTCGCTGGACCGCGTCCAGGAACAGCTGCACCGCGTCGAGCGAGAGCGGGTGGGCTCCTACTCCGCACTCCTCGAACAGATTGGCACCATGCGCCAGACCTCCGACCAGCTGCGTGCCGAGACCTCGCAGCTCGTCACTGCCCTGCGCGCGCCCCAGGTGCGTGGCCGTTGGGGCGAGCTGCAGTTGGAGCGCGCCGTCGAGGCGGCCGGCATGACCGAGCACGTGGACTACGTCACGCAGGTCACCGCCGCGACGGACGGCGGAGGCACCGTGCGTCCGGACCTGGTCGTACGACTGGTGGGCGGCAAGAATGTCGTCGTCGACTCCAAGGTGGCCTTCAGCGGTTATCTCGAGGCGATGGAGGCCCGTGACGAGCCGACCCGGGCCGCTCGGCTCAAGGCGCACGCCCGACACTTGCGCGATCACATCTCGGCGCTCGGCGACAAGGCGTACTGGCAGCACTTCGAACCGTCACCGGAGTTCGTGGTGTGTTTCGTCCCCGCGGACGCGTTCCTCGACGCGGCCCTGCGCGAGGAACCGGCCCTGCTCGAGCACGCCTTTGGGCGCAACGTCGTGGTGGCCACGCCGTCGACCCTGATCGCCCTGTTGCGCACGGTGGCCTACACCTGGCGCCAGGACGCGCTGGCCGCGAACGCCGCCCAGGTGCACAAACTCGGCCGCGAGCTGTACCAGCGCCTGTCGACGATGGGCGGCCATCTCGACAAGCTCGGTCGCTCGCTCAACGGCGCGGTCGGTTCGTACAACCAGACGGTCTCCTCGCTCGAAGGGCGGGTGCTGGTCACCGCCCGGCGCATGGCCGACCTCAAGGTCGTCGACCCTTCGGAGACCCTGGCCGCGCCCGCTCAGCTGACCGAGACGGCACGATCGACCCAGGCGCCTGAACTGATGGAGCATCGGGTCGTGTCGCTGGCGCGCCCTGCCCCGGCAGTACCGCCGGGGCAGGGCGAACTGCCGACCGTGTCGGGGGCGTGACGGCACCGCGCTCACGACGGAGGCGCGCGACGGGCCGGTCCACGCTCACCAGGAAATCCCAGGCGCGCGCGGTAACGTTTGGGCCACGCCCGAACCGGACGTCGTCACGGCGTGCGGTGTCCACGCCGCCGGGACGCGAGCGACCCGCCCGCCGACACGTCGGCCGACCACCGAGGAGTGTCTCGTGGCCAACGCTCCCGCGTGGCGCAGCGAGCGTTCCGAGGGTTCGGGCAGCCGCGGCAGCGGAGCTACGCCATGGTCCGACGAGGAGTGGGACGCCCCCACGCACGTCCGGTCGGCCTCGGCTGACCAGTACGGACGAGAGACTTACAACAGCCCGCCGCCGTACCGCAGCCCTTCGGCGTCCTGGCTGCCCGACGCGACCTCGGTGTACCGGGCACCCGAGGAGGGTCAGGCCAGCGAGCGCGACGACGGCCGCCGGAGCCGGCGCGCCGACCGAACGGCAGCAGCCCGGCCGGCGACGAGCCGGACGGCCGCGGCCGAGGCACCGCAGCGCGGGATTGCCGGCTGGCAGGCCGTCCTCGTCCTTATCGCTATCTCGGCAGTGGGCGGCGCCATCGACCTGTTGCGCGGGTCGGCGGTCAAGGGCGGCTTCAACATTGCGCTGATCGTCGCCTCGATCGTCGCCATTCTCCTAGTGCGTCGTCGCTCGATGTTCCCGGTGCTAGTGGCCCCACCGTTGGTGTACTTCGTAGCGTCGGCCGGCCTGTTGTACATCCGCTCCAGCGGACTGCACGACCGCTCCCGCCTGCTGGACGCCGGCATCAACTGGTTGGTCTACGGGTTCCCGGCCATCGCCGGTGCCACCGCCGCCGTACTGATCATCGGGGGAATCCGGCTCGCGCTACGCCGGTAGCTCGTCGCGAAAGACCGGTAGCTCGTCGCGAAAGATCAGTGCGTGCTGCGCGCCTTGAGGTCGCGCCGCAACTGCTGAGGCAGCGCGAAGCGCAGCGCCTCCTCGGTGTGGCTGATCTCCTCGACGTCGGTGAACCCACGGGCCGCCAACGTGGCCAGAACCTCGGTGACCAGGACCTCGGGCACGGAGGCTCCGGAGGACAGGCCAAGGGTCCGCACACCGGTCAGCCAGTCCAGGTCCAGGGCGGCGGCGTTCTCCACCAGATACGCGGCGGGCGCGCCGCCGGCGAGCGCCACCTCGACCATGCGCACCGAGTTCGACGAATTGGCCGAGCCGACGACCAGGAACAGGTCGACCCGCGGCGCGATTACCTTGACTGCGCCTTGCCGGTTCTGCGTGGCGTAACAGATGTCGTCGCTCGGCGGCGACTGCAGCTGTGGAAAGCGGGCCCGCAGAGCGTCCACCGTCTGCATGGTCTCGTCGACGGACAACGTGGTCTGGGACAGCCACACGACCCGGGCCGGGTCGCGCACGTCGGTATCCGCCACCGCCTCCGGACCATCGACGAGCTTGATGTGCTCGGGTGCCTCGCCGGTGGTACCGACAACCTCCTCGTGGCCGTCGTGGCCGATCAGGAGGATGTCGTAGCCCTCGTCGGCGAAGCGGCGCGCCTCGTTGTGCACCTTGGTCACGAGCGGGCACGTCGCATCGATGGTCTTCAGCCCGCGGGAGGCCGCATCGGCGTGCACCTTCGGAGCGACGCCGTGCGCGCTGAACACGACGACGGAGCCCTCGGGCACCTCCTCCGTCTCCTCGACGAAGATCGCACCGCGGCGTTCGAGGGCCTCGACCACATGCAGGTTGTGGACGATCTGCTTGCGGACGTACACCGGCTGCCCGTAGTGCTCCAGGGCCTGTTCCACGGTCTGCACCGCGCGATCCACGCCCGCGCAGTAGCCGCGGGGGCGGGCCAGCAGCACGCGCCCCGGCGCCGCGTCGTCCAGCGGCGTACTTCCGGCAACCATGCGCTCGATGGTACGGAGCCGTCGCACCGACAGGGGCCAGCGGTAGCAGACGTGGTGCGATGCGGCAGGCTGGTACCCATGCCGACGCTTCCCGGCCCGGTACGGGCCACCCTCGGGCTGGTCGTGGTCACCGTCGAGAACGCTCGCTCGCTGCCGGCGAAGGCAATCGAGGTGCCGGTCGCCGCGGTGAGTTCGGTTCTGCAGTTGTCCCTGCGCGCGCAGCAGCGCTACGCCGAGTTGACCATTCGCGGCGACGATGTCCTCGCGCGGTTGCGGGGTGTGCCGGAGGACGCCCCGACCTGGGCAACGTTCGACGAGCCACCGACGGCCGACACGGGCAACGGCCGCCCGTCCCCGAGTCCGAACACCACGGCGGCGCCGACCGAGGCCGACTCCGCCGTGTCTGGCGCCGCGACGGCGGCGACGCCGACCGGGAACCGGGCGGCCACCCGCCCGACGAGCACGCGAGCGACCAAGGCGGCGAAAGCGGCCCCGCGGCGGACCACGATCCGGTCGTCGGAGACCGGCATAACCACCGAGCCTCGCGAACCCGACCCGGCGGCGGACGTCGCCTCGTTCGCGGCGGCGCCGGACCCGGAGGAGCACCTCGACCTGCCCGAGGGCTGATGGCCCGGCTGGAGACGTCCGCCGAGCAACCCGTCCCGGTCCGGGTGGTCGCACAGGCCATCGCTGGTTGGATCAACCGCCTCGGCGAGATCTGGGTCGAGGGTCAGGTCGCGCAGCTGACCCGGCGGCCCAACGTCGCGACGCAGTTCGTCGTGCTGCGCGACACCGACGCCAACATCTCGCTGACGATGACCTGTGGCCGCGCGGTTCTGGGCGACGACGTGCAGGAAGGCGCTCGCGTCGTCGCCCTGGTCCGGCCCGACTTCTACGTCGAACGCGGGACGCTCAGCCTGCGGGCCAGCCAGGTTCGGCAGGTCGGCCTCGGCGAGTTGCTGGCTCGCCTCGAGGCGCTGCGCCGCCTACTGGCCGCCGAAGGCCTCTTCGATACCGCCCGCAAGCAGGCGCTGCCGTTCCTCCCCCGCCAGATCGGTTTGATCACCGGCCGGGCGAGTGCCGCCGAACACGACGTCGTGCACAACGCGCGACGCCGCTTTCCGGCCGTGCGTTTTCGCGTCGAGGCCGTCGCCACACAGGGGACGTCCGCCGTCGCGGACCTGGTCACGGCGCTACGCCGCCTCGACGCCGACCCGCAGGTGGACGTCATCGTGCTCGCCCGCGGCGGCGGCAGTGTCGAAGACCTGCTGCCGTTCAGTAACGAGAGCCTGCTGCGGGCCGTCGCTGCCGCGCGCACGCCGGTGGTAAGCGCCATCGGGCACGAGAGTGATCGTCCTTTGCTTGACCTCGTGGCCGACGTCGCGGCGTCCACTCCGACGGACGCGGCGAAGCGCATCGTGCCGGACGTGGCCGACGAGCACCGCCAGCTCGTCGACCTGCGTCGACGAGGACGGGCCGCGGCGCACCGCCGGCTGACCGCCGAAACCGAGCTGCTCGCCGGCCTGCCGGATCGGCTGCGGCACGACCTCCGCGGCCGGGTCGAGCGAGACATCGCCGACGTGCGCGCCGAGCGCGATCAACTGCGCCGACGGCTGGCCGATCGTGTCCGGACGGGCCGCCTCGACGTCGAGCAGCTGGCAGCGCGGCTGCGTGCGCTGTCGCCCGACGCGACATTACGGCGGGGATACGCGGTCGTGCAGCGCGCCGACGGAAGGAT
>CAXTNQ010000051.1:0-11300 GCA_964245745.1 uncultured Jatrophihabitantaceae bacterium
GACGCCGGTCTCGTCGAGACTGACCCCGGGGGTCCATCCGGCCAGCACGCCGGCCGCAAATCCGCAGATGTGGGCCTGCCAGCTCACGTTGGAGTGCAACGACGGCAGCAGGCCGCCGAACAGCGAGCTGAAGAAGAACACGATGAAGACCGCGGCCGCGATCCATACCAGGCGGCGGGCGAAGAAGGCGCGGGCCAGCAGGTAACCAAGCCACCCGAAGATCAAGCCGCTGGCACCGACGATGACGCCCGTCGGAGCGATCAGCCAGGTTGCCGTCCCGCCGACGAACACCACGATGGCGGTGACCGTAAGCCAGTTGCGGACGCCGGACAGCAACAACGCCCAGCCGAGCAGCACGAACGGCACCGTGTTCGAGATCAGGTGCCACCAGCTGGCATGCAGGAAGGGACTGGCCACGATGCCGAACAGTCCGTCGACCTGGCGAGGCCGGATGCCGAAGCGGTCGAGTTGATGACCGTTCGCGGCGTCGAAACCCTCGACCACGAAGAGCACGGCGGCCAGACCGCACATCAGGACCAGCGCACCCAACCAGCTGGTCGGGGAGTACTTGGACGTGGTGCGCGCCGGCGGCTGGGCCGGCTCGGGGCGCGGCGTGGGGGGTCGGACGACGGCCCGGTCGACCGCCTCGCCGGATGCCGCCCGGTTCGCCGAGTCACGCGCCGCCTGTTTGGCCGCGTTGAGGTTCTTGGCTGCGGCGCCGGTCGACAGGTACTTCCATCCGCCGTCGCACACCACGAACGCGATGTCGGCACGCTCGCCCGCGGCCACGGCCCGGTCCCCTACGGCCAGTGCAGCGTGCAGGATCGCCCCGGACGAGATGCCCGCGAAGATGCCTTCCTGCTCGACCAGGTCGCGGGTACGCCGCAGGGCGTCGTAGGAGGTGACCGAGAACCGCGACGTCAACACCGAGTCGTCGTACAGCTCGGGGACGAACCCCTCGTCGATGTTGCGCAGCCCGTACACGAGCTCGCCGTAACGCGGTTCGGCGGCGACGATCGCGACGTCCGGCACCTTCTCGCGCAGGTAGCGGCCGGTGCCCATCAAGGTGCCGGTGGTGCCGAGGCCGGCGACGAAGTGCGTGATCGTGGGCAGGTCGCGCAGGATCTCGGGGCCGGTCGTCTCGTAATGGGCCCGTGCGTTCGCGGGATTGCCGTACTGGTAAAGCATCACCCAGTCCGGGTTGTCCGCGGCGATGCGCTTGGCCACGGCCACGGCCTCGTTGGAGCCGCCGGCCGCCGGCGAGAACACGATGCGAGCACCGAACATCTCGAGCAGCTGACGGCGCTCGACGGAGGTGTTCTCCGGCATGACACATACCAGTCCGTAGCCGCGCAGCTTGGCCACCATGGCCAGCGAGATGCCGGTGTTGCCCGACGTCGGCTCGAGGATCGTGCAGCCGGTGGTGAGCCGGCCGTCGTCCTCGGCGGCGCGGACCATGGCCAGGGCCGCTCGGTCCTTGATCGACCCGGTGGGGTTGCGGTCCTCGAGCTTGGCCCACAGACGCACCGGCTGCGGACCGTCCCATCGCGGCGACAGGGTGGGCAGCCCCACGAGCGGGGTGTCCCCCACCGCCTCGAGCAGTGATTCGTACCTGCTCATAGCGCGATCAGCCCCCGGCGACGGCGGGCAGGATCGTCACCGCGTCGCCGTCTTTCACCGCAGTATCCAGTGCACCCGTGAACCGCACGTCCTCGTCGTTCACGTACACGTTGACGAAGCGGTGCAGGCCACCGTCGTCGGTGATCAGCCGGCCCTTGAGGCCCGGGTGGTCAGCGTCCAGCGAGTCCAGAACTGCGGCCAGCGTGTCGCCGGACGCCTCGACCGACTTCGCGCCTCCGGTGTACGTGCGCAGGATCGTCGGGATCTTGACCTGGATGGCCATGTGTTGTGCTGCTCCTGTCGGAAGGGACGTCACCGACCGTGCAACGTCCGCCGGAATGAGAATCGTCCCGGCTGACGCGCCGGGTGCGCGATCTCACCGACAGTCGTACTCGACGTCCGCCGGAGTGTGGCCGAGCAGCACGCGCTGGATGTCGGCGACCTCGACCGACTCCTCGGTGACCACCCCGTCGACGATGCGGAACGAGCGGAAGTCCGCGGTGTCCGGGTCCGCGGTCGACACCAGCACGTAGTGTGCTCCGGGCTCCGACGCGTAGGCGATGTCCGTGCGCGACGGGTAGGCCGCGGTCGCGGTGTGCGAGTGGTAGATGACGACGGGCTCCTCGTCCCGGTCGTCCATCTCCCGCCACACCTTCAGCTGCTCGCCCGAGTCGAAGCGGTAGAACGTCGGCGACCGCTCGGCGTTCGTCATCTCGACGAGCCGTTCGGGACGGTCGGTACCGGCCGGACCGGCGACCACGCCGCATGCCTCGTCGGGATGGTCCCGACGAGCGTGCGCGACGATCGCGTCACGCAGGGCCCGGTCAATGCGCAGCACACCGCCCACGGTAGTCGAGTCCGGGCGGCGGCCCTTGGCTACGGTGGTCGCGTGCATGAGGAGCCGGATCCCGCCCGTGTCGAGCACCGAGCCGAGCTGCTGCCCGAGGAGCAAGCGGCGGGCAGCGACGACCCCGAACGGCAGGCCCGGATCACGCTCGAGGACTCCGACGAGCGGACGGCCCACCCCGCCGAAACCAAGCGGACGTCCGCCCAGACCTACGACGACGACCCCGATCGTGCGGCCGACTCCTGATCTCGAGGCGGTAGGGCGCCCCACGAGCTGGGCATGATCGGCTCATGTCCTCCGTACCCTCGCTGCGCGCCCTCGCGCTGATCTGCACACTCAAGCCGTCCCCGGCCACCTCGAGTACGGAGCTGATCGCCCGCCAGGTGCTCGACGCCCTGGCCGAGCACGACGTGGCGAGTGACACGGTGCGGGTGGTCGACCACGACGTCCGGCCCGGGGTCGAGCTGGACATGGGAAACGGCGATGCCTGGCCGGCCATTCGCGCGCAGCTGATGGCGGTGGACATCCTGCTCGTCGCCACTCCCACCTGGATGGGCCAGGCGAGCAGTGTCTGCCAGCGGGTGCTCGAACGTCTCGACGCCGAGCTATCCGAGAAGGACGAGGCCGGACGTCCGCAGACGAGCGGGAAGGTCGCCGTGGCGGCCGTGGTCGGCAATGAGGACGGCGCCCATCACATCAGTGCCGTGCTCTTCCAGGTGCTCAACGACGTGGGCTTCACGATCCCCGCCCAGGGTGTGACGTACTGGAACGGCGAGGCCATGCACACCACCGACTACGACCAGCTCGACGCGACCCCTGAGGCCACGGCGTCCGCCACGAAAACCCTGGCCGCGAACGCCGCGCACCTGGCGCGGCGGCTCAAGGAGGCCAACTACCCGCCCGTCGATTGAGGGCCGTCCCCCGCGCCGTGCGAGCAGTGGCTGCCGGCGAAGCCGTCGAGCAGGTATGGCGCAACGAGCGGGGTGGCCTGACGTTCGCGGTCGGCGGGCGTTTTGTGAAGTGGGCACCGTCCGACAGCGGCCTGGACCTGCCCGCCGAAGCACAGCGCCTGGCGTGGGCCGGAAGGTATACGCCGGTGCCCGCGGTCCTCGAAGCCGGCGTGGACCGCGACGGGACGTGGCTGGTCACCCGTGCGCTCCCGGGGCGCAGCGCCGTCGATCCGCGCTGGCTCACCGAGCCGAGGACGGCCGTGACCGCCATCGGCCGAGGGTTACGTGCCCTGCATGACGCGCTACCTGTCGCGGACTGCCCGTTCGGCTGGACGGCCGAGCTCCGCGTTGCGGAGGCACACCATCGGAGGCCCATCCTCGACCCGGCCGCGTGGCACGCCGTCCATCGCGGCCTGACGGTGGCCAAGGCCCTGCAGCGCATCGACCGAATACCGCCGGACGATCGGGTGGTCGTCTGTCACGGGGACAGCTGCGCACCTAACACGCTGCTGGACGAGGACGGTCGGTGGTCGGGCCACGTCGATCTGGGCGCCCTCGGCGTCGGTGATCGCTGGGCCGACCTGGCCGTGGCGACGTGGAGCACGGAGTGGAACTACGGCCAGGGATGGGAGCGCACGCTGCTCGACGCGTACGGCGTGGCACCGGACGAGGCCCGCACCGCGTACTACCGCCTGCTGTGGGACCTCGGCCCGTGATCAGCGCATGGCGGCGCGGACCAGAGAATCCTGCAGCGCGGTCAGCCATTGATAGATCGCCCGGGTCTGCGCGTCCGGATCGGAGGGATCGATGGCGATGTCGTCGTCCTCTCGGACATCGAGGCGGGTCCCGATACCGAGGCGCAGGTCGTTGAGCACGGTGAGCCAGCGCTGCGCCGCCTCCGCGTCGAGGGCGAGCACGCCGCCACCGGCCGGCAACTCGGCCCGACACGTACCGGCCAGTTCGGACTTGCGCGCGAGCAACGCCGATTCGGTCAGCGCGCGGAACTCCGCGGCGGCCTCGGCGTCGTCTCGGTAGGCCGCCGGGAACCACCTTTGACGCACCGGGTCATCGGCCGGCAACGTCGCCAGCGCGCCGTCGAGGTCGTCCAGCAACGACCCCAGCAGCTGCGCCTCGACCGCCTCGAGTTGCAGGCGGATCAGGCCACGACGTCGGTTGACCTTCACTACTGATCGTGTTGCAGGGTGGCCCACAGTCCGTGCTCGTGCAGGGTGGCGACGTCGAGCTCCATGCGCTCGCGTGGCCCGCTCGAAACGACGGCCCGTCCCTTGTGGTGAACGTCAAGCATGAGCTTCTCGGCTTTGGCTTTGGGGTAGCCGAAAACGGTCATGAATACGTGCGTGACGTAGTTCATGAGGTTGACCGGGTCGTTCCAGACGATGGTCACCCACGGCCGGTCCGCGGCCGCGGTCGATTCGACGTCGGCCTGCTGTTCCCGTTCGGGCGCGAGGGTTCCGGCCACGGGCTCCATGGTCGCATGACACGATCGCAGGCGTGAGCGAGCACTCGGTGGCGAACGATCGTGACGGCCGGCCACGGACCGGACTGCTGACCGATCGCTACGAGTTGACCATGCTCGACGCGGCGTTGCGGGACGGCAGCGCCGGGCGATCCTGCGTCTTCGAGGTCTTCGCGCGTCGCCTACCGGACGGCCGACGTTACGGCGTAGTGGGCGGCACGGCCCGGGTGCTCGACGCTGTTGCCGACTTCGCCTTCGACGGTGACGAGGTGGCCCGGCTGCAGGCGTCCGGCGTGGTGAGCGACGCGGGTGCCGAGTTCCTGCGCGGTTACCGGTTCGGCGGCGACGTCGACGGATACCCGGAGGGCGAGCTGTACTTCCCGTACTCGCCGCTGCTCACCGTGTCCGGCACGTTCGCCGAGGCGGTGGTGCTCGAGACCCTCGTGCTGTCGATCCTCAACCACGACAGCGCCATCGCGTCTGCGGCCGCGCGGATGGTCAGCGCCGCCGAGGGTCGCCCGATCATCGAGATGGGCTCGCGGCGCACACACGAGCAGGCCGCCGTGGCCGCGGCACGGGCCGCCTACCTGGCCGGCTTCGCCACCACGTCCAACTTGGCGGCCCAGGCTCGATTCGGCGTACCGACCGCCGGGACCGCCGCCCACGCATTCACCCTGCTGCACGAGAGTGAGGCCGACGCCTTCCACGCCCAGGTCGCAGCCATGGGTGTGGGCACCACGCTGCTCGTCGACACCTACGACATCACGCAGGGCATCGCGACAGCGGTGCAGGTCGCCGGACCGGAGCTCGGCGCCGTCCGCATCGACTCTGGCGACCTCTCCGTCCTAGCTCGGCAGGCTCGTGCCCAGCTCGACGAACTGGGCGCCCGGGAGACGCGCATCGTGGTCAGCGGCGACTTGGACGAATTCGCGATCGCTGCCCTGGCCGCCGCGCCGGTTGACGTCTATGGCGCCGGGACGGCCGTGGTCACCGGGTCCGGCGCGCCGACCGCCGGCCTCATCTACAAGCTGGTCGAGGTCGACGGGCGACCCGTGGCCAAGCGCTCGGAGCACAAGGCCAGCCGGGGTGGCCGCAAGACCGCCTACCGCGAGCACAAGCCGAGCGGGACCGCACTCGAGGAGGTCGTCGCCGTCGGCGACGTCGTACTCGGTCCCCACGACCGGCTGCTGCAACGCCCGTTGCTGCGCGGCGGCAAGCCGGTCGACGAGCTGCCGACGCTGACGGAGTCACGCGACCACCTGCGCGCCGCCATGATCACCCTGCCCTGGGACGGCCTCAAACTGTCCCGCGGCGACGTGGCGATCCCGACCCGAGTCGTCTGAGCGCTCCGGAGACTGCGGCACCACCGGGGTTGATCACGTCACGTTCCGCCGCGGCTACCCGCGGCGCGGTGCGACATGATCACACGCTTCGAGCAGGGCGAGACGGACGAACCTCGTTACTTCGTGGAGGGGTCGCGCGCGTAGCCGCCACTGTCTTCCCGTCCGTTCGCCCCGGCGGCTCCGCTCAAGGCTTCGGACAGCGAACGCCGCCGAGCGCCGACGTGCGCCTCGCGCTCGAGCCGGTCGAGCAGGTGGGGATAGTGCTTCTCGAAGGCGGGACGCTCCGACCGAATGCGGGGGATGGACGTGAAGTTGTGCCGCGGCGGAGGGCTGGAAGTCGCCCACTCGAGGGAGTTGCCGTGGCCCCACGGGTCCTCCGCCGTGGTGACTTCGCCGAAGCGGTAGGACCGGTAGGCGTTGTAGATGAACGGCAGCATCGACGCGCCGAGGATGAACGCACCGACCGTCGAAATGGTGTTCAGCGTCGTGAAGCCGTCGCTGGGCAGGTAGTCGGCGTACCGCCGGGGCATGCCCTCGGCGCCCAGCCAGTGCTGGACGAGGAACGTCGTGTGGAAGCCGATGAAGGTCAGCCAGAAGTGCAGCTTGCCGAGTCGCTCGTCGAGGAAGCGGCCGGTGAACTTCGGGAACCAGAAGTAGATTCCGGCGAAGATCGCGAACACGATCGTGCCGAACAGTACGTAGTGGAAGTGCGCCACCACGAAGTAGGTGTCCGAGACGTGGAAGTCGATCGGAGGACTGGCCAACAGGACGCCAGTTAGGCCGCCGAACAGGAACGTCACCAGGAAGCCGAGCGCAAACATCATCGCGGTGTCAAAGGTGATCGACCCCCGCCACATCGTGCCGATCCAGTTGAAGAACTTGATGCCGGTCGGTACCGCGATCAGGAAGGTCATGATCGAGAAGAACGGCAGCAGAACAGCGCCGGTGGCAAACATGTGGTGCGCCCACACCGCGAGCGACAATGCGGCGATCGCCAGCTGCGCGAGGATCATGCCCTTGTAGCCGAACAGCGGCTTCCGGCTGAACACCGGGATGACCTCGGAGATGATCCCGAAGAAGGGCAACGCGATGATGTAGACCTCGGGATGCCCGAAGAACCAGAACAGGTGCTGCCACAGGATGGCGCCGCCGTTGTTGGGGTCGTAGACCAGCGCACCGAGGTGACGGTCGACCCAGAGCACGAGCAGGGCAGCGGTCAGGATCGGGAAGGCGAGCAGGGCGAGCAGGCTGGTCACGAGGATCGACCAGGTGAAGATCGGCATCCGGAACATGGTCATGCCCGGCGCGCGCAGGGTGATCACGGTCGTCGTCATGTTGACCGCGCCAAGGATGGTGCCCAGGCCGGAAAGGGCGAGCCCGATGATCCAGAGGTCAGGGCCCGAGCCCGGGCTGTTGAGGGCGCTGCTCAGCGGGGTGTAGGCGGTCCAGCCGAAGTCGGCAGCGCCGCCCGGGGTGAGGAAGCCGGAGGACGCCGTCAGCGCCCCGAACAGGTACAGCCAGTACGAGAAGGCGTTGAGCCGCGGGAAGGCGACATCGGGCGAGCCGATCTGCAGCGGCAGGACGAGGTTGGCGAACGCGAAGACCATCGGCGTCGCGAAGAACAACAGCATGATCGTGCCGTGCATGGTGAACAGCTGGTTGTACTGCTCGGGCGACAGGAACTGCATGCCCGGACGCGCCAGCTCGGCGCGCATGATCAAAGCAAGCACACCGCCGAACATGAAAAAGAGCAGCGCGGTGACGAGGTACATCCGGCCGATCATCTTGTGGTCGGTCGTGCGCAACAGCTGGCCGAGCATCGAGCCCTTGGCCGCTTCGTGGACCGGGAACGGCCGGGTGATGATTGGCGCCGGCGCCAGCACGTCAGCCGGGTATTCGACCGTGGTCGGATCGGCGGTCGTCGTCACCGGGCGGCCTCCCTGCAGAGTGTCTCGGTCGGCGGTTGTTCGTGCCGGAGCCGTCCCCTGCAGGATAGCCACGTGTGGGGCAGATCGGGCGGCCGGGCCACACCCCGAGCCGACACGGCGGGAGACACGATGAGCCAGGACGGCGACCTGCAGCGCTTCGTCGATGCCCAAGACAGCGGCGGTACGTACGAGCGCGCGCTCGCGGAGCTAAGAGCCGGCCGGAAGGTCAGCCACTGGATGTGGTTCGTGTTCCCCCAGGTGGCCGGTCTGGGGACGAGTCCGACGGCCCGGCACTTCGCGCTGGCCTCGCTGGCGCAGGCGCGGGCGTACGCGGCTCATCCGGTCCTCGGGCCGCGCCTGCGCACCTGCAGTCAGGTCGTCGCGGCCCTGTCCGGCACGACCGCCGAACAGATCTTCGGCGGATTGGACGCGCAGAAGCTGCGCTCGTCCATGACCTTGTTCGCGCGCGCCGTGCCCGACGAGTCGGTGTTCGGCCACGTGCTGGATCAATACTTCGGCGGACGTCGCGACCCGCTGACCGAGCAGATCCTCGGCAGCTGAGGACGCTCGCCGGTCAGCCCGACGCAAGCGCCGAGCGTCGCCGGCGGGCCGTCCCCCGAGGCGGCCCGCCGGCGAACTGAAGAAAGCTCAGCTACTTGACCGGGACGGTCACGTCACCGTCGTCGCGCAGCAGGGCGTCCCACGTCGCAAAGGACATGCAGAACCGTCCGCCCACGCCGAAGCCGGTACCCCAGCTGTTCCAGAACCAGACGAGCTTGCGCTGGGCGTCGATGCCGTCGGCCACGAACTCGTGGCCACCGCGCACGTGGGCATCGGCCGCGATCCCGACCAGGCCGTCCGCGTCCGGCTGATCGAAGCTCGAGTACCACTTCACGCCGGTGATCACGGGCGCGACGACAAGGGCCTCGAGCGCCTGCTGGACGCCGAACGCGTGCCGGTAGGAGGTAATCCAGCCCAGCTGCACGGCGGCCTTGCACACCATCAAACCGGTGCCACCCGGGTCGTTGGGCGGATACGGTTCGCCCTCCATCTTCGTCTCGAGCTCGTACAGCGACACCGCGTCCGACTCGTCGTAGACCTTGCCGCCCGTCTGATAGTCCGGCACGGAGTTGAGCGCGCCGCACACCGCGTTGGCCGTGCAGGAACCCAGATCGCCCTGGTCGAGAGGCAGACCGGTGGCCTGGTGCGTGACGCTGACGATCTTCCGGGCTCGGGTGGCCTGGAAGTTCCACGACCGGGGGTCGTGTTCGATGTTGCGGCCGAGCCGCCGTCCCTCGATGCGCTGCTCGGGTATCACAACCCGCGCGACGTCGTTGCTTTCGGTCATGACCGGCGTTCCCCTCTAGTGAGTTGCCGAGCGCTGTCGTCCAGCGGTCGATTGGGGGGAGGCGGCGAGCGGTGCGCTGATACGGCTACTTCGCGAACAACGGAGGCAGGGCGAACACCATGATCGTCGACCAGGTCACGTGGGTCAGGGAGGACGCCAGGATGCCTCCCGATGCTCGGCGCTGCAGCCCGAACACGAAACCGAGGGTGAGCGCCGCGAAGGCCAACATGGGATTGCCGGTGGCGGCGGTTGCGACCGTGTAGACGGCGGTGGAGATGAGCACGGGGCGGCGGCGTCCGATGGCGGCGAACAGTCCGCCCCGGAAGAAGATCTCCTCGGCCACCCCGTTGATCAGGGTGACGGCGAGGACGAGCGGCAGCGATCCCTCGCGGGCGTAGTCGAGAACGTTGCGGGTGAAATCGCGCAACGGCGGGATCTCCCGGATGACCAGAGCGCCCGCCAGGAACGCGACGGCCGCGACCAGCCCGAGAGCGACGGGCAGCACCACGGGGCGGCGCAACCGTCCCTCGACCATCGTGTGCCCGAGGTGCAGGGGCCCGGACAGCAGTCCGCCCAGCGTCCACGTGGCCGCGAGGGCCAGCGTGAACAGGTAGAAGGCGGTGCCTCCCGGACGCGCCGATAAGGAGATCGCGAGCAACGTCGCGCCCGCAACCAGTACGACGGCGGCGACGACGCGCCGTCGACGGAAGGCGTAGTCCGGTTCCCGGTGATCGCGGGGCACCTTGTCGACGAGCGCCGGCCGCAGCCATGCGGCCAGCCGCGACGACCACTCGGTCATTCCGCCCGCGCTCGTGAGCGGTCGGCCATGGCGATCCGGACGGCGTCGTCAAAACCGATCAGCTCGCCCGGCAGCAACCGCTCGATCGCGTGGTCGTGCACCACGACCTCGGTGGTCATCGAGTCGATGAGGTTACGCGCGGTCGGCACGTTGACGTCCGTGACCAGCGAGATCCAGCGCGAGGACAGCCCTGGGGTGAGTAGCGGCACCGTGATGACCGGAAGCAGCCGCCCGTTCTGGATGCGCGCCACCCGCTTCATCATGTCGACGTAGCGCAGGACCTCAGGGCCGCCGATCTCGAAGACCTGACCCTTGGCGTCGGGGTGATCGAGGACGCCTATCAGGTAGCGCAGCGCGTCGGGGAGCGCAATGGGCTGGGTACGGGTGCGTACCCATTTGGGCGCGACCATCACCGGCAGGTGGTCGACCAGCTGGCGGGTGATCTCCCAGGAGATGCCGCCGTGGCCGATGACGACCGCGGCCCGCAGCACGGTGACCGGCACTCCGGCGTCACCGAGCAGGCTCTCCACCTCGCGCCGGGACCGTAGGTGCGGGGACAGCTGCTCGCCGTCCGCGCCCAAGCCACCGAGATACACGACCCTGGACACGCCAACCCGCGCGGCCGCACGCCCGAACGCCCGCGCCGCCGCCGCGTCCCTGGCCTCGAAGTCGGCGTCGGCGAGCGAATGCACGAGGTAGTACGCCACCTCGCAGCCGTCCAACGCCTTGGTCAGACTCCGCGGCCGGCCGACGTCCCCCGGGACCGGCGTACCCGCGCCCTGGTAGCGCTCCGGATGGCGGGTCATGGCCCGTACGTCGTGGCCGAGGTCGGCCAGCGCGGCGGAGAGGTGCGAGCCGACGAAGCCGGACGCTCCGGTCACCAGGACCTGCGTGGCCATGGGCATCAGTCCTCCGGGATCGACAGCGGTGCATCCAGTCTGCCTATCCCTGCGCACTCGTGCTCGCGACCGATCGTTCGTCCGGCCCG
>CAXTNQ010000051.1:11400-15903 GCA_964245745.1 uncultured Jatrophihabitantaceae bacterium
CGAATAACCGGACAGTTGGGCGCGGCACAATCGTCGACGTGTCCATGCCGGTCCTTAAAGAATCTGTGACTGCCAAGTCGTCCCGTCGCGGCTCTCGCCGCGAACTCCCGCTTCCGCGCGAAGGGACCGACCAAGCTGTCGAGGTCGTCGACCTGGTCAAGCGCTATCCCAAACGCCCGGACAATGCCGTGGACGGCGTGAGCTTCGCGGTCCGTCCCGGCGAGATCTTCGGGCTGCTCGGCCCCAACGGCGCCGGCAAGTCGACGACGATCGGCATCCTGACCACCCGGGTCTTGGCGACGAGCGGACAGGCTTCGGTGGCGGGCATCGACGTGCTGGGCGAACCGGTCCGCGCCCGCTCGGCCCTGGCGGTGGTGCCGCAGCGGGTCAACCTGGATCGCCAGCTCACCGCACGGCAGAACCTGCTGTTCCATGCGCAATACCACGGAGTCGCGAAGGCGACGCGCGAGCAGCGTGCCGATGAGCTGCTCGCCCAGTTCGGCCTTGGCGATCGCGGCAGCGACAAGGTCGACCGGTACTCCGGTGGGCAGTCACAGCGCCTGATGATCGCGCGCGCCCTCATGCATCGCCCCGTGGTGTTGTTCTTGGACGAGCCTTCGACCGGCCTGGACCCGCAGGCCCGGCTCTTCGTCTGGGACCGCATTCGAGAGCTGCGAAGCTCGGGCGTGACGATCATGCTGACCACGCACGACATGGACGAGGCCGCCGAGTTGTGCGATCGGGTGGCGATCATCGACCACGGCACGATCCTCGCGCTGGACACGCCGGCGGCGCTGACCCGGCTGCTGCCCGGGAGCGCCTACGTCGACGTCCGCTTCGACGCGGAGCACGGAAGTGCGCCGGTGGTCGACGGGCTGTCCGGTGTACTCCGGGCCGAGCCCCAGGCCGACGGGCGGCTGCGGCTGTACGTGGACGGCGAACCCTCCCGGCTGTTCGGCCCGCTGGCCACCGCTGCGGCCCAGCAGGACCGGCAGCTGGTCGATCTCAGCGTGGGGCGAGCGAGCCTCGAGGATGTGTTCATCGCCCTGACCGGACGGGGCCTGCGATGAATTCGCAGACGACGACGTCCACGGGCTCCGGAGCACCCGCCGAGCACGCCAACGCAGGTCCCGTGTCCGGTCCGCCGGCCGCTCGGGCCAGCGCGCTGCAGGCCTTCGGCGCGGTGCTGTGGCGCGACATATTCGTGACCGGCCGGGAACTTCCGGTGTTCCTCGCTCAGGTCCTCCTGCAGCCGTTGTTCCTGCTGCTCGTGTTCGGCAAGGTCCTGACCGAGATCGGGGCGGCTCGTCCCGACTACGCCGACCTACTGTTCCCCGGCGTGATCGCGCTGACCACGTTGCTGACCGGGCTGCAGGCCACCGCGCTGCCGTTGGTGCTCGACTTCTCGTTCAGCCGCGAGATCGAGGATCGCTTGCTGGCGCCGCTGCCGATCATGGCCGTCGCCGTGGAGAAGATGCTGTTCGCCATGTTGCGCGCGGTGGTCGCGGCCGCGGTCATGTTCCCGCTGGGGTACTGGATCCTGGACGGCCTGTCCATCCACGCCGCCGGCATTCCCCTGCTGGTGTTGACGATTCTCGTCGGCTCACTGCTCGGAGCAGCGCTCGGGATGACGCTCGGCACCTTCGTCCCGCCGAACCGGATCAACGTCATGTTCGCGCTCGTACTCACGCCGCTGATCTTCACCGGCGCGACGCAGTACCCGTGGCCGTCGCTGTCGGGCATCCGGTGGTTCCAGGTGCTGACGACCCTCAACCCGCTCACCTACGTCAGCGAAACGATGCGCGGGGCGATCGTCCCGGCCGTTCCGCACATGGCCGTCGGCGTCACGCTGCCGGTGATGGTCGCCAGCACCGCCCTGTTCGTGGTCACCGGCATGCGTGGCTTCCGGCGCCGCGCCTTGGACTGAGCCGCCTGAGACCGCTCAGTCGGCGTTTCCGAGGGCCACGCCGACGGGCAGGGTCTCGTCCGGCTCGGCCAGCTGCTCGATGACCGGCTCGTGGGCCGTCGCACGGTCGGCGCGGTCGAGCGCGCCGTGGACGGTGGTCAGCACGATGGCCGCAGCGAGCACCGCGCCGGTGCCGATCAGGAACGGGAGCGGGACGTTGAAGTGCTCCACGAGCTTGCCGGCCGCGAACGGCGCCAGCCCGCCGCCGATGAAGCGCACGAAGCCGTAGGTCGCCGCCGCCACCGGACGCTCGACCGGCGCGATGCTCATGACTGCGGTGGTCACCAGCGTGTTGTTGATGCCGATGAAGATGCCGGCGACGATCACGGCGACGATGACGACCGTCCGGTCGTCGTGCCACACACCGATAACGGCGAGGTCGGCGGCCAGCAACACGAAGGTGCCGTAGAGGGTGCGGGCCGTCCCGAACCGGGCCTTGAGCCACGGCGCACCCCACACCGCGAACACCGCCACCAGCAGGCCCCAACCGCAGAAGACCAGGCCGAGCTGTTGCGGGGTGATCGGTCGCATGAGGAACGGCGCGTAACCGAGCAGCGTGAAGAATCCCCAGTTGTAGAGCAGGCCCACGACGCTGGTGGTCGCGAGGGCCCGGTGGCGCAGCGCCTTGATCGGCTCGCTCAGCTTCTGGCGGCGCGCGGGTAGTGGCGTCGGCGGCAGGAGCACGACCGTGGCCACCAGCGCCACGAGCATGAGCACGGACACCCCGAAGAACGGACCCCGCCAGCTGATGCTGCCGAGTTCGCCGCCGAGCAACGGCCCCATCGCGATGCCGACGCCAAGAGCCGACTCGTACAGCACGATCGCGCCGGCGAATCCGCCGCTGGCCGACCCGACGATCACCGCGAGCGACGTGGCGATGAACAACGCGTTGCCCAGGCCCCATCCGGCGCGGAACCCGATGATCCCGGCGATACTGCCCGACGCCCCCGCAGCGGCGGCGAACACGACGATCAGGATGAGGCCGGCGATCAGCGTGCGTTTGGCGCCGATCCGGCTCGACACCCAGCCCGTGACCAGCATGGCGAGTGCCGTCACGACCAGGTAGCTGGTGAACAGCAGCTCGACCTGGCTGGGCGTCGCGTGCAGCTTGTCGCTGATGGCCGGCAGGATCGGGTCGACCAGGCCGATGCCCATGAACGACACGACACAGGCGAACGCCACTGCCCACACGGCGCGGGGCTGCCGGAACGGGCTCACGGCCGTGGCGCTCATCGCGACCCCCCACCTATCGGTGCGGTCCGAGACGACCCGGTGAGTCGCCCGATGACGTCCAGTGCGCCGAGCAACGCGCGCTGATCGGACGTCGGCAAGGTGGCGAGCTCGGCCTCGAGCACGGCGGCGCGGGCGCGGGCGCGCTCGGCCAGCAGGCGACGGCCTTCGGTGGTGATCCGGACGAGCGTGGCGCGGCCGTCGGTGGGATCTGGCACGCGTTCGGCGTGCCCAGACGCCTCCAGGCGGTTGACCATCGTGGTCATGCCCGGCTGGGTGACCCGCTCGTGTTCGGCCAGGTCGCTGATCCGCTGCGGTCCCGACTCCGCGAGAGTGTCGAGCGTCGTGATCGCGCTGCTGCTCAGCGGCGGCGGCGACTTCCGTCGCGCCCACAAGATCAGCCGGTCCAGTTGTTCGGCGACCGCGCGCCGCTCCTCGTCATGCACACCGCAAGCATAATCCAGTTATATATTTTTGTAATGTGATCGCCGACATATCGTGGGCACGTGAATCACGACGAGCTGGACACACACGTCCGGCAGGCGCTCGCCGTCGGAAGCGCGACGTCGCACGGCGAGCCGCCGTCCGAAGACCAGCTGGCGGTCTTCGAGGCGATGGCCGGCAGCCGGCACATCGACCTGCAGGCCCGGCGGATGCGCGAGCGGGGGCGTGGCTTCTACACGATCGGTTCAGCCGGCCACGAGTCGAACGCCCTGGTGGCCGCCGCGCTACGGCCCACCGACCCGGCGCTGCTGCACTACCGGTCCGGCGCGTTCTACCTGGCGCGCTGCTTGTCCGCGGGGCGCAAGCTCGAGGACGGCATCCGTGACGTCCTGCTCGGCATGCTCGGCGCGGTCGACGATCCGGCGTCGGGCGGTCGGCACAAAGTGTTCGGCCACGCCGAGCTGGCGATCATCCCGCAGACCTCGACCATCGCCTCACATCTGCCGCGGGCGGTAGGCGTCGCTTTCGCGATTGACCGTGGTCGCCGGTTGGGCGTCGCGACCCGCTGGCCTGAAGACGCGCTCGCCATCTGCAGCTTCGGCGACGCCTCGCTCAACCACTCGACCGCCGTCGGCGCACTGAACACAGCGGGCTACTGCGTCGCGCTCGGCCTCCCGCTGCCCCTGCTGCTGGTGTGCGAGGACAACGGCGTGGGCATATCCGTCCCCACCCCCACGGGCTGGGTCGAGCAGGCCGCCCGGCGGCCCGACCTGAGCCCCGCGTTCGCGGCCGGTGACAATCCCCACGAGGTCGCCGCGGTGGCGGACGAGCTCCCGGACTGGGTCCGCACCTACCTCCGCCCC
>CAXTNQ010000052.1:0-8371 GCA_964245745.1 uncultured Jatrophihabitantaceae bacterium
CACCATCGCGTCGAGGGCGTCGCGGTGCTGCTGCAGGATCTCCCAGGCCTCGTCGTGCGCGCCCTCGATGAGGTCGCGCACCTCGGCGTCGATGTCCGCGGCGATGTCCTCGGAGTAGTCGCGGGTGTGGCCGTAGTCACGGCCCAGGAACGGCTCGGCATCGTTCGTGCCGTACTTGACCGCGCCCAGCTTCGAGCTCATGCCGTACTCGGTGACCATCGCGCGGGCCAGCGCCGTCGCCTTCTCGATGTCGTTGGACGCGCCGGTGGTCGGCTCGTGGAACACCAACTCCTCGGCGGCGCGCCCACCCAGGGCGTACACGAGCTGATCGAGTATCTCCGAACGGGTCTGGGTGAAGCGGTCCTCGAGCGGCAGGACGAGGGTGTGCCCCAGCGAGCGGCCGCGCGGCAGGATCGTGACCTTGTGCACCGGGTCCAGGTTCGGCATGGCCCACGCCGTGAGGGCGTGCCCGGACTCGTGGTAGGCGGTGACCCGCTTCTCCTTGTCGCTCATCGCCCGGGTCTTACGCTCGGGGCCGGCGATCACACGGTCGATCGCCTCTTCGAGCGAGTGATTGGTGATCAACCGTCCGCCGGTGCGCGCGGTGAGCAGGGCGGCCTCGTTGATCACGTTGGCCAGGTCCGCGCCGCTGAAGCCGGGTGTCCGCCGGGCGATCACCGACAGGTCGACGTCCGCGTCGAACGGCTTGCCCTTCGCGTGCACGGCGAGCACGGCCTTGCGGCCTTCGACGTCGGGGGGCGATACCGCGATCTGCCGGTCGAACCGGCCCGGGCGCAGCAGGGCCGGGTCGAGGATGTCGGGACGGTTCGTCGCAGCGATGAGGATGACGCCGCCCTTGACGTCGAACCCGTCCATCTCGACCAGGAGCTGGTTCAGGGTCTGCTCGCGCTCGTCGTGGCCACCACCGAGACCGGCACCGCGGTGCCGCCCGACCGCATCGATCTCGTCGACGAAGATGATCGCCGGTGCATTCGACTTGGCCTGCTCGAACAGGTCGCGCACACGGGACGCGCCGACGCCGACGAACATCTCGACGAAGTCCGACCCGGAGATCGCGTAGAAGGGGACGCCGGCCTCGCCGGCCACGGCCCGGGCGAGCAGCGTCTTACCGGTACCGGGCTGACCGTAGAGCAGCACGCCCTTGGGGATCTTGGCGCCCAGGGCCTGATAGCGCGCGGGATTCTGCAGGAAGTCCTTGATCTCCTGCAGTTCCTCGATCGC
This sequence comes from uncultured Jatrophihabitantaceae bacterium, assembly GCA_964245745.1. Taxonomy (GTDB): domain Bacteria; phylum Actinomycetota; class Actinomycetes; order Mycobacteriales; family Jatrophihabitantaceae; genus CAXTNQ01. Next base: position 1,243 of record CAXTNQ010000052.1, read on the forward strand.
CTCGTCCGCCCCCGCGACGTCGGCGAACGTCGTCTTCGGGGTGTCCTTGCTGACCAGCTTGGCCTTGCTGCGGCCGAAGCTCATGACCCGGTTGCCGCCGCCCTGCACCTGGCTCATCACGAAGAACAGCACGCCGCCGATGAGCAGGAAGGGCAGTACCGCGAAGAGCAGGTTCAGCCAGCCGTTGCTGCGCGTGACCTTGGTCGTGAAGGTGGTGTCCTTCTGCTTGGACAGGTCATCGAAGATCGTCTGAGTGACGTTGGCCGGGTACGAGGTGCTGATCTTCGTCTTGCCGTCGACCGCGTTGTTCAGGTCGAGGTCGAGCGTCTGTTCCTTGTCGTGGATCACCGCGTTCTTGACGTTGCCGGCGTTGATCTGCGCGATGGCCTGGGAGGTGCTGACCGACTTGTAGTCGTCACCGCTCGCGACGACCGACTGCAGCACGAAGAAGGCCAGGACGATCACGATGGCCCACAGCCACCACGACCGGTATAGGCGCTTACGATCCATAGGTCTCTTGACGGGGTGCCGGTGGCCCCGCGCTCCTCCTGATCAGCCGACCAAACCCGTCTATGAACGGTACACGGCAGGTCTGACCCGCCGGGAATCCGACAATCCGTCCAGCCGTAGCAACGTCAGGACGGACGCGGACGTTCCGTCGCCCGGCGGACTCTGTGCCGGCTCTCAGTTTCGGGGCCCAGGCAACGCCTCGTGCGCCGGCGCTCAGGTCACCTCTCACCGATGATCACGTCACGTCCGATCGCGGATTTCCGCACACGCGGTTCCGCGGCGAAACGCGCCATGATCACAGTTGGGGAGGCGGCGGCTCGGCGACCTGTGGCGGACCGTCAGGTCGGGGCGTAGACGGACGGTTTAAGCCGTCCGATGTAGGGCAGCCCGCGGTAGCGCTGCGCGTAGTCCAGCCCGTAGCCGACGACGAACTCGTTGGGGATGTCGAAGCCGACGTAGCGGACCGGCAGCTGCACTTTGACGGCGTCGGGCTTGCGCAGCAGGGCAACGATCTCGATGGAGGCCGGATTGCGGCTGTGCAGGTTCCTGAGCAGCCAGGAGAGCGTGAGGCCGGAGTCGATGATGTCCTCGACGATGAGCACGTGCTGTCCGGCGATGTCGCGGTCGAGGTCCTTGAGGATGCGCACGACGCCGGACGACGTGGTGCTCGAGCCGTAGGAGCTCACCGCCATGAACTCCATCGCGGACGGTCGCTGCAGAGCACGCGCCAGGTCGGACATGAACATGACCGCACCCTTAAGGACGCCGACGAGCAGCGGTTCGCGGTCGGCGTAGTCGGCGTCGATCTCCTTGGCCAGTTCGCCGATGCGCGAGGCGATCTGGTCGGCGCTGACGATCACGTCGTCGATGTCGGCGTCCAGTTCGGACGTCACAGACCCTCCCGGGCGAGGTCAAGGGCGGTAGGTCCCGGATCACCTGATGGGGCGGCCCGGCGACGCAGCTCCAGCCTGCCAGACGTCCGTACCGCGACGAAGCCACCCGGCAGGTCGACGCCGTCCTGACCCCGCCAGGCCGTGACCAGGGCGTCGAGCGCCTGCACGTGGGTGGCGGTCAACGCGGCGACCCCGCCGTCGTGTGCCCAGGCGCGCAGCACCCTCGTCCGCACCGCCGGCGGTTGACCGGCCAGGCCGACGGCATCGAGCTCCTTCGACGACGGCACGTGATGAGCGGCCAGAGCATCGAGGGCGTCGAGATCGTGCTGGACGAGGGTCGCCGTACGCGCGAGCGCCTCGGCCACGCCGCCCTGCAGGATGTCCTCCAACAACGGAATGGCCTCTCGGCGTAACCGCACCCGCTGGTAGTGCGGATCGAGGTTGTCGGGGTCGTCCCACACCGGCAGGTCGAGCGCCGCGCACGCCGCCCGGGTCGTGGCCCGCCGGACGCCCAGCAGCGGCCGCAGGTACCGCCCGTCGACCGGACGCATCCCGGCGATGGACCGCGGACCCGAGCCCCGGCCCAAGCCGAGCAGCACGGTCTCGGCCTGATCGTCGAGGGTGTGCCCGAGCAGTACGCACTGATCCGTGGCGTCGAGGGCCGCGTACCGGGCGACCCGCGCCGCCGCTTCGGTGCCGCCGGCCCGTCCGACCTCGACCGCCACCGAGGTCACGGGGTTCAACCCGAGCTCGTAACCCCACGCCGCCACGGCCTGCGCCCGCTCGGCCGAGCCATCCCGGAGCCCGTGATCAACCGTGATCAATCCGCAGGCGACCCCTCGTCGCACGGCACCGGCGCCGCCGGGGTCGAAGCGGGCGATCGAGTCGGCGCCGCCGGAGCACGCGACGAGCACCGGCCCGTCGACGGTGGCCAGCGCGGTCCGGACGGCCCGGCGCACCGCCGCGACCGCCGGATGGGGAGCCATCAGTTGTGGACGCGCGCGATCCAGTCGTCCGGCGCGTTGATCTCGGCCTTGCGAGGCAGGGTCTCGGGCGACGTCCAGACCTGGTTGAACCCGTCCACCCCGATCTTCGCGACCACCGCGCGGACGAACGCCGAGCCGTCGATGTACTGCCGGGTCTTGGCGTCCAGGCCCAGGATGCGGCGCATCAGTTTGTCCAGCGGATTGCCGCCCTTGCGCCGCCGGACGCCGAACCGTTCTTCGATGACCTTCTGCGTCGGGATCACGTCCGACGACACCGCGTTCATCACGTATTCGGCGTGCCCTTCGACCAGCGACATGAGCGCGGTGACGCGATCGATCACCACCCGCTGCTCGGGAGTGGCGAGGGCCGCTACCAGCCCTTCGCCGTCACCCTGGCCGCGCACCACATTGACCAGCTCGCCCAGGGCGGCCCGGGCTCGGGCGCGCATCGCCTCGGGATCGGTCTCGACGCTGTCGGTCAGGGCGCGGACCTCACCGAGCAGGTGCTCGCGCAGCCAGGGCACCGCGGTGAACTGCACGCGGTGGGTCACTTCGTGCAGGCAGACCCACAGTCGGAAGTCGCGGGGCACCACGCGTAGCTGCTGTTCCACGGAAACGACGTTCGGGGCGACGAGCAGCAGCTGGCCACCCGGGTCGGCGAAGAACTCGAACTGGCCGAGCACCTTGCCGGAAAGAAAGCCGAGGACGGCACCGGCCTGCAAACCGGTGACGCGCCCACCGACGGTCTCGGTCAGCCGGTTGACGGTGGTCGCGGCGGCCAGCCGGTCGACCAGTGGGGTCATGACCGTACGCAGGCCCGAGGCGTTGACGTCGATCCAGCCGTCGCGGTCGACGACGCGGGTCTTGGCGGTGACCCGCGGCTCGGTGAGCTGGGTCAGCTCGGCGACGTGACCGGCAGCTTCGGCGGCCAGCCCGTACAGCTCGCCGACGGTGTCGTCCGCCTCGGCGCGCGACACCGCCGGAGAGGGCGGGCTGAGCCGCTTGGCGGCGCGGGCCGCGAGATCCCAGTCGACGAGCTGTGTCATCGGCACGACGGTACCGAGTGGCCGGCGTGACCTGCGGCGCGCGGCGCGGCGACTTCTCAGGTGACGCGACCGCCGACGTGTGCGGGCTGTAGGCTCCGCCCCCGAGATCACCTTCCGGGAGTGGCGATGACCCAGTCCGTCCGTGAGGCGCTGGCCGAGTTCTTCGGCACGCTCATCCTCGTCTTCTTTGCGGTGGGATCGGCGGTGTTCGGCATCGACAAGATCGGGCCGGAGGGCGTCGCCTTCGCCTTCGGGCTGGTCCTGCTCGCCCTGGCGTACGCGATCGGCCCGACGTCCGGTTGCCACGTGAACCCTGCAGTCACACTCGGCGTGTTGCTGCGCCGGGGCATGACACTCGACCGCGCCGTCGTCTACTGGGTTGCGCAGTTTGCGGGCGCCATCGTGGGGGCCGCCCTGCTCAAGCTCATGACCAGCAGCTTCGGCAAGGTCAAGGACCAGACCGGAACGCTCGGCAGCAACGACTGGGGGACGTCGATCAACGGCGCCGGCGCGTTCGTGCTCGAGATCATCCTGACCTTTCTGCTCGTGTTGGTGGTCCTGCTCGTCACCGGGCGCGCGGCCGCTCCGGGTTTCGCGGGCCTGGCCATCGGCTTGGTGCTGACGGTGATCCACCTGGTCGGCATCCCGCTGGACGGCACGTCGGTCAACCCGGCCCGGTCGCTCGGGCCGGCGTTGTGGCATGGCGGTGCGCCGCTCGCTGACGTGTGGCTGTTCATCCTGGCGCCGCTCGTCGGTGCACTGCTCGCGGCGCTGCTCGTGCCCGTCCTCACTCCGGCGCTCACCGCGACCGAAGCGCCGGACCCGACCGGCGCCGACGTCCCGACCACCCGGCCCAGCCGGGCACCCACGCGGCCGCCCCAACGACGTCGATAGCTGCCGCTCACCGGCAGCCGCAGGCCGTCAACGTGGCCGCGGCGGCGTCCAACGCCGTCTCCGCCGCGGCGGTGTCGGCCGGCGTAGGACCGACGCGGTCGGCGACGAACGTGAAGACCATCAGGCGACCATCGGCGTCCTGCACCACCCCGCTCAGCGCCGACAGCCCGGTGAGCGTGCCGGTCTTGGCCCGCACGAACCCGTCCGCCGAGGACGCTGGGGCTTCCGTGAAGCGGCCGGCCAGCGTGCCGTCCCAGCCGGCCACCGGCAGGTCGTCGATCAGTTCCCGGGCCGCGGCGCGCGGGCCGAACGCGGACGTCCGCACGACGTCGACCAACGCCGACGGTGTGATGCGGTCGCTGGCGGCCAGGCCGCTGCCGTCCACGAGTCCGGAGCCGATCGACACGCCGATGCTCTCCAGCACGGTGCGGACGGCGATGGCCGCCCCGGCGAAGCTGGCTGGTTGCCCGACGGCCAGCGCCACCTGACGAGCCAGGCATTCGGCGATCACGTTGTCGGACAGCTGCAACATCTGCCGGACGAGCTCGCCGATCGGTGCCGACCGGACGGTGGCGAGCACCGCCGCCCCAGCCGGAGCCTGCCCCGCTGCGACGGCCGCGGACGGTAGGCCGAGGGCGGCCGCCAGGTCACGGCCCGCCGCGGCGGCGGGATCGGCGCTGCGGGTCGCCGCGGGCGGGGTGTCCCGCCCACCGTCCACCATGGTCGCGACGATCGGAGCCGCGTACGACGACGGCGCGTCGCCGGCGGCCCAGGCCGGCGACACCGCAGGGCCGGAGAACCGTGAGCCGTCCACGACGACGTGCCGTGCGGAGACGCCGGCGGCCCGCAGCTGCGCGACCAGGTCGGCCAGCCGTCCGGCGTCGGCGTACGCACCGTCCTGGCCAGCCGGCGCCGCCGTGAGCGTCGGGTCGCCGCCGCCGACGAGCACCACCGTGTCGGGCGCCCGTCCAGCAAGCACCCGGGTCACGATCCGGTCGGTCGGCGCGCGTACGGACAGGACGGCCAGCGCGGTCGCGAGCTTGGCGGTCGACGCGGGCGGCACCGGTACGGCCGCGTCCCGGTCGAGCAGCACCTGGCCGGTGATGCCGTCGCTGACCTGGCCGACGACCCGGCCGCCCAGCCGAGCATCGCGCCACGCGGCGTCCAGCGCGGCTGCGACACCGGCCGCGGACGCCGCCGGACGCTGGTCGAGCGGACGTCCTGAAGGGGGCGCGGACGTCGCCGCGGCCGCGACCGACGGTGGAGCCGGCGCTGCGGCGAGGGTCGGGAACCCCGGCTCGACCGCACGCGAGACGACATAGGTGGCCACCGCAACGACGAGCGTGATCAGGGCCGCGAGGACCGCGCGCCCGACCGACCACTGACGCGACAGCCTCACCGGCCCGATCGTCGCATCCGATGCGCCACACTAGAGACAGAGGTAGCCGTCCGCGAAGGAGGTCAACCGTGGAATTCGACGTGCTCATCGAGATCCCGCGCGGGAGCCGGAACAAGTACGAGGTGGACCACGAGAGTGGCCGGATCCGCCTCGACCGCACCCTGTTCACGGCCACGCAGTACCCCGCCGACTACGGCTACATCGAGGGCACCCTCGGCCAGGACGGCGATCCGCTCGATTCGCTGGTCCTGGTGCACGGCGACCCGTTGTTCCCGGGCGTGCTCGTGCGTTGCCGGGCCATCGGCATGTTCCGGATGACCGACGAGGCCGGCCCCGATGACAAGGTGCTGTCCGTCCCGGTCAACGACCCTCGGCTGGACCACCTGCGCGACATCTACCACGTGCCCGAGTTCGATCGGCTGGAGATCCAGCACTTCTTCGAGGTCTACAAGGAGCTCGAACCGAGCAAGAGCGTCGAGGGCGCTACCTGGGCCGGCCGGGTCGACGCCGAGCGGGAGATCGACGAGTCCTACCAGCGGCTCAAGGATCACCACACCTGAGCGGTCACTCCACGGCGCAGACGCGGACCGGCCGATAACGCAGGTAGTGGCCGGGGCCCGGGTTGGCGTCGGTGAGGCCTACCGCGTCGACCCGTTCGACGACGACCGTCACCTCGACGGGCTGGTCCGGCGTGGCGAGGCGCACGACCACGTGGTCCGCGTCCTCCGCACTGCGCTGGACCCCGACGACCTGCAGTTGATCGACGCGGCGCAGCGCCAGGTGCTCGCCCGCGAAGGCGAGGGCAGCCTGCGCGACCGGGGGTAGGCCGATCCGTCCTCGCAGCAGCGCACCAATCGTCTCGCCGTTCTCGGCGGCCTGGACGAACTGCGCAGCGGCGAACGGCAACACCCGTCCGTAGAGCAACCCGAGGGGCAGGACGAGGACGTTCGCGGCGAAGCGCTCGCCTCCGACGTGGCTGCACTCCCAGGTCCGTCCGGGACGCTGAGCGTGTAGCGCCGCCGCCACCGGTCGGCCCCGTAGGGCGCAGCAGGCGTCGTGCTTGCTGTGCGCACAGACCAGGAAGATCGGGGCGTCGTCGGGCTCGCCGGCGGTCCCGTCGAGTGGAAGGTCGAGCAGCTCGGCGTCCTGGTCGAAGTGGCCCCAGTGCAGTGCCTCGTGCCCGAACCGGCAGTCGGCGATGCCCCACGTCCGGCGCGCGCCACGGGGGGAACGTCCCGGCCGGCGGATGACCAGCACGCGCAGACCGGCGTCGTCGGCCCGGCGCTCGAGGGCGGCCGCCACCACCGGATCGAACCGCGACTCGCGCAGCGCGTTGCGCCCCCAGGGTCCGGGTTGCTCGACGAGCAGCACCCGGCGCGCCGGAAACGCTGTGCCCAGCAG
>CAXTNQ010000052.1:8381-15856 GCA_964245745.1 uncultured Jatrophihabitantaceae bacterium
CAACGCGCACCGCTCCAGTGACTCGCGGGGATGCGGGTGACCGCGATGGCCCGGTCCGGCGTAGGCGCCGCCGAGATCGCTGGCGGTAGATGCGCGATCAGCGGCCAACGGGGACGACCACACCGTCGCGCAGCAGGCGGCGGCTCAGCACCACGGCCTCGTCCGGCTCGAGGTCGGGCAACTCGGCCGGAGTGAACACCGCGCCGGTCAGGACGCGCCGCAACGCGGCCGCGCACGTCGTCGGCACGCTCAGCGTCTTGCCGAGTACGCGCAGCCGGATGTGGTCGCTGTCGGGATCGAGGCGGTGGCGCAGCCCGGGACGGAGCCGCAGCCGCGTTTCGGTGTCGAGTTGGTCGGCAGCGGCGAGCTGGGCGAGAGGCCCGAGCGGCTCGGGACGCGTCGCGGTCAGCAGGTCGTCGGCGACCTGCTCGGCAATGCGCTCGGGCGGTACCTGATCGAGGTAGCGGTGCAACGCCTCGACCGTCGCCTTCAGGTGCGGGGCGAGCACCGCAGGGTCGCCGAGATCGGCGTCGGACGGGAGTGACGTGCGCAGTTCGGCCTCCTCGGCGACGCCGCGCAGGAGGTGCTCGACGAGGTGGTGGCGGGTGCGCGGGTGGATGCCGACCGTGAGATGGATGGACGTCTCGCCCAGGGCGGTCGCCGAATGGATGTAGCCCCGCGGCAGGTAGAGGGCGTCACCGGGTTCGAGCACGGTGTCGATCGACGCGGGTCCGGTGGCCTGTGCGGCCACCGCATCCTTGCGCTGGTCCCACGGTTGGGTCGAAAGCGGGTCGGCGAGCACCGGTTCGTGCACGTGCCACTGCTTGCGGCCGGCGACCTGCAGGACGAACACGTCGTGGACGTCGTAGTGCGGCGCGAAGCCCTGGTTCTGCGGCGGGGTGATGTACGCGTTGACCTGCACCGGGTGACCCAGCTCGGCGGCGAGCCGAGACGCGAAGGTCACGAGCGGCGGCCACGTGCGGTGCAGCGCCTGCAGGACCAGCGTCGCGCCGTCGCCGATGAGGCCGAGCACGAGATCGTCGGCGACCTGGTCGGTCGTGGACGCACCGGCGCCACCGCTGCGGGTGAACCGGCCGCCCGAGATCACGTTGCCGTCGCGGGCCATGCGTAGGAACGGCGTGCGCAGGCCGCGTCGGGACACCAGTTCGTCGACGGCATCCGCGTCGAGAAGGTCGGTGAAGGCCGCGGGCAGGTCAACGGCGCGGGTCAACAACGGGCGTCGGCCCCAGTAGTCCGCGAACGCGGTCGGGTCGGCGACACATCGGCCCAACGCATCGGGCCGGTCGGCGTTGTCTCCGACCGCCGCTGATGCAGTGGGGCGGTCGGAGTGTCCTCCGACCGCCCCACTGTCGAGTCGATCAGTCACGAAGTGGCGGGACCGTCCGCGCCGCCGTCGCTGACACCGGGCGTTCCGGAGTCGGACCCGCTGTCGGCCGGTCCTTGGCCTCCGCTGTCGGCGCCACCGTCGGCGCCACCGTCGGCGCCACCGTCGTGGACGCCCGGCGTACCCGAGTCGGCTCCGCTGTCGGCCGGCCCTTGCCCGCCACTGTCGGCGCCACCGTCGGCACCGCCATCGGCGCCACCGTCACCGGCGGCCAAGGTGTCGTCGGTGCTGATGTCGTCGTCGCTCAAGCTCATGCTGCACTGCCCTCTCGCTCGTGACAGATTCGGCCGAACGGCCGCATCGGCCACGCTAGCGAGCGGTCGACCCGGGCGCTAGGTCGATCTTGACGTCGTCCCGTCGCGGCTCGCGCCGCGAACTCGCGCTACCGCGCGAGGGGGACGACCGGGTCGGGTTTGACCGACCTGTGCAACGCCACCACGCCCATGGTCAAGTCGCGCCAACGGATGTCCGTCCAGCCCGCGGTCGCGACGCGTCGAGCCAGATCACGCTGGCTCGGCCAACTGCGAATCGACTCGACGAGGTAGGAGTAGGCGGGACCGTTGGACGAAACGAGCCGTGCCAACGCGGGCAGCAAGGGAAGCAGAATCCCCTGATAGAGCCAGCGAATCAACGCCCGCTTAGGACGGCTGAACTCGCAGATCACGAGGCGCCCCCCGGGACGGACCACGCGCGCGAACTCTCGGAGCGCGGCGTCCACATCCGCGACGTTGCGGAGCCCGAAGGAGATCGTGACCGCGTCGAAGGCGGCGTCGGCGAACGGCAGCCGCAACGCGTCGCCGGCCACGAGGTCGAGGGTGGCGTGCTTCGCCCGTCCGCGGCGCAACATGCCCAGCGAGAAGTCGCAGGCGACGACCTCGGCCCCCGACCGCCGGAGCTCGACCGTGGACACGCCCGTGCCCGCAGCCACGTCGAGGACGCGTTCGCCGGCCGTCACGTCCAGCGACTCGCGGGTCCGTCGACGCCACCGGTGATCCAGCCCCAGGGTCAGCACACTGTTCGTCAGGTCGTAACGGCGCGCGACGCCGTCGAACATCGCGGCGACGTCCTGCGGCGTCTTGTCCAGCGTCGCGCGGCTCACTGCTCAGCCTCGCGCGTTGCGGGCACACGGTCGGCCGGTGCATCGCGGGCCAGCCATACGGTGCCGGCGACGATGACTGCGAAGCACGCGACATAGGCGGCGACGTGACCGATAGAGGTGGGCACGTACTCGTGCAGCAGGATCGCGCCGAGCAGTACGGCGACCAGCGGACCGGTCGACTCGTTCGCCGGGAAGCTGGCCGCGAGCGCGCCGACCTGAAAGGACGCCTGGGTCACGGCGATCGCGACTCCGCCAAGCACGACGACGCCGACGAGCGGCACGATCCCGTCTGCGTGCCCGAACCCGCCGAAGCCGTGGTCGGCGTAGGTACGGGCGACGGCGTTGAGCAGCACACCGACGATGCCGAAGAACCCTCCGGCGATCACCCCGAGCGCGACGGCCCGTACCGCCGTCGGACCCGGACGCGCGGCGAGCCACAAGAGCGCCGCCGCGGCGAGCGCGACGATCAGGGTGATCAGCGCCGGTGTGGACCCGAGCGGGTCACCGTCGCCGGGGTCGCCCACCAGGACGAAGAAGACGGCGAGCCCGGCCACGATGGCGCCGGCCGCCAGGTAGTCGCGTCCGTTCGGAGGCGCGCCGCCGAGTAGGGAGCGCACGAACAGTGCGACCGGCACCGCGAGGATGAGCAGCGGCTGGACGATGATCACCGGCCCGGTGGCCAGGGCGATCACCTGCAGTACGAGGCCGATGCCGTCCCCACCGGTGGCGAGCAGCCACCGCGGGTTGCTCAGCAGCCTCAACAGTCCGCGCGCGTCGACCTCGCCCGTTCCGGTGTGGGCCTCGACGTGCTGCGCGGCGGTGGCCGCCCCGTAGGCCAGCGCCGCGGCGATGCCGCAGGGCACCGCGACCGCCAACGACATGCGGTGCGCTCAGCTGGCCGGCAGCAGCGTGAGCGCCGTCGAGGAGAAGTGTGAGTGCACGCGCGGGTCGACCGGATCGTCGGCGGGATCGTCGTGGACGACGAGGGGGCGGTAGCGGGTGTCACGCTGCGCCGGGAGGCGGCCGGCGCCGCGGATGAGGGCGATGAGCTCGTTGCGGTTGGACCGGTGCCGCGCGCCGGCCGACGACACGACGTTCTCCTCGAGCATGACCGAGCCCAGGTCGTCGGCTCCAAAGTGCAGGGTGAGCTGACCGATGTCCTTACCGGTGGTCAGCCACGAACCCTGCAGGTGGTTGACGTTGTCGAAGAACAGCCGGGCGACGGCGACCATCCGCAGGTACTCCAGGCTCGTCGCTTGCGTGCGTCCCTTGAGGTGGTTGTTCTCCGGCTGGTAGGTCCACGGGATGAACGATCGGAAGCCGCCGGTGCGGTCCTGGACGTCGCGGATCATGCGTAGGTGTTCGATGCGTTCGGCCGCGGTCTCGCCGGTGCCCATCATGAACGTGGCCGTCGATTCCACGCCGAGCCGGTGCGCGGTCTCCATGACCTCGAGCCAGGTCTCGCCGTCCTCCTTGAGTGGAGCGATCGCCGTACGCGGGCGCCGGACGAGGATCTCGGCGCCGGCGCCGGCGAAGGAGTCGAGGCCCGCTCGGTGCAGCCGGCGGATCACGGTTTCGGGGTCGAGATGGGAAGTGCGGGTGATGTGGACGACCTCGGACGCGCCGAGGGAGTGCAGGACGAGCTGCGGGTAGTCGCGCTTGATCGCCGTGAACGTCCGCTCGTACCACTCAATGCCGAGGTCGGGCGAGTGGCCACCCTGCAACATGATCTGTGTCGCGCCGAGCTCGACGGCCTCGGCGCAGCGCCGGAGGATCTCGTGCTCCTCGTGCGTCCAGCCCTCGCGGTGGCCGGGCGCCCGGTAGAACGCGCAGAACTTGCACGCGGTCACACAGACGTTGGTGTAGTTGATGTTGCGGTCGATGATGTAGGTCGCGACGTTGTCGGGGTAGCGCCGCCGGCGCACCGAGTCCGCCGCCTCGCCGAGCGCGTGCAGCGGCGCGTCGGTGTACAGCCGCAGCGCGTCCTCGTCGTCGATCCGGCCGCCGTCGGCCGCGTGCTGGAGCAGATCGGCGAGCGCACGGGTCATGACGCCAGGGTAGTTGGACGCATTGTGCGGTTCGCACCGTGCGCTTCGGGGAAGTGTCGGCTTCAGCCGGCCGCCGCAGGCAGGCGGCCGAGCTGGTGGTCCCAGCCGGCGCGATGGTCGTCGAGGTGCTTCGACGGCAGGCCACGATGCGTCAGCACGACCATCGTGTCGTCGCCGTCCGGCGTGAGCACGACCTCGACCGTGGACGCGCCGGGCGGCAGCGTGTCGCTACCGGCAATGCCCCAGCTGAACACGACGCGGTAGGGCGGCTCGACGGTGAGGTAGGTGCCGCGGATGCGGCTGTCGCCGAAGTCGAGACCGAACGCGCCCCCGGGCTGCGGGTCGAGGTCGGCGTGATCGCCGATCCACGTGACGATGAGCGCCGGATCGGTGAAGTAGCCGAAGACGACCTCGGGCGCGGCCTTGATGTATTCGGTCGCGACGATGACGTCGTTGCAGATGTCGGCGGTCACGTCTTCCCCTTGGGTGTTCGAGGGTGGGCCGTCTCGACGGCGGTCTTGAGACGGCTCAGAGCGTCGGGCCAGAACTCGGTAAGAAGTTCGCGCAGCGGCTCGAGCGACTCGTGGCGCATTGCGTAGAGGCGACGAGTTCCTTCGCGGCGCTCGACCAGCAGGCCGGCCTGTTTGAGCACCCCGAGGTGCTGGCTGACCGCCTGCTGAGTGAGGGTGAAGCTTGCCGCTATTCGGCCGGCCGGCAGCTCGGCGTGCTGGACGAGGCGCAGGATCTGCCGGCGATGCGGGTCGGCGAGCGCCCGCAGCACCGCGTCCGGGGCGGCGTCCTGCTTGGTCTCAGCCATCGATGTGGACGTTGCCGGCTCAAGCGACGAACGGGGTGCCGATACGGGTCTCGGCGTAGGCCTGGATGCTCGCCATGAAGTACGTCCAGCCGGCGAAGCAGTCGTCCCAGCATTCGAGCTGCGGAGTCAGACCGGCGTGCCGGAAGCGGAGCTGGGTGCCAGTGGCCGTGGGGGTGATGTCGAACTCCATCGTGGTACCCAGCCACTCGCGCGTATGCCAGGTCGGCTTCCTGCTGCCGGCGCCGCGGTCGTCGTCCGTCGGCGGCGCCACGGACTCCCACACCACGCGGGTGGGTCCCACCTCGAGGACGCGCACCGTGTTGACGCCGTTGTCACCGAAGCTGACAACCAGTGTGCCGCCGACGTCTGCGTCGCCTTCAGTCGGGCCCCACCAGTGGCTGACGCCGTCTGCTGAAGTGAACAACGCCAACACCATTGCGGGGCTGGCCGGCAGGTCGAGGACGGCGGTGAAGTCCTCGACCCGTCCTCGTGATTCTGTAGTCATGCCTTCGTCCTCTCATTTACAAGTCACTACTTGTACAAGGGATGGACGAAATACTGGCCGGAGAAGTGGCCACTGTCAAGTAGGAGTCGATGGGTTTCGAAGGGCACGACGGACACACGTCGGCCTCGGTGACCGCCTTCCACATGGTTCCCCGCTCGCTCTTCGGCTCAGCGCGGCGAATCCTTACCGCTCGGTCCCGTCTTCGTGGCAGCTTCGGTGTCTCGCCACACCTGTAGTAGTTCGGCTGATGGTTCCCGTTTGGCCTTCGGGTGATGGGTGACGGTGTTTCGGCTGATGGGTTACGGCTACTTCGGTTGATTGGTGACACTCCCGGGTTCATGCGGGAGTTGTCTGTGGCTGAGCAGCGGTATGAGGCGGTGCGGGCGGTGATCGCCGACGGTGAGACGGTGATGGGTGTGGCGGCCCGGTTCGGGGTGTCACGGAAGACGGTGCACGGGTGGCTGGCCAGGTACGAAGCGGGCGGCCTGGAGGGGTTGGCGGACCGGTCGCACCGGCCCAGGTCGTGTCCGCATCAGATGCCGGCGGCGGTCGAGGTGGCGCTGGTGGAGTTGCGGGTGGCGCATCCGTCGTGGGGGCCGCGGCGGCTCAGCTTTGAGCTGGGCCGGCGGGGTGTGGCGCCGGCGGTGTCGGAGTCGGCGGCGTATCGGGCGCTGGCGAGGCTGAACCTGGTCGACCCGGCGGCGCGCCGGCCACGGGACCGCAAGTGGAAGCGTTGGGAACGCGGGACGCCGATGGAGTTGTGGCAGCTGGACGTGGTCGGCGGGTTTTTGCTGGCCGACGGCACCCGCGCAAAGGCGTTGACCGGCGTCGATGACCATTCCCGGTTCTGCGTGTCCGCGCGGCTGATGGTGCGGGAGTCCTCGCGGGCAGTGTGTGACGCGTTGAGCGCGGCGTTGCGGGCCTATGGCTGCCCGGAGCAGATCTTGACCGATAACGGGAAGGTGTTCACCGGGCGGTTCAACCATCCGCCGGTCGAGGTGCTGTTCGACCGGATCTGCCGGGAGAACGGTATCGGCCATCTGCTCACCCAGCCGCGTTCGCCGACGACGACGGGCAAGATTGAGCGGTTCCATCGGGCAATCCGCACGGAGTTCCGCACCGACCGGATGTTCCCGTCGTTGGCCGCGGCGCAGACCGAACTCGACGAGTGGGTCGAGCAGTACAACACCCGCCGTCCGCATCAGGCCCTGGACATGGCCACTCCGGCCGAGCGGTTCTGGCGGCCCACGACCGCCGCCGTCACTGCGCTGCGACCCGCCACCGACGCAGCACGACCCGGCGACGACCGCAGCGACGGAACGTGGATCGCCCGACGGGCGTCGGCTGTCGGCGTCGTCTGCGTCAACTGGCAACAGGTCTGCCTCGGCGCCGCCACCGCCGGCCGGTCGATCGACGTCTGGGTCACCGACGACGTTATGCAGTTCTACGACGGCGACCAGCTGCTACGCACCCAGCAGCGCGAGCACCGAGGGGAGGTCCGCAAGAAGCGAGCGTCGATCCCCGGCGGTCGCCCTACTCTGAAAACGAGTGTCACCAAACAACCGAAGTAGAACCGTCACCCATCACCCGAAGTAGTTCAG
>CAXTNQ010000053.1:0-15779 GCA_964245745.1 uncultured Jatrophihabitantaceae bacterium
GGCTGGAGAAGTGCGTCGGCTGCGAGCTGTGCGCCTGGGCCTGCCCGGCCGACGCGATCTACGTCGAGGGCGGCGACAACACCGACACCGAGCGGTACTCACCGGGCGAGCGGTACGGGAAGATCTATCAGATCAACTACCTGCGCTGTATCTTCTGCGGGCTGTGCATCGAGGCGTGTCCGACACGATCGCTGACGATGAGCAACGAGTACGAGCTCGCCCTGGACGACCGGCAACAGCTCATCTACACCAAGGAGCAGCTCATGGCGCCGCTGCTGCCCGGTATGGAGGCGCCCCCGCATCCCATGCGACTCGGCGACGACGAGAAGGACTACTACACCGTCGAGTCCCAGGCGCCGCTGCAACAGGGCGACGTGCAGAGCGCGGCCAACATCGCCGGCCGGCCGATCACGGGCACCGCCATCGAGGTGGGCAGGCACCACCCGTGACCCGTCCCTACATCGGGCAGCCTGGAGCTCTCAGGTGAGCGCGCTCGCCGCGCCGCTCATGTCGGGACAGGTCCCACTCGGCGAGGCGGTGGCCTTCTGGATCCTCGGCCCGATCTCGCTGGCCGGCGCCATCGGCATGGTGCTGTTCCGCAACGCCGTGCACTCGGCCCTGTCCCTGGTCGCGACCATGGGGTGCCTGGGCGCCATGTACCTGATCCAGCAGGGCCCTTTCCTGGGCCTCGTCCAGATCATCGTCTATACCGGCGCCATCATGATCTTGTTCCTGTTCGTGCTCATGTTGGTGGGACGTGACTCGTCCGATTCGCTGGTCGAGATCCTGCGTGGGCAACGCTGGGCCGCCGCCCTGGCCGGGGTGGCTTTCGCGCTGCTTGTCGCGCTCACCCTCGGCCGAGCGTTCACCGGCTACACGCCGGCCAACCTCTACGCGGCCAACGCCGGTGGCACCAACGTCAACAACCTGGCCCGGCTGATCTTCACCAAGTACCTGTTCGCGTTCGAGCTCACGTCGGCGCTGCTCATCGTGGCGGCCGTCGGCGCCATGGTGCTCGCCCACATCGAGCGCGACGGTCCCCGTCCGACCCAGAAGAGCGTGGCCCGAGCGCGGATCCGCTCGGGACGTCCGCAGCCGCTGCCCGGCCCCGGCGTGCTGTCCTCGGGCAACTCGATCGGCACGCCGGCCCTGCTGCCCGACGGGTCGATCTCTCGGGAGTCCGTCCTGGCCACCACCCCGGGCATCCGCGAACTGCCGCCGCCCGCGGACGAGGAGGACCGGCCCCGGCCATGACGCGACTTCCCGCCGGCCTCCTCCGTGCGCTCCTATGGTGTGCTCCTTCGGAGGCCGGCTCGTGACCCCGACCTACTATCTGGTGCTCTCCGCGGCGCTGTTCACCATCGGCGCCGTTGGCGTGCTGGTCCGCCGCAACGCGATCGTCGTGTTCATGTGCGTCGAGCTCATGCTCAACGCGGTCAACCTCACGCTGGTCACGTTCGCGCGCATGAACGGTTCCCTCGATGGTCAGATCATCGCGTTCTTCGTGATGGTGGTCGCGGCCGCCGAGGTGGTGGTCGGCCTCGCCATCATCATGTCCATCTTCCGCACCCGGCGGTCGGCGTCCGTCGACGACGCCAACCTGCTCAAGTACTAGGAGCCCCGGCCTGTGACCACCGCGCACGGAGTGGAATCCGCCGCCTGGCTGCTGGTGCTGTTGCCGGCGGTGTCCTCGGCGGTGCTGCTGTGCGCCGGCCGCTACGCCAACCGGTGGGCGCACATCGTCGGGGCCCTCGTACCCGTCGCTCTGTTCGTCTACGCCGCGGTGCTGTTCTTCGCGGTGAAGAACGAGAGCAACCGCGAAGTCAGCCTGCATCTCTACAACTGGATCCTGGTCGGCCGGTTCCAGGTCGACGTCGGCCTGCTCATCGACCCGCTGTCGCTGGTGTTCGTGCTGCTCATCACCGGCGTCGGCTCCCTGATCCACATCTACGCGGTCGGCTACATGGCGCACGACCCCGGACGTCGCCGGTTCTTCGGCTACTTCAACGGCTTCATCGCCGCCATGCTGCTGCTCGTCCTGGCCGACAACTTCTTGACGCTCTACGTGGGCTGGGAAGGCGTGGGCCTCGCCTCGTACCTGCTCATCGGCTACTACTACAACCGGCCGAGCGCGGCGACCGGCGCCAAGAAGGCGTTCATCGCCAACCGGGTCGGCGACGCGGGACTGTCGATCGGCATCATGCTGATGTTCGCCTACCTGGGGACGACGTCGTTCGCCGGTGTGTTCGGCCAGATGAACGGGACGAGCCGCGGGGTGGCCACGGCCATCGCCTTGATGCTTTTGCTCGGCGCCTGCGGCAAGTCCGGCCAATTCCCGTTGCAGAGCTGGCTGCCGGACGCCATGGAAGGCCCAACGCCGGTGTCCGCCCTCATCCACGCGGCGACGATGGTGACCGCGGGCGTCTACCTGATCGCGCGCTCGGCGCCGATCTTCAACCACACTCAGGCGGCGCGCACCGTCGTCGTCATCATCGGCGCGATCACCTTGTTGTACGGGTGCATCTGCGCCTTCGGCCAGGACGATCTCAAGCGCGTGCTGGCCTACTCGACGGTGAGTCAAATCGGCTACATGTTCCTGGCCGTAGGCCTGGGCAGCGGCGTGTACGCGATCGGCATCATCCACCTGCTCGGGCACGGATTCTTCAAGGCGGCGCTGTTCCTCTCCGCGGGCTCGGTCATGCACGCCATGAACGACCGAATCAACATGCGAAGACTCGGCGGCCTGGCCCGAGTCATGCCGATCACCTATCTCGTGTTCGTGGCCGGCTTCCTGGCGATCATCGGCTTCCCGTTGGCGACCGGCTTCTGGACGAAGGACAAGATCATCGAAGCGGCGCTCGACAAGGGCGGGACGTCTGGCTGGGTGCTAGGCCTGGCGGCGCTGCTCGGCGCCGGCCTGACCGCGTTCTACATGACCCGCGCCCTGGTCATGACCTTCCACGGCGAGCCGCGCTGGGAGGACGATGTGCACCCACACGAGTCGCCGCGGATCATGACCTGGCCGATGATCGTGCTGGCGGTGCTGTCCCTGGTCGGCGGTTACTTCCTCATCTTCGGCGGCGGCATCCAACACTGGCTGACCCCGTCGGTGGGACCGGGGATCGAAGAGGGGGTGCACACCGTGTCCACGCCGGTCCTCACCGCGCTGACCCTCGTCGTGGTCGCGCTCGGCGTCCTCGGCGCCTGGGTGGCCTTCGGACGCCGTCCCGTCCCGGCCAGCCAGCCGGTCGGCGTCTCGCCGGTGACCACGGCCGCTCGACACAGCCTGTACGCGGACGCGATCAACGAGTCCCTGCTCATGCGGCCCGGACAGTGGCTCACTCGGGCCCTGGTGTACCTGGACAACCGCGGGGTCGACGGCGCGGTCAACGGCCTGGCCGCCGGATTCGGAGGAAGCTCCGGGCGATTGCGGCGGATCCAGACCGGCTTCGTCCGCAGCTACGCGCTGTCCATGCTGGGCGGATCCGTGGCCGTCGTCGCGGTCCTGCTCGCCGTCAGGTTCGGGTGAGCGCCGTGCACAATCTGGCGCTGCCCATCCTCGTCCTCGTCCCGCTGGTCGGTTCGCTGATCGTCTTCGCGCTGCCCCGCGAGAACGCAGCGCTGGCCAAGCGGGTCTCCTTCGCCTTCTCGCTCATCCCCGTCGTCTACCTCGTCGTTCTCGGCGTTCGGTTCGACACCGGAGCCCACGCGGCCCGCTTCCAGTTCGTCGGCAGCTGGACGTGGATCAAGACGCTGGGTGTGCACCTCGCGTTCGGCGTGGACGGCATCGCACTCGTGCTCGTCGGCATGGCGGTCGTGCTCGTGCCCGCGGTGATCCTCGCGTCCTGGAACTCGTTCGACACGGTGACCGACGCCGAGGACCTGTCCGTCCGCAACCGCCCGGTCCGCAACTTCTTCGGCTTGGTCCTGCTCCTCGAGTTCTTCATGATCGGGGTCTTCACGGCCACCGACGTGTTCCTGTTCTACGTGTTCTTCGAGGCCATGTTGGTGCCGATGTACTTCATCATCGGCAGCTTCGGCGGACCGCGCCGGCAGTACGCGGCGATGAAGTTCTTCCTGTACTCACTGGTCGGCGGCCTGCTCATGCTGGCCGCGGTGATCGGCGTGTACGTGACCTCCGGGACGAGCAGCTTCGCGATCACCGACCTCATCGGGCACGTGCCCGGCGGCGCGACGCAGAAGTGGCTGTTCCTGGGCTTCTTCATCGCGTTCGCGATCAAGGCACCGCTCGTGCCCTTTCACACTTGGCTGCCGGACTCCGGCGCCGAGGCGCCGATCGGTGGCGCCGCGTTGCTCGTAGGCGTCCTGGATAAGGTCGGGACGTTCGGGTTCCTGCGCTACTGCCTGCCGCTGTTCCCGGAGGCGTCCCGGTACTTCGCCCCGACCGTGCTGATCCTCTCGGTCATCGGGATCCTGTATGCCGCCTTCCTGGCCATCGGGCAACGCGACATGAAGCGGCTGATCGCCTACACGTCGGTCGCCCACTTCGGCTTCATCGGCCTGGGCATCTTCGCGTTCACCACCGAGGGCGGCACCGGCGCGGTCTTCTACATGGTCAACCACGGCTTCTCGACCGGCGCTCTATTCCTCATCGTGGGCATGCTCATCGCCCGCGGTAAGAGCCGCCTGATCGGGGACTACGGCGGCGCGGCGAAGGTTGTGCCGCTGCTGTCGGGCGTCATGCTGCTGGCTGGCCTGTCCGCACTCGCCCTGCCGGGACTGAGCACGTTCGTCAGCGAATTTCTCGTGCTGGTCGGGACATTCACCCGGCACAAGGGCCTGGCCGTGCTGGCCACGGCCGGCATCATCCTGGCCGCCCTCTACGTGCTGATCCTCTACCAACGCACGATGCAGGGTGAGGTCAATCCGAAGGTCCGCCGCTTCCGGGACATCAACGCCCGCGAGATGTTCGCCGTGGCCCCGCTGCTGGCGCTGATCGTCGTACTCGGGGTCTACCCCAAGCCGGTGCTCAACGTGATCAATCCCGCGATCACGTACACCCTGCAGGACGTGGGCAAGACCGACCCCGCACCCGCCTCACCGACCGCGAACGGAGCCCGGCCGTGACGGCCCTTCTCGCCGCGGACGGCGGAGTCACCGCGCCGTCCGTCGCCTACCACGCGTTGTGGCCGATCCTCATCGTGTTCGGCGTGGCCTGTGTGGGCGTGCTCGTCGAAGCCCTCGTGCCCCGGGCCGAGCGGTTCAACGTCCAGGTCGGGCTCAGCCTGCTCGGACTGGTCGCGGCCTTCGTCGCCGTGGTGCTCAACCACAGCACGAACCTGACGACCGTTGGTGGTGCGCTGGCCATCGACCAGGCCGGACTGTTCATCCAGGGCACGATCCTGCTGCTGGCCGTGCTGTCCGTCCTGCTCATCGCCGAGCGCAACGTCGAAGCAGGCAGCGCCATCGTCGCGCAGGCCGCGGTGGTCGCCGGCTCGCCGCGCGACCGACAGCTCGCCCGCACCGACCGCATCCAGACCGAGGTGTTCCCGCTCGCCATGTTCGCGGTGGGCGGGATGTTGGTGTTCGCCGTGTCGAACAACCTGCTGCTGATGTTCGTGGCCCTCGAAGTGCTGTCGCTACCGCTCTATCTCATGGCCGGCCTTGCCCGTCGTCGCCGCCTGCTGTCGCAGGAAGCCGCGATGAAGTACTTCCTGCTCGGCGCGTTCGCGTCGGCCTTCTTCCTGTACGGACTGGCCTTGCTGTACGGATACGCCAACTCCGTCGACCTCGGCGCGATCCTGCGCTCGACAAGCACGTCCAACCGACCGGACCTGCTGCTCTACCTCGGGCTGGGCCTGCTCATCGTCGGGTTGCTGTTCAAGGCCGGCATCGCGCCGTTCCACAGCTGGACGCCCGACGTCTACCAGGGCGCGCCGACGCCGGTCACAGCGTTCATGGCCTCGTGTACCAAGGTGGCCGCGTTCGGCGCGATCATGCGGGTGCTCTACGTCGGCTTCTCGAGCACGCAGTGGGACTGGCGCCCGGTGGTGTGGGCGGTGGCGATCGCATCCATGGTCGTCGGTGCGGTGTTCGGCCTGACCCAGACCGACGTCAAGCGCATTCTCGCGTACTCCTCGATCGCGCACGCCGGATTCATCCTGGTCGGTCTGGTGGCCGTGACCTCCGACGGCATCTCGAGCACGCTGTTCTACCTGGTCAGCTACGGCTTCGCCACGGTGGCGGCGTTCGGGCTGGTCACCCTCGTCCGGGACGCGAACGGCGAGGCCACGCATCTGTCGCAGTGGTCGGGGCTGGCGCGCAAGAGCCCGCTCCTGGCCGTGAGCATGACCGTGCTCTTGCTGTCCATGGCCGGCATCCCGTTGACGTCCGGCTTCGTGGGCAAGTTCGTCGTGTTCCGGGCGGGATACCACGTGGCCGCGCCCCTGGTCGTCATCGCGCTGCTGGCTTCGGCCGTCGCGGCATTCTTCTATCTGCGTATCGTCGTGCTCATGTACTTTGCGGACCCGCCCGAGGACGGGCCCACCGTGGCGATTCCCTCGCCCGCGACCACGATTGCGCTCACGCTCGGCATGGCCGTCACCGTGGTGCTCGGCGTCTTCCCGCAGCCCGTCCTGGACCTCGCCAGACACGCCGCGCACCTGTCGGGGTGAGTCCGTCCCCGATCGGCGTCGAGTTCGCGGACGCCGCGCTCGAGTCCTCGGTCCGCCAGCGCCTCTACGACGTCGAGGACGCGCTGCGGCTCGCGGTCAGCACGGACGACGAGTTCCTGGCCGTCGCCGGCCGCTACCTGGTGGAGGCCGGCGGCAAACGGTTCCGACCCTTGGTCACGGTGCTGGCCAGCCACTTCGGGGATCCGGAGGTGCCGCAGATCATCCCGGCGGCGGTCGTCGTCGAACTCACCCACCTGGCGACGCTGTACCACGACGACGTCATGGACGAGGCGCGCGTGCGCCGCGGGGCGGTGTCGGCCAACGCCCGGTGGGACAACACGGTGGCCATCCTGACGGGCGACTTCCTGTTCGCCCGGGCCTCCGACGTGCTGGCCGACCTGGGGCCGTGGGCCGTTCGCGTGCAGGCCCGGACCTTCGAGCGACTGGTGGCCGGCCAGATCCATGAGACTCGCGGGCCGGATCCTGACCGCGACCCGATCGTGCACTACCTCGGGGTGCTGGCCGACAAGACCGGCTCGCTCATCGCCACGTCGGCCGAGTTCGGCGCGCGGTTCGCCGGCTGCGACGATGCGACTGTGGCGACGCTGCGCCGCTACGCCGAGGCGATCGGCATCGCCTTTCAGTTGTCCGACGACATCCTCGACATCGCTGCGGACCCCACCGAGTCGGGCAAGACACCGGGCACCGATTTGCGCGAGGGTGTCGCCACCCTGCCGGTGCTCTACGCGCTGCGCTCGACCGAGCCGTCCACGGCCCGATTGCGGGCGCTGCTCGGCCATCCGCTGCTCGACGACGCGGAGCATGCCGAGGCGTTACGCCTGCTGCGCGCCTCCGACGGGCTTGCCGAGGCCCGGGACACGCTGCGGACCTACGCCGACACCGCGCGGCAGGAACTGCGGGCCCTGCCGGCCAGTGCGGCCCGGGCCGGCTTCGAGGCCCTCACGTACTTCGTGGTCGAACGCACCGGCTGAGCCGGGCCGCGGCCGGTTGGGCCCGGTTATCTACCGGCGCCGCCGGGCACCGTGGCCCGTGCGTACCAGGCGCGGGCGGCCAGCGTGAACGGGCCGTCGGGCAGCGCCGTCCGGCACGCCTCCCGCACCGCGGCCTGTTCCTCGGCGGTCATCGACACCAGGTGTTGGCCGGCCGGCCCCACACCTCGCGTGAACGGCGTCCAGAAGTCGTCGAAGTTTACGTAGTCCGCGTGCGCGCGGAGCTCTCCGTCGACGACGTCCGCGAGCCCGGCGCGGCGCATGCGTTGCGCGATGTCACCTTTGGCGGTCCCGGCGAGCTCGAGTTCGCCGACCGTGCCCGGCCGCACCTGCTGCATCGCGGTCCAGAACGTGGTCAGCATCGACATCCCGCCGGTTCGGGTGTCCCACATACACGCAGCGACCGTGCCCCCGGGACGGGTCACCCGAGCCATCTCGCCTATCCCTCGGTCGGGATCCTGCATGAACGCGATCACCAACGACGACAGGGCGAAGTCGAATTCGCCGTCCGGCCACGGCAGCTGCTCGGCCACGCCTTCGCGGACGTCGGCGCCGGGATTGCGCGCCCGGCAGGCCTCTACGAACTGCGGCGCCGGGTCGATCGCCGCCACGTTCGTCGCCCCTACGCGCGAGACGAGTTCGCGGGTGAGCCCACCCGGTCCGCAGCCGACATCGACCGCCCGCCCGGCACCCGCCACGCCAGCGGCATCGCACAACGCGATCGCGAGCGTCGGCGTGTACCGCCCCATGAACGAGTCGTAAGCCGCCGCGGGTGCACCGAACAACACACGCCGAACCAAGCGCACCGGACGGGCGCCGTCAAGCGTGATAGCCGGGTCCTCAGGACACGAGGACGGTCAGATGGCCGCGCCTTCTGGTTCGGCGAGATCCCGGGCGTCCGCGATGGCCGCACGGTGCGTGCGCAGCGCGTCCGTGGTCAATACGATCAGGGCCACCCATACCAACCCGAATCCGACCCACCGGGCGGCGGGCATGGACTCGTGGTCGATGCCCACCCCGACCGCGAACTGCAACACCGGGGCCAGGTACTGCAGCAGGCCGACGGTCGACAGGGGCAGGCGCCGGGTGGCCGCGGCGAAGAACAGCAAGGGGACGGCCGTCACCACACCGGTCAGCATGAGCAGTAGCGAGTTGCCGACGCTGTGGTGCGCGAACACCAGCGTGCCCTGGGCCTGCAGGACGACCAGAGCGGTCACGGCCGGCAGGAACATCACGCCGGTCTCCACGGCGAGGGACTCGGCCGCGCCCACCGCCGCGCGCTTCTTCAGGTAGCCGTACAGCCCGAACGAGGTGGCCAGGACGAGCGCTATCCACGGCAGCCGACCGTAGTTCACGGCCAGCACAACGATGGCCGCCGACGCGATGCCGACGGCCACCCACTGGGCCGGCCGCAACCGTTCGTGCAGGACCACGACCCCGAGCAGAATCGTGAACAACGGGTTGATGAAGTACCCGAGGCTCGTCTCGACCACGTGACCGGAGTTCACGCCCCAGATGTAGACGCCCCAGTTGACGCTGACCGCGACCGCCGCCAGCGCGAGCAGAGTGCGCTGGCCACGATCGGCCAGCACGGCCCGCACCGATCCCCATCGACGCGTCCGCCACAGCACGAGCCCGACGACGGCTAGCGACCAGATCATGCGGTGCGCGAGGATCTCGATCGCGCCCGCGGGCTCGAGCAGCGGCCAGTACAGCGGAAACAAGCCCCACAGCAGATAGGCCGCGGCGCCGTAGGCGAGCCCGCGCCGCTCTTCCGTCGGCGCGCTCACCCGCTGATGGACGGTGACCGGGTTACTGGATGGTCCACGTGTCGGCACCGTGCAGCAGGGCCGCCAACGCGTCCCGGTCGCCAGGCGCCTTCGACCGTGCCTCGTCGAGCTGGTCGGTCATCAGGCGGTCGTACGTCGGACGCACCACGTCCCGGAACACGCCCATCGGCGCGTAGCGAACGTCGATCGAGGACAGCCGGGACAGCGCGAAGGCGTACGCCGGGTCGGCCGCGTGGGCGTCGTGGACGACGACTCGCGGGTCCTGGTCGTTCCACGCGCCTACCGACAGCGCGCCGGTGGCCGGATCGCGCAGGACGGCCTGCGCACCGTCTGAGCCGAAGCGCACCGGCTGACCGTGCTGCAGCGGGATGGTCCAGTCGTCACGCACCGCCGGGTCCTTGAGGTTGTCGAAGGCGCCGTCGTTGAAGATGTTGCAGTTCTGATAGATCTCGACCAACGCTGTCCCTTCGTGATCGGCGGCGGCCCGCAGCACCGACGTCAGATGCTTGCGGTCGGAGTCGAGCGTGCGGGCGACGAAGGTGGCCTCGGCGCCCAAGGCGAGGGACAGCGGATTGAACGGGTAGTCCAGCGAACCCATCGGGGTGGACTTGGTGATCTTGCCCTGCTCCGACGTCGGCGAGTACTGACCCTTGGTCAGCCCGTAGATCCGGTTGTTGAACAACAGGATCTTGAGATTCACGTTGCGACGCAACGCATGCATCAGGTGATTGCCACCGATCGACAACGCGTCCCCGTCGCCGGTCACGACCCACACCGAGAGGTCAGGCCGCGAGGTGGACAAGCCCGTCGCGATCGCCGGTGCTCGACCGTGAATCGAGTGCATCCCGTAGGTGTTCATGTAGTACGGGAAGCGGCTGGAGCATCCGATGCCGGACACGAACGCGATGTTCTCGCGGGCGATCCCGAGTTCGGGCATGAACCCCTGGACGGCCGCCAAGATCGCGTAGTCCCCGCACCCGGGGCACCAGCGGACCTCCTGGTCGGTCTTGAAGTCCTTCGCCTTCAACCCCAACTCAGTCATCGCTGCTCCGCTTCGCGCCAGCACTGTGCTGCTCAGTCATGCGCAATCACTCCCTCGAGCATGCCGGCGAGGTCGGCGGCCCGGAACGGCAGGCCACGCACCTGCGTGACGCTGATCGCGTCGACGAGGAAGCGCGCGCGGATCAGGCTGGCGAGCTGTCCGAGGTTCATCTCCGGGATCACGACCTTCTCGTAGGCGGCCAGGACCTGACCGAGGTTCGCCGGGAACGGGTTGAGATGGCGCAGGTGCGCCTGGGCGACGGGGTATCCGGCCCGGCGCACCCGGCGCGCCGCGGCGCCAATTGGCCCGTACGTCGATCCCCAGCCGAGGACGAGCACGCGGGCGTCACCGTCGGGATCGTCCACCGAGAGCGGTGCGACCTCGATGCCGTCGACCTTCGCCTGCCGGGTCCGGACCATGAAGTCGTGGTTGTCGGGGTCGTAGGAGATGTTGCCGGTCCGGTCGGCCTTCTCGATGCCGCCCAGCCGGTGCTGCAACCCCGGCGTCCCGGGCACCGCCCACGGCCGGGCCAGGGTGTGCGGGTCGCGCAGATAGGGCAGGAACTCCCCGTCGGGCCCGTTCGGTGCGGTCGCGAACTCGACGTGCAGGTCGGGCAGGTCGTCCAGGTCCGGGACTCGCCACGGCTCGGACCCGTTGGCCAGGTAGCCGTCGGAGAGCAGGAACACCGGCGTGCGGTACGTCGTCGCGATGCGCACGGCCTCCAGCGCCGCCGCGAAGCAGTCGCCGGGGGACTGCGGAGCCACGATGGGCACCGGCGCCTCACCGTTGCGCCCGTACATCGCCTGGAGCAGGTCGGACTGCTCGGTCTTGGTGGGTAGACCGGTCGAGGGGCCGCCGCGCTGGATGTCGCACACGATCAGGGGGAGCTCCAGCGACACCGCGAGCCCGATCGACTCGCTCTTGAGCGCGATACCCGGCCCGGACGACGTCGTGACCCCGAGCGCTCCGCCGAACGCGGCGCCGATCGCCGCGCCGATGCCGGCGATCTCGTCCTCAGCCTGGAACGTGCGCACGCCGAAGCGCTTGTACTTCGAGAGCTCGTGCAGGATGTCCGACGCCGGCGTGATCGGGTACGCGCCCAGGAACAGCGGCAGGCCGCTCTGCTGGGCGGCGGTGAGCAGCCCGTAGGACAGCGCGGCGTTGCCGGTGATGTTGCGGTAGGTGCCGGCCGGTAATGGTGCCGGCTTGACCTCGTAGGCGACGGCGAACGCCTCGGTCGTCTCCCCGAAGTTCCAGCCCGCCCGGAACGCCGCGATGTTCGCCTCGGCCACCGCCGGCTTGTGCGCGAACTTCTGGCGCAGGAAGTTGAGCGTGCCCTCGACCGGACGCGAGTACATCCACGACAACAGGCCGAGCGCGAACATGTTCTTGCTGCGGCCGGCGTCCTTGCGCGACAGCTCGGTGTCGGCCAGGGCGTCCAGGGTCAGCTGCGTCAGGTCGACGGCGTGCACGGTGAACGCGTCCAGCGTGCCGTCCTCGAGCGGGTTGCCCTTCCACCCGACCCGGGCCAGAGAGCGGTCGGTGAAGTCGTGGGTGTCGACGATGACCGTGCCACCGGACGGCAGGTCCCCGAGGTTCGCCTTCAGGGCGGCGGGATTCATCGCCACCAAGACGTCGGGGCGGTCACCCGGCGTCAGGATGTCGTGGTCGGCGAAGTGCAGCTGGAAGGACGACACCCCCGGCAGCGTCCCCGCTGGTGCCCGGATCTCCGCCGGGAAGTTGGGCAGGGTCGACAGGTCGTTGCCGAACGCTGCCGTTTCCTGCGTGAAGCGATCCCCCGTGAGCTGCATCCCGTCGCCCGAATCGCCGGCGATTCGGATGACGACCTGGTCCAGCTGCTTGACGTCCTTGGACATGCGAAGCGTCCGCCTCCGAACTTTCCGGTGCGGTACTAGCCGCACCTATGCACAACCCTGTCATCTTACGAAGCAGGCAGGTGCGGCCGGCGGAGGGCCGCCGGCGTAGGGCCGGACCGACGTCGCAGGTCGGACATCTGCCCACTTTTGCTCACATGTGCGCGAAAGCGACAGACGACAGGTGACGAGACGGCGCGGCTTGGGTATCACCAAACCGGCGTCGTACAGTCCGCGCGGCGCGAGGTCGCTCCAGGTGCGTCTGTTGGAGGTTGTCCCATGCAGGAGGACGTCGTCCTGCCCGCCTTCGAGCTCGACTGTCGTGATTGGCTGGTGGCGACTCCGCGAGACGCGGGCCTGCCGGATGAGGTGGGCGGGTCGCCACTGCTCGCGGTGCTGAGTACCGCAGTTTTTGACGAGGACGCCTTCTGTTCAACCAGCGCGGTTCTGACGCTCGGCTTGTTCGACGAGTTCGACGGCCCGCAGCTGCGCCGTCGCACCGGACAGGTCGCGGCTGAAGTCGTAGACGCCGAGGCGGAAGACGGCCTGCGGTACGTGGCCGCGACGCCGGACGGACGGCTGGCCGTCGTCGCCGATTTCTCGGCCTCGGGACCTCTGGATCACGAACTGCGCGACCGTATCGATGCCCTCATGACCTCGTTCCGCTGGGCCGCCTGACCCGCGATCAGCGGGGCCCGACCGGACGGTCGGCGGGAACGTCCGGCACGCTCACTGCGTTGCATCAGCGTGAGTAGTGCCACCAACAGTCTCAAGACGGCAGCCCTGCTGGGGCTGTTGTCCGCGGCGCTGATCGGCGTCGGGGGCGCCTTCTTCGGTCAGCGTGGGCTCGTGATCGGGCTGGTGATCGCCGTCGTCATGAACGGCGTCAGCTACTTCTTCTCCGACCGGATCGCGCTGAGGTCGATGCGCGCCCGCCCGGTCAGCGAAGCCGAGCAGCCGGCGATGTACGCCATCGTGCGCGAGCTGGCCACCAGCGCGCACCAGCCCATGCCGCGGCTGTACATCTCCCCGGCCGCGCAGCCCAACGCGTTCGCGACCGGACGTAACCCGCGTCACGCCGCGGTGTGCGCCACCGAAGGCATCCTGCAGATCCTGGACCGGCGGGAGCTGCGCGCCGTCCTGGCTCACGAGCTCAGCCACGTCTACAACCGCGACATCCTGATCTCGTCCGTGGCCGGCACGTTGGCCGCCGCGATCACCTATCTCGCGCAGTTCGCCCTGTTCTTCGGCGGAGGCGACGACCGGGATCGCAATCCGTTCGCCGCTCTGCTCATGCTCCTGCTCGGGCCGCTCGCCGCCACGGTGATCCAGCTGTCGATCAGCCGGACCCGGGAGTATCAGGCCGACCGGTCCGGTGCTCGGCTGTCGCAGGATCCGCTCGCCTTGGCCAGTGCCCTGCGCAAGTTGCAGGCCGGCACGCAGGCGGTGCCCCTGCCGCAACAGCCCGGACTGGTGACGACCAGTCACCTGATGATCGCCAACCCGTTCCGCGGTCAAGGCCTGGCCAGCCTCTTCTCCACGCACCCCCCGATGGACCAGCGGATTGCGCGGCTCGAACAGATGGCTCAGTCGGATCCGCAGTTCTGGCGCTGAGGCAGATCGAGGCCCCTCAGTCGCCGGCGCCGGCCGCTCGGGCCAGGTCGAGCACGTACTGCCCATAGCCGGACTTGGCCAGGCGGGCACCCAGGCGGTACGCCTGGTCGGCGTCGATCAGGCCCTGTCGTAGCGCGATCTCCTCGAGGCAGGCGATGCGCACGCCCTGCCGGTGTTCCAGGACCTGGACGAACTGGCTGGCCTCGAGCAACGAGTCGTGGGTGCCGGTATCGAGCCACGCTGTGCCGCGTCCGAGGTCGATGAGCCGCGCCGTACCGCGCTGCACGTAGACGTTGTTGAGGTCGGTGATCTCCAGCTCGCCGCGCTCGGACGGTTTGAGGTCGGCCGCTATGTCGAGGACGTCATTGTCGTAGAAGTAGAGACCGGTCACGGCCAGATCGGACTTGGGGTGGAGCGGCTTCTCCTCGATCGAGACGAGCGTGCCGTCGGCGGTCGCCTCGGCCACGCCGTAACGCTGCGGGTCGCGAACCTGATAGCCGAACAGGACGCACCCAGCGTCCAGCGACGCCGCCTCGGCCAGCGTGCCGCCCAGCCCGTGGCCGTAGAAGATGTTGTCGCCGAGGACCAGTGCCGCGGTGTCGTGGCCCACGTGGTCGCGTCCGATGACGAAGGCTTCCGCCAACCCGTTGGGCGCGGGCTGCACCGCGTAGCTGAAGTTCATGCCGAGGTCGCCGCCATCCCCCATGAGGCGGATGAACTGCTCCTGGTCGTGCGGCGTCGTAATGATCAGGACGTCCCGAATACCCGCCAGCATCAGCGTCGACAACGGGTAATAGATCATCGGCTTGTCGTAGACGGGTAACAACTGCTTGCTGACCGATCGGGTGATCGGGTGCAGACGCGTGCCGGATCCGCCGGCCAGGACGATGCCCTTCACCGGTTCAGCGGTAGTTGACGAACTGCAGCGGGACGTCGACGTCCGCGGCCTTCAGCAGGCTGATCACCGACTGCAGATCGTCGCGTTTCTTACCGGTCACCCGCAATTGATCACCTTGGATCTGCGCCTGGACGCCCTTGGGGCCGTCGTCGCGAATCAGCTTCGCAATCTTGCGGGCGTGGTCGGCGTCGATGCCCTGGCGCAGTGACCCACCGATCACGTACTGCTTGCCGGACGCTTTCGGCTCGCCGGCGTCCAGGGCCTTGAGCGAGATCGAGCGCTTGATCAATTTCTCCTTGAACACGTCGAGGGCGGCGACGGCGCGCTCTTCGGTGTCCGCCTTGATGGTCACGCCGAGCTCACCGGACCAGGCGATGCTCGCGTTCGTCCCGCGAAAGTCGAAGCGCTGCGACACCTCTTTTGCCGCCTGGTTGAGCGCGTTGTCGACTTCCTGGCGATCGATCTTGCTCACGACGTCGAAGGACGAATCCGCCATGCCTACCTCTCTGCGTGCGCTACCGGTCCCCGACCGTAGTCGATGGGCGAGCACGGACGACCACCGACCGGCCGTGTACGCTCGGTCCCCGTTGCCGCCCCGGGGCGACGACACGGCGGGTTGCCCGAGTGGCCAAAGGGAGCGGTCTGTAAAACCGTCGGCTCAGCCTACGTTGGTTCGAACCCAACACCCGCCACTGATGTGCAAAACCAGGTCAGCGACGTCTCATGGTCATCTGCGCGCGCACGTGAAGCCCCGTTCCAGGCGCACGCGAGAGGATTTCGATGTCGTCCATGGTTTTGGATCCCGAGATTGCCGCCGCCGTGGCGCCCCGCGCGGAGGCGGCGCCCGCGGTCGACCTCGTCCTGCCGAGACGCGGCGACGCCTTGGCCCTGCGGGCGATGATCAATGGGTCGGTTC
>CAXTNQ010000054.1:0-15734 GCA_964245745.1 uncultured Jatrophihabitantaceae bacterium
CGGTACACGAGGTCGAACGCCCTGAGGGCCTTGCGCAGCGTATAGGCCACGTCCTTCAGCACCGCGTCGCCGCAGGCATGACCGAAGGTGTCGTTGATCCGTTTGAAGCGGTCGAGGTCGCCGACGATCAGGCCGATCGGCTCGCGCGTGAGCTGTGACTGCTGGCGCAGCTCCGCGACGCGCGGCACCAGCGCCTGGCGGTTGAGCGTGCCTGTGAGCGGGTCGATCACGGCGTTCGCGCGGGTGTCGATGTCGGATCGCATCAGCACGGTTTGAAGCATGGCCACGGCGATCGCCATCGAGATCGGCGCGATCAGGTACTCGCTCACGCCCTTGCGGACCATCTCGCGATAGAGGAGCACGTCGTTGACGTGGCCGATCAGAACGACCTTGGTGCCCGCATCGCAGACGCCGGCGAGCTGGTCGAGCTCACGGTCAAGGCCAACTTCCGCGCTCTCGGCCGACGGTTCGGTCCCCGCACTCCGGCCGTCGCCGCCGCGGTCGTCGCCGCCGACCCGGCCGAGCTCGTCGCCGCGTACCGGCGAGGAGAGGCCACGATCGACGTGGACGGCGAGCGGGTGCCGCTCGAGGGCGACGACCTCGTGGTCAGCGAGACGCCGCGTAGCGGCTGGGCGGTCAGCACGGACGGGCCGGAGACCGTCGCGCTCGACCTGGAGCTCACCCACGAGCTGCGCCAGCTCGGGCTCGTTCGCGACCTCGTGCGGATCATGCAGGAGGCGCGCAAGTCGGCCGGCCTGGACATCTCCGACCGCATCGACCTGCGGTGGCTCGTCGGTGGTTCGCCCGATCCCGCCGACGCGCTGCGCAGCTATGCCGGCCGCGTCGCCGACGAGGTGCTGGCTGTCCGGCTCGCCGAAGGAGCGCCCGCCGATTCAGCCGGCTGGGATCGCCACACCGACGTCGAGCTCGGCCTGCAGTTGTGGCTGCGCCGGGCCTGACCCCAGCCCGGGCCGGCGCGCGAGATCAGCTGGCGACGGCGTTGGGCGTTGCGTCCGCGGTCTCGCGCTGCGGCGCCACCGGCTCGGCGCGCCCGCTCGCGTCCAGGTCGCGAAGCTGCGACTCGAGGTAGCTCTTGAGCCGTGTGCGGTACTCCCGCTCGAAGGTGCGCAGCTGCTCCACTCGCCGCTCGAGCGCTTCCTTGCGCTGCTCGAACTGCGAGGTGATGGTGTTGGCCCGCGACTCGGCGTCGCGCACCGCTTGCGAGGCCGCAGATCGCGCCTCGGCCAACTGCTTGTCCGACTGGGTCTTGGCGTCGCTGAGCGCGACCTGCGCGTTGGCCTGCGCCTCGGACAGCAGCCGGTCTGCTTCGGCCTTGGACTGCGCCAGGTGGCTGTCCGCGGTCTGCTGAGCAAGGGCGAGCATCTGCACGGCCTGCGCGTGATGCGCCTCGCTGCTGTTCGCCGCGCGCTGTGAGGTGGCCTCGGCCGCTGCCTGCTGCGCCTGGGCCGCCGCCTGCTGCGCCTGCTGGAGGTCGCGCCGGCTCTGGTTCAGCGCGTTTTCGGTCTGGGCGAGCTGCTGCTGGAGCGCGACGACCTGTTGGGCGGCGCCGTCGTTGCCCTGGGCGACCGTCCGCTCCAGCTCGTTGATCCGCGACTGCAGCCGGGAGTTGTCGTCACGGGCGGCCGCAAGCTCGGCCGGGTTGGCACCGCCCCCTCCCGACCCGTTGCTACCGGCCGGCCGCGAGCGGAGGTCGTTGTTCTCCTCGATGAGCCGGGAGAGCTCGACCTCGACGATGTCGAGGAAGGCGTCGACCTCCTCCTCGTCGTAACCGCGCTTGCCGATCGGCGGTTTCTTGAAGGCCACATTGTGGACTTCAGCGGGCGTCAACGGCATGCGATCACCTCGACATCATGTGCCACGTCAGTCTGACGACTGCGCAGCGTGTTCGACCTGGTCAACCCGATACTCACCGTGCGGATGATGCAAGCCATTCCATCGAGATGCAAGCTCAAGCCTCCCCGTTGAGCAAATACGGACGGTGTGCGCCGGTCACGCGAGCGACAGCGCTAACAGCCGAAGCGCCAGGATACCGATCCACAGAATCATGATGCTCAGGTCCAGGCTCAGGCTACCCAGCCGGACCGGGGGGATCAGCCGGCGCAGCAGTCTGACCGGAGGGTCCGTGCTCGAGTAGACGAACTCCAGACCGACGGCGGTGACTCCGGCCGGACGCCACGACCGGGCGAACTGCCGGGTGATGTCGACGACGATGCGAGCCAGCACGAGCAGCAGGTAGAGGTAGAGGACGAACGCGACGATGCTCCAGAACAGGGTCATGCGCGCCGCCACGAGCCCAGCAGATGCGGACGGCCAGAAGAGGAGCGCACTAGTCCATGGTGCGCTACCGCGCACCGTCGCCAGACGGCGATCGTGCGTAACCGCCCTCAGGACTGGTTGAAGAACCCACCCTCCGCGATGCGGGCCTTGTCGGCCGCGGTAACGGTCACGTTGTTGGGGCTCAACAGGAACACCTTCGCGGTCACCCGCTCGATCCGGCCGTGCAGACCGAACGTCAGCCCGGCCGCGAAGTCGACGAGCCGCTTGGCGTCCGCATCGTCCATCTCGGACAGGTTCATGATCACCGGGACCGCGGAGCGGAAGTGCTCCCCGATGGCTCGCGCCTCGTTGTAGGTGCGGGGGTGCAGAGTCGTGATGCGGTACCCGGGGTAGTTGGTGTACTCCGGCTCGCCGTACTCGCCGGCGCCGGCGCTGTAGCCGTTCCCGGAGTCGCCGTCCGACCACTCGCGGGACACGGCTCGCGACGACGCCTCGCGCGGGTAGTCGGCAGCGCGCGCGGGCGCGCGGTCGTAGCCGTCGGACTCGCGGTACTCGCGGTACTCGCGGCCGTCACCGCCCATGGCCAGGTCGTCGTCCTCGACGAGGCCGAGGTAGACGCCCATCTTGCGCATGGCTCCGGCCATTTAGTCCTCCAGTCGAGACGGTGCTGCCCGGACGCTAACCCAAAGCAGGCGGCCGGCGGCCGAGCAACGCCGATCCGATCCGCACGTGTGTCGCGCCGGCTGCGACGGCGGGCTCGAGGTCGGCGCTCATTCCCGCGGACATCCCGCCCGCTTCGGGGTGCCGTTGGCGTACCCGCGCCGCGACCCGTGCCAGGTCGTCGAATGCAGCCGCCGGGTCGGCGTGCATCGGAACGACCGCCATCACGCCGGCCAGTCGTAGCCCGGCGGTCTCCGCGACGGTGTCCGCCAGCTCGGGGACGCCGTCGATCGGCATGCCCCCCCGGTGCGGGTCAGCATCCAGACTCACCTGGACGAAGGCGTCGACGACTCGCTCGGCCCGCGTGGCGGCGACCCCTAGGGCCACCGCGAGCTCGGCACGGTCGACGGAGTGCACGGCGGTCGCGTACCGGGCGACCGACCGCGCCTTGTTCGTCTGTAGCTGCCCGACGAAATGCCAGCGGACCGGCGCGTCCACCACCGCGACCTTGGTCCGCGCCTCCTGGTCCCGGTTCTCACCGATGTCCTCGACGCCGAGCTCGGACAACAGGTCGATGTCGGAGGCCGGGAAGCCTTTGGTCACCGCGACGAGCGTGATGTCACCTGGCACTCGGCCGGCCCGGACGCACGCGTCGGTAAGGCGTTGCCGGACCACGGAGAGGGACCTCGCCAGTTCCGCCCGCCGTTGCGCATCCGGCGGGATGTTCACGAGGCAGGAGTCAAGGCTTGAGGAAGTCCGGGACGTCGAGATCGTCGTCGAGGCTTACGACCTGACGGCCTATCGCGGAGGGGGGCACGGTCCACGCCGGAGCATGGGCCTCGCCCTGGCCGTTGACGCCGGCCGCCGCCGCAGTCACGGCCTCGCGCCGCGGCTCGACCTTCTTGTACGGCAGCTGCCCGCTGTCGAAGCCGGCTGCGATGACCGTCACCTTGACCTCGTCGCCGAGCGTGTCGTCGATCACCGCGCCGAAGATGATGTTGGCGTCCGGGTGCGCGGACTCGGCAACGAGCGACGCGGCCTCGTTGATCTCGAACAGGCCGAGGTCCGAGCCACCGTAGATCGACAACAGCACGCCGTGTGCGCCGTCCATACTGGCCTCCAGCAGGGGGCTGGCGATGGCGATCTCGGCGGCGTTGCGCGCGCGACTCTCGCCACGCGCCGACCCGATTCCCATGAGGGCCGAACCTGCGCCACTCATCACGCTCTTGACGTCCGCGAAGTCAAGGTTGATCAAGCCCGGGGTGGTGATGAGATCGGTGATGCCCTGCACGCCGGAGAGCAGCACCTGGTCGGCGCTGCGGAAGGCGTCCATCACGCTGACGTTCTTCTCCGAGATCTGCAGCAACCGGTCGTTGGGAATGACGATCAAGGTGTCGCACTCGGCGCGCAGCGCGTCGATACCGGCGTCGGCCTGCCCGGCGCGCTTCTTGCCCTCGAAGGAGAACGGGCGGGTCACCACACCGATCGTCAGGGCGCCAAGCTTGCGAGCGATGCTCGCGATCACCGGCGCGCCACCGGTGCCAGTGCCACCACCCTCGCCCGCGGTGACGAACACCATGTCGGCGCCCTTGAGGACCTCTTCGATCTCGTCGCGGTGGTCCTCAGCCGCTTTGCGGCCCACGTCGGGCTGGGCGCCGGCACCGAGCCCGCGGGTGAGTTCGCGGCCGACGTCCAGCTTGACGTCGGCGTCGCTCATCAGCAGCGCCTGCGCGTCGGTGTTCACCGCGATGAACTCGACGCCCTTCAGCCCGACCTCGATCATCCGGTTGACGGCGTTCACGCCGCCGCCGCCGACGCCCACGACCTTGATGACGGCCAGGTAGTTGTGCGGTGCGGTCATCCGTCGACTCCTCGTTGCTCGCCGCTCGCGATGGCTCGAACTCTTACCCTGAAGTAGACCCTTAACGTTATGTCAACCTCTGAGGTGGTTGTGACGGTAGAGGCGCCCTCGTGGCCGACTCGGGAGGCGCGCCGCGACACGCCGCCGGCCGGGCTAGCGCGCGAAGACCTCGTCGGGGTCGCTGACGTCGAACACCTTTCCTGGCCGGCCGAGCAGCACGGGAAGCAACCGAGCCTTATCGGCACTGCGTTGCGCGCTCCCCCACCGCACCGTCCGCTGATCGCGCAGGACGAGCGTCACGTCCGACGGCGACGTGGCGCGGACGGTCAGCAACTGGCTGAGCACAGTGGGCGGCAGGCTGGCGGCCACGGTCGCTACCGCCTGGCCGGCCGGCACGCCGTCGGCTCCGGAGGGCAGATCGAACTGCGGCAACCCGGGCGGCAGGGCGCTGGCCCGCCGGAACTGGGTGCCGGTCCGGTCGACGAGCTCGATGGTGCCGTCCCGGAGCACGTAGCCGACCGCGACCCGCTCGGTGATCGTGATTACCACCGTGGACGGGTAGTCCGACCGAACCCGCGCGGTCGCCACCTCGGGCAGGGCCGTCACTCGCTTTTGAATGGCGCCCGCGTCGAGCCGAAGCAACGGACGACCGGACGGCACCCGTGCCGCGTCACGTACCTGGGCCACGGAGAGGCGACTGGTGCCGTGCACGACGACGTGTTGGGCGCCGAGCACCGGACTGAAGAGCACCAGCCAGCCCAGCAGACTCACGGCCACCACCGTCGCGATGACGATGAGCACGCGCCGCGGCACCCGCGGTCCGGCCGGGGACGCGGGCTCCGGCGCGAGGGAAGTCCGGGACCGCGTGGTGCGGGTCGGCGCGGTCACGACTCGAGGTCGGCGCGGGCGCCCACTGCCGCCACGATCTGCGGGCAGAGCAGATAGACGTCCCCAATGCCCATCGTCACGACCACGTCACCCGGCCGGGTGACGGCGGCCAGCCGTCGGGGGATGTCGGCGTAGTGCGGCTCGTAGATCACCTCGGCTCGCGGGAGGGTGACCTGCCGAGCGATCAGCTCCCCGGTCACACCGGGGATGGGTAGCTCGCGGGCCGGGAAGATGTCCATGACCACCGCGACGTCTGCGAGCGACATGGCCGCACCGAACTCGTGCGCAAAGGTCTGTGTGCGGCTGTACGTGCCGGGCTGGAAGACGGCGACGAGTCGGCCGCCGGGCGCGATCGCAGCCCGGGCCGCACGCAGCGCCGCGGCGACCTCCGTCGGGTGGTGTGCGTAGTCGTCGTATACGCGCACACCGCCTGCGCTCCCGCGGAACTCGAAGCGCCGGTGGACGCCCTGGAAAGTGGACCAGGCCGCCGCCGCGTCCTGTGCCGCCACCCCGAGGTGGCGCGCGAGCACGAGCGCCGCGGTGGCGTTGTGCGCCATGTGCCGTCCGACCAGCGCCCCGACCCGCACAACGGTGCGCGGAAAGGCACGACCGGTGGCGACGAACTCGACGCCGTCGGCACGTTCGATCAGGTGATCGATCCGGACGTCGGCGTCCACGCTTTCGCCATAGGTCACGACGGTGCGGCCCTCGTCGCGCGCGTACGCGGCTACGCGTTGCGCTCCCGGGTCGTCGGCGCTGGCGACGAGCAACCCGCCGGGGCTGAGCCGCTCGACGAAGAGCCGAAACGCCCGGTGGATGCCTTCGAGGTCGCCGTGGTTCTCCAGATGATCGGCTTCGACGTTGGTGACCACGGCCGCTTCGGGGTGCATCAGGAGGAACGAGCCGTCGCTCTCGTCCGCCTCTACGACGGCCAGCTCGCCCGTCCCGTAGTGCGCGTTAAGGCCGGACTCGTAGAGGTTGCCGCCGATCGCGAAGGACGGGTCCAGGCCGGCGGCCTGGAGGGCGACAGTGAGCAGCGAAGTCGTGGTCGTCTTGCCGTGGGTGCCGGCGACGGCCACGCAACGCTGCCCTTCGAGCCCGGCGGCCAGCGCCGCCGCTCGGCGCAGGACCGGCTTGCCGCTCGCCCGCGCGGCAACGAACTCCGGATGTTCGGGGTTGATCGCCGTGGTGTAGACGAAGCTGTCGGCCGCCGCCAGGTGGTCCGGGGAGTTGCCGATGAACACCTCGACGCCCAGCGCGCGCAGCGCCGACACGCTCGCCGAGTCGCGAGCCTCGCATCCACTCACCGCGACGCCCCGAGTGACCAGGATGCGCGCGAGGCCGCTCATCCCGGCGCCGCCCACGCCCATGATGTGGACGCGACCCAGGCCGGCGAGCGGCGGCACGACATCGCTCGCGGCGCTACGGACGAGGGCAGCGCCGGGCGCGGTCCAGTCGACGGGACGATCCCCGTCGGCGTCGCGCACTGGCGCCATGCTCACGCCCGCCTCCGCGCTCGCTCGGGATAGGCCGCCGCCGTCCGGGGAGCCGACGTCAGCCGATGCACGGTAGCCGGACGAGCGACCGGCTGCGCGGCGCGGGTCGGCACGGTCCGACGTTTCGGCGCGACGAAGGGCTTGGGCACCGGCAGCCGGAGCCAGCGTTCGACGCGCGATCGCTGGCCGGCGATGGCGGCGCGGTGAGCGGCGGCCGCGGCCGCGGGCTCGGTACGCGCGAACGAGACGAGCATGCCGAGGACGACTATCGCCGAGAGCAGCGAGGCTCCCCCCACCGAGATGTAGGGCAACGGGATGCCGGTGACCGGCAGCAGCGCGGTCACGTATCCCATGTTGATCACCGCCTGGCCGCAGATCCAGATCGCGGCGGTTCCGGCGGCCAACCGGGCGAACGGGTCGGTACTGCGCCGCGAGATGCGCAGTGCGGCGTAGGTGAACAACCCGAACAGCCCGAGCACTGTCACCGACCCGATCAGGCCGAGCTCCTCGCCGATGACGGAGAACACGTAGTCGGTGTTCGCGTTCGGCACCCATAGGTACTTCGACGTCCCGTTGCCCAGTCCCACGCCGAACCAGCCGCCGGACGCGAGCGAGTAGATGCCCTCGACGGTGTGGTAGCCGGTGAACTGTGGGTCCTTGAACGGATCGGTGAAGGTCAGCAGCCGTTGCAGCCGGTAGGGCGCGCTCACCGCGAGCACCCCCAGGCCGGCGACGGCGGTGAGCAACGCGGCGAGGAAGTACCGCAGCGGTGCGCCGACCGTCCAGAGCAGGCCGAGCAGGATCAGCACGAAGCACAGCGTGGTGCCGAGGTCGGGTTCGGCCATGACCAAGGCGATGACGAGCAGGAAGCCGGGCACGAGAGGGACGAACAGGTGGCGGGCTCGGCGCAACGTTCCCAGCGCGCGCTTGCGAGCCAGCAGGTCAGCTCCCCACAGCAGGATGGCCAGCTTGGCGAACTCCGACGGCTGCACCTCGAGCGGCCCGAGGTCGACCCAGCGGCGCGCACCGTAGGCGGAGACGCCGATGCCGGGCACCAGCACCGCGAGCAGCGAGAGGACCGCCACCGCCAGCAGCGGATAGGCGAGAACCCGGTAGGCGCGCGGCGGCAGGCGAATCGCCAGGTAGAACAGGGGGACGCTGACGATCAGGAAGAACACCTGCTTGATCAACTGCGCCCATACCGACCCGCCCGAACCGTTAGCCGCAGCAATGGTTGTGGAGGCGGCCATGAGGCCGCCGAAGGTGATGAGGCCGGCGCCGGCGAGGAGCAACAGCTGGACCGAGGTGTACGGGCGGTCGAGGTAGCGCCTGATGCCACGGACCACGGCCGTCGATCGGCCCGTGACCTGGGTCGCGGTCACGCGACGGACAGGGCGCGCACCGCCGCGCTGAACGCCTCGCCCCGCGCGGCGTACCCGCTGAACATGTCGTAGGAGGCGGCGGCGGGCGCCAGTAGCACGGTCGCGCCCGGGCGGGCGAGGCTCGTCGCCGCGCGCACCACCTCCGTCATGACCTCATCGTCGCCGGTCGAGACGTCGATCATCGGAACCTGGGGCGCGTGTCGGCGCAGTGCGTCGGCGATCTGAGCTCGGTCGATGCCGAGCAGGACGACACCGAGCAGCCGGTCGGCCACGCTGCGCACCAGCTCGTCCACGGGAGCGTCCTTGAGCTGGCCGCCGGCGATCCAGACGACCGGGCGGTACGCCAGGAGCGACGCGGCCGCGGCGTGCGGGTTGGTGGCTTTGCTGTCGTCCACGTACCGGACGCCGCCCTCGACCGTGACGAGTTCGTTGCGGTGCGGATCGGGTTCGAACGCGCGTAACCCGCGGCCGACCGCTTCGGGCGCGACAGCGACGCTGCGCGCCAGCGCCGCCGCGGCCAACGCATTGGCGACGTTATGCCGGCCCGGAGGGCGTACGTCGGCGACCTCGGCCAGGACGACGTCGGCCCCGAAGGCATGGTCGACGAGCCGCTCGTCCACGATTCCGAGTTCACCGCCGCCAGGGACGTCGAGCGTGGTGCCCACCCGCCGCCCCGTGACGTTCGCGAAGAGCTCGGCGACATATCCGTCGTCGACGTTGGCGATCCGTATGCCGCCGGTCCACGCGCGGGTCTTGGCGGCGGCATAGGCGGCAAACGAGCCGTGCCAGTCGAGATGATCCGGCGCCAGATTCAGCACAACTCCGGCGGCGGGCGTGATGCTGGACGACCAGTGCAGCTGGTAGCTCGACGCCTCGACGGCCAGCACGTCGTAGCGCAGACCGGCGTCGACCGCGTCGATCACCGACACGCCGACGTTGCCGACCGCGAGCGCCGCCCGGCCGTCGGCGCGCAGGATGGACTCGAGCATCCGCACCGTGGTGGTCTTGCCGTTCGTCCCGGTGACGACCAGCCACGGCGCCGCGCCGGGCCCGCGCAGCCGCCAGGCGAACTCCAGCTCCCCCACGACCTCGACGCCGGCCCGCGCCGCGTCGAGCAGCAATGGATGGTCGGGACGCAGGCCCGGCGAGGTGACCACCAGCTCGACGTCGTGCGGTAAAGCCGAGGGATCTCCGATGTACCGCGCGCCGGCCGCCTCGAGCTCGTCAACCGCGAGCGTGTGCTCACGGTCGACCAGCCGAACGTGCGCGTCCCGCGCCAGCAGGGCCCGCGCCGCCGCTACGCCGGCCAGGCGGACCCCGCACACCAGCACGGTCCGACCACGCCACGCCGCGGCGTCCGATGGACTCGGCTCAGCCATGGCCGATGAACTCGGCATAGAACAGGCCCATGCCGAAGGCCACCGCGAGGCCCGCGACGATCCAGAACCGCACGATGATCGTCACCTCGTGCCAGCCGGACATCTCGAAGTGGTGGTGGATCGGCGACATCTTGAACGCCCGCCGTCCCACCCCGGTTCGTCGCCGGGTGTACTTGAACCAGCCGGCCTGAATCAACCCGGACAGCGTGACGACGGCGAACAAGCCGCCGAGGACGACGAGCAGCAGCTCCGTACGGGACAGGATGGCGATGGCGGCCATCAGACCGCCGAGGGCCATCGAGCCGGTGTCGCCCATGAAGATCTGCGCCGGTGACGCGTTCCACCACAAGAATCCGAAGCACGCACTCATCGCCGACGCGGACACGATCGCGATATCGAGCGGATCGCGCACGTCGTAGCAGCCGGCGAGCTGCACAGCCACGCCGCACGAGTTCCGCGACTGGATGAACGTGATCAGCGTGTACGCGCCGAACACCATGGCCGAGGCGCCGGCCGCCAGCCCGTCGAGGCCGTCGGTCAGATTCACCGAGTTCGATGTCGCGGCGACAATCAGGTAGGTCAGGACTACGAACCCGACGCCGCCGACGGCCAGTGGCCCGATGTCGCGGACGAACGAGATATGCGTGGAACCGGGAGTCAGGCCCAGCTGGTTGCGGAACTGGAGAGCGAGGACCCCGAAGATCACAGCGACGAGCAGCTGACCACCGAACTTCGCGCGGGCCCGCAGACCGAGGCTGCGCTGCCGGCGGATCTTGATGAAGTCGTCGAGGAAGCCGACGAGGCCGAGCCCCACCATCACGAACAGCAGCAGCAGCCCGGAGACCGTAGGCGAGCCGCGGTTGAACAGGTCGGGCACATGGGCGACCAGGTAGCCGAAGACCGTCGAGGCGACGATCGCCACCCCACCCATGGTCGGCGTGCCGCGCTTGACCATGTGGGTCGGCGGACCGTCGTTGCGGATCTCCTGCCCGAAGCCGTGCCGGCGGAAGAACGTGACGACGAGCGGAGTGCACAGGATCGAGCACAACAGCGACGCCACGGCCGCCAGCAGGATGGTCTTCACGCGCGGCCGACCTCCGCCGGTCGGTCCGGCACGTTCTCGGTCAGCGCGAACGCCACGCGCTCCAGCCGCGCCGACCGGGACGCCTTGACCAGGACCACGTCACCGGGCCGCAGCGTGTCGCTCAACCGCGCGACCGCGGCGTCGACATCCGGCACCCACACGCCGTAGCCGGATCCTGGGCCGGCCGGCGCACCGTCCACGATGGCGCGCGCCGGCTCACCGACCGCCAGCAGCTCGGTCACCCCCAGACGTAACGCCAGTTGCCCTATCTGTTCGTGGGCGCTCTGCGCGAGCGGTCCGAGCTCGGCCATCGGCCCCAGGACGGCCACGGTACGGGCGCCGGTCGACCGGCCGATGCCGGCCAGGGTGGTCAGCGC
Organism: uncultured Jatrophihabitantaceae bacterium; assembly: GCA_964245745.1. Classification (GTDB taxonomy): domain Bacteria; phylum Actinomycetota; class Actinomycetes; order Mycobacteriales; family Jatrophihabitantaceae; genus CAXTNQ01. The sequence continues at coordinate 11,426 of CAXTNQ010000054.1, forward strand.
CGCGCGTACCGACTCGGGGTTGGCGTTGTAGGCGTCGTTGAGCACGACGACCCCGTCCGCGCGCTCGGTGATCTCCATGCGCCAACGCGATCGGGGCCGGGCGGTCTCGAGTCCTGCGGCGACCTCGGGCACGGTCCGGCCGCACTCGAGGGCGACGGCCGCTGCCGCCAGGGCGTTGTCGACCTGGTGAGCGCCGGTCAGGCCCAGCCGCACCCGATGGCGGGTTTCCATGGCGTGCAGCACGAAGGACGGCCGGCCGAGCGGATCGACCTCCACGTCCTCGGCCCGGACGTCGGCGCGGGGTCCGCGGCCGAAGGTGACCACCTCGGCTGACGTCCGCGCGGCCATCGCGGCGACGAGCGCATCGTCGGCGTTGAGCACGGCCACGCCGTCCGCCGGCAACGCCTCGACCAATTCGCCCTTCGCCTGCGCGATCGCCTGCTGCGAGCCGAATTCGCCGACGTGCGCATGCCCCACGTTGAGCACGACTCCGAGCTGCGGCGGGGCGACCTCGGTCAGGTACCGGATGTGCCCGACGCCTCGCGCGCTGAACTCGAGCACGAGATAGCGGGTGGACGGGTCGGCAAGCAACACGGTGTAGGGCAGTCCCAGTTCGTTGTTGTACGAGCCGGGGGGCGCCACCGTCGGGCCGGCCGGTTCGAGCAACTGGGCCACCAGGTCCTTCGTGGACGTCTTGCCCGACGAGCCCGTGATGCCGACGACGGTCAGGTCGGGCAGGCGCCGCACCACCGCTGCCGCCAACGAGGCGACCGCCGCCAGCGGGTCGTCCACCCGGATGCTCGGTGCGGCCACCGGCGAGGTGACGATGGCGCCCACCGCACCCGCGGCGACCGCGTCCGCTGCGAAATCATGACCGTCGGCGTGTTCGCCGCGGATGGCCAGGAACAGGCCGCCGGGCCGGACCTGCCGGGAGTCGAACGCGACCGGCGCGGTGACCAACGCGTCGGGCGACGTGAGCGCCGACAGCTCACCGCCGACGATGCGGCCGATCTCGGCCAGCGACAGGCTGATCACCGGCTCGCCGCCGTGATCGCCCGGCGCAGGGCCACCCGATCGTCGAACGGGTACGTGACACCACCGACCTCCTGGCCGGTCTCATGGCCCTTGCCGGCGACCAGGACGGCGTCGCCCGGGCTCGCCGCGGCGACGGCGGTGGCGATGGCGGCGGCGCGGTCGCCGACCTCCACGACCTCTCCGCGCTGGCTCGCCGGCACGCCGAGCGCACCGGCGCGCACGGCAGCGCGGATGACCGCCGGGTCCTCCGAACGTGGATTGTCGTCGGTGACGACGAGCAGGTCGGCTCCACGGGCGGCCACTTCGCCCATCACGGCGCGTTTCGCCTGGTCACGGTCGCCTCCGCAGCCCAGGACGACGATGAGCCGGCCGCGGGTCTGCCGCCGGAGCGCCGTGAGCGCGCCGGCCACGGCAGCCGGCTTGTGGCTGTAGTCGACGACCGCGAGGTAGGGCTGGCCGGCGTCGACGCGCTCCATGCGGCCCGGCACCGTCGCGGCCCGGACGGCCGGCGCCGCCACGTCGGCGGGGACGCCCAGGGCATCGAGAATGGCCAAGGCCAGCAGGGCGTTGACCACGTTGTACCGACCAGGGATGACGGATCCGGCCGCGACGTCGACGCCGGGACCGACGGCCCGAAACGCCGTCCCGCCGGCCGCCGCGTCCTGCACGTCGCGGGCCTGCCACATCGCCACGGCGCCCAGCGTGTCGACGGTGATCGTTTCCGGCCGGACCAGACGGCGGCCCCACTCGTCGTCGACGACCACGATCGGCGTGCGGCTGCGGCCGTCGAACAACCGAGCCTTTGCCGCGAAGTACTCCGCCATGTCGGCGTGGAAGTCGAGGTGGTCCTGCGACAGGTTGGTGAACGCACCGACCGCGAACTCGATCCCGTCGGCCCGGTGTAGGGCCAGCGCGTGACTCGACACCTCCATCGCGACGCCGTCGACGCCGCGCTCGACCATGACGGCCAGCAACGCCTGCAGGTCCGGGGCCTCGGGCGTCGTGAGGCCGGGACCGAACGTCTCGTCACCGATGACGGTGCCCACCGTGCCGATGAGCCCGGACGTCCGGCCGGCGGCGTTCAGCCCGGCGCGCACGAGGTAGGTCGTCGTGGTCTTGCCGCTCGTCCCGGTCACGCCCGCGACCGCGAGGGAGGAGCTCGGCGTGCCGTACACGGCGGCGGCGACCGGCCCCAGCCACGTGCGCACCTCGTCCGCGACGACCACCGGGACGGTGGCGGCGAGGACGGCCGCGCCTGCCTCGTCGGTAAGCACCGCGACGGCGCCGGACTCCACCGCGGCCGCCGCGAACCGCGCGCCGTGGCCGGACCGTCCCGGTACCGCGGCGAACAGGTCACCCGGCCGGACCTGACCGCTGTTCGCCGTCATGCCGGTCACCCGGACGTCCGGACCGATCAGCCGACCTCGCGCCAGCAGGGCGAGCGCGGCGACCGGAGTGGGCGTGACCTGAGCCGGGCGAGGCGAGGCAGCGAACTGCGTGGCGACCGGCACGTCAGCACAGGCTAGTGCCGTAGGCCTGACGCACCTGCGGGGTGCAGGCGTACAGCGGTACGTGCTGCGACAACGATCCGGTCGGTGCGATGCGCGCGTGCTGCAGTTCGTAGGTCGCAATCTGCTGATACAGCGGCGCGGCCACGTCCCCGCCGTGCAACCCGTGTGCCGGGTTGTCGATCATGATGGCCACCACGAACTGCGGGCGGTCGGCGGGCGCGATCCCGGCGAAGGTGTCCCAGTACATGCTGTTGCTGTACGCGCCGCCGCGTGCCGGGTCGGGCTGCTGCGCGGTGCCCGTCTTGCCGGCGATCCGGTACCCGGCAATGGCCGCGCGCGTGCCGGTGCCGCCGGCGAGCGTCACCGACTCCAGCATCGTTCGCACGGTCTGCGCCGTCTTCGGGGTCACGACCGAAACGCCGGCCGGCGGCGCGGTCGCTTGCGTCGACCCGTCCGACTTCGTCACGGACGCCACGACCCGCGCGGGCACCCGCACCCCGTCGTTCGCGATCGTCTGGTACATGCCGGCCAGCTGCAGCACGGTCATCGCCTCGCCCTGTCCGATCGGCAGGTTCGCGAACGAGGCGGACGACCAGTCCCGCTGCTCGGGGAGAATGCCCGCCGACTCGCCGGGGAGCTCGACGCCCGTCTGCTCGCCGATACCGAACCGGCTCTCATAATCCCGCCACACCGTCGGGCCGAGTTGCTGCGCAATGGTCAGGGTGCCGACGTTCGACGAGCGGGCGAGGATTCCCGTAGCGGTGAATGGTTGGGTGGGGTGCACCCACGCGTCGGACACATGGGTGCCGTTCACCACGATCTCGTCGGGCACGTTGTATACCGACGACGGGGTGATCACGCCCTTCTCGATCGCCGCCGAGAACGTGACGACCTTGTTCGCCGAGCCGGGCTCGAAGATCGACTGGATAGGCGCGTTCAGCAGCGCGCCGGAGCGGACCGTCGACGGATCGCCGGAGTCGTAGGTGTTGGACGAGGCCAGCGCCAGCACCTCACCGGAATGGGCGTCGAGGATGGCCACCTGACCGCTGCGGGCCTGCGACGCCGTGACGGCCGCGTCGAGGTAACCCTGGACGGTGTACTGCAGGTCCTGATCGATCGTCAGCCGAACCGTGCCGCCGTCGCGCGGATTGACCCGTTCGGTCGGACCGCTGGGATTCATATTGCCGGCCGCGTCGGCCGCAAAGGTCACGTGGCCGTCCTGACCGGAGAGCACGTCGTTGTACTGCTGCTCGATACCCGCGGCTCCCGACCCGTCGGCGCGGACGAGGCCGAGGACGTTGCCGGCGGTCGCCTGGCCGGGGTAGTGCCGCTGCGTGCTGGGCTGACTGTAGATCCCCGACAGACCCAGCTTGTCGATCTCCAGTGTCGCCTCGGCGCTCACCCCGCGGGCGATCAGACCCCAGCGTCCTGGACCGGCGAGCGTCTGCGCCACCTGGTCGATGCTGCGGCCGACGAGCGGCGACAGAGCGACGGCGTCCGCGAGTCGGTCGGTCGCCTTGATCTGGGTCGGATCGACGGTGATGTCCTGCGCGGCGTCGGTATAGGCCAGCACCGTGCCGTTGCGGTCGACGATCCGCCCGCGCAGGGCGTGCAGCTGCACCGTGTGGACGCGTTGGGCGGCGGCGGCCGCGGCGAATCCGGCGTGGTCGAAGCCTTGGAGTTGGACGAGGCGTCCGCCGAGCACGGTCAGCAGGACGAGGACAACCCCCAGGCCCAGAGACAGTCGTCGTCCTCTTCGGCCG
>CAXTNQ010000055.1:0-15597 GCA_964245745.1 uncultured Jatrophihabitantaceae bacterium
CACCGGTCGACGGCGCCGGAGACCCCGTAGCCGACGGGGACGAGCAGGGCGACGACCAGGCCGTTCGGTCCCCGGAACCACGCCGCCGCCTCCATGGCCACCGTGCCCACGAGCAAGGGGGCGAGGGGCGGTCGGGCCTCGACGGTGCCGATTGCTGCCGCCAGCTCCCAGATCCCGTAGAGGATCACGACGACGAGCAGGAACACGAAGGACTGCCGGTAGATCAGCAGGCTGGCGACGATCGCCGCGCCGATCCCCACGCCGACGCCGATGGCGGCCGGCAGGTTGCGCCCGGCCCGGGATCGACGGGGTACCTCCGGTGCCGGGACCAGCGGCGGAATGCGCTCGGTGAGCGCCTCGTCCGCTGTAGCGCGGGCGGTGTCGGGCACCACTGCGGCGATGTCGGACACCGCCCCAGCCCTCACATCCAGCGGCTGCGTGAGCGTGATGTCCTCGGCTACCGGGACGTCGGCCAGCTCCGGAAAGTGATGTCGCCCGGTCTGTTGTGTTGCGTCACGGTCAGCGGCTAGGTCGCGCAGCCACGCGTCGTCGTCGGTCTCGTCGCCGCGACTACGGTGCCGTCCTCCGGTCCGGGGACGAGATGCCTCTTCGGGTCTCATGGGCGGATCACGGGTGTCTCACGAGGACGAGCCGATAGCCGTGGATGCGTCGGAGGCGGTGGATCGCACGATCACACCTCGAGCAGTTCGGCTTCCTTGGCCTTGACGACGTCGTCGACCTGGGCGGTGTACTTGGTGGTGGTGCGGTCCAGCTCTCCTTCGGCGCGGCGCACCTCGTCCTCCCCCGCGTCGCCGTCGCGGACCAGGCGGTCGAGCGCGTCCTTCGTGTGGCGACGCACCGACCGGATCGACACCTTGGCGTCCTCGCCGCGGTGCCGCGCCACCTTGACCAGGTCGCGACGGCGTTCCTCGGTGAGCTGCGGGAACACCACCCGGATGATCGTGCCGTCGTTCGTCGGGTTGACCCCGAGGTCGGAGTCGCGGATGGCCTTTTCGATCGGGCGCAATTGGTTGGCGTCGTAGGGCTTGATGATCGCCATGCGCGCTTCGGGTACCGAGACGGACGCCATCTGCGGTATCGGGGTGGGCGCGCCGTAGTAGTCGACGACTAGCCGCGCGAAGCTGTTCGCGGACGCGCGCCCCGTGCGCAGGCCGCCCAGCTCGTCACGCGCCACGTGGACGGCCTTCTCCATCTTTTCCTCGGCCTCGAACAGCGTCTCGTCGATCACGCTCGCCTCCTCGTCAGCTGGCATGGCTCACCAGCGTGCCGATCTTCTCACCGCGCACCACCCGGGCGATGTTCCCGTCGTCCAGGCTGAAGACGACGATCGGCATGCCGTTCTCCCGACACAGGCTGAACGCCGCCGCGTCGGCCACCGCAAGGCCGCGTGCCAGCACCTCGTCGTAGCTGATGGTGTCGAACTTGACCGCCTCTGGGTGCGTGCGCGGGTCGGCGTCGTAGATTCCGTCCACGCCATTCTTGCCGAGCAGCAGGACCTCGCAGCTGATCTCGAGTGCTCGCTGGGCCGCCACCGTGTCCGTCGAGAAGTACGGCATGCCCGCGCCCGCGCCGAAGATGACGACGCGACCCTTCTCGAGGTGCCGCTCGGCCCGGCGCGGGATGTACGGCTCCGCCACCTGGCCCATGGTGATCGCGGTTTGCACGCGGGTCGGGATGCCGGCCTGTTCGAGAAAGTCCTGCAGCGCCAGGCAGTTCATCACCGTGCCCAGCATGCCCATGTAGTCGGCGCGGCTGCGCTCCATGCCGCGCTGACTCAACTCCGGGCCGCGGAAGAAGTTCCCGCCGCCGACGACGATGGCTACCTGCGTACCGCCGCGGACCACCTCGGCGATCTGCTGGGCGAGCGACTGCACCACATCGGGATCGACTCCGACCGCTCCCCCACCGAACACCTCACCGGAGAGCTTGAGCATCACCCGCCGGTACGCAGGTGCTGGTGCCGGCCAACTTTCGGTCATCGGCGACTCCTTCGTCGGTGCGACCTGCCGTCGATCCTGCCCCAGCTCCGCGGGCCGGGCGCCGCCGGTGGGGCCGCCGGCCCGCGCGTGGGCAAACGCCGGGGCCAGGACACCGGCGGGCGCCCGCCGCGCCCGACCCGTCTTCTTGTTGTCCTGCACCGCCGCCTGTTCGAGCAGCACGTTGTCCTTGAAGAAGCCGTTGAGCATGCCGTCGACGATCTTCGGCAGTGCCGCCTCCGGCTTGCCGTCTTCCCGCGCCTTGGCTTCGAGAACGCGGCGCTCGTTGTCGACGACGTCGGACGGAACGTCCGTCCGGGCGAGGTACCGCGGGCGCATGGCTGCGACCTGCATGGCCGCGCCGCGCGCCGCCTGCAGATCCGTGCCGGTGAACTGCACGAGCACGCCGACCTGCGGTGGCAGGTCCGCAGCCTTCTTGTGCAGGTACTCGGCGACCTGCCCGTCCACCTTGACCGCACGCCGCAATTCGAGCTTCTCGCCGATGACACCGGCCAGGACGTCGATGTTCTCGGCAACGGTTCGCCCGTCCCGAAGCGTCTCGGTGAGCAGTGCGGCGACGTCGGCGGCCGAAGAGGCCGCAAAGTGCGCGACGATGTCCCCGGCGAGGGTCTGGAACTGCTCGTTCTTGGCCACGAAGTCGGTCTCCGACGCCAGCTCGATCATGGCGCCTTCGGCAGCCGCGATGAGCCCGTTGGAGGCGTTGCGCTCCGCGCCACGACGCGCCACCTTGGCGCCGGCCTTGACTCGCAGGATCTCGACCGCCTGGTCGAAGTCGCCGCCGGCCTCGTCCAACGCCTTCTTGCTGTCCATCATGCCGGCGCCCGTGGCGTCGCGAAGCCGCTTGACGTCAGCGGCGCTGATCTGTGCCATCTCTCGTTCCTCGGTGTTCGTCAGTCGTCGGTGTTCGTCGGTCTTCGTTCGGGTCAGGACATCAGTTGCGAGGATCCGGACGCCTGCGGAAGCGCGGTCGCGCTCGCCGCCGGGCCTGCCTCGTCAACGGCCTCAGCCAGTTCGGCGGCGTCCCCGCCGGATACGTCGCCCTGCACCCGCTGCTCCTCGGCGGCGGTCTGCGGCGACTCGTCCGACTGCTGCAGGCCGGCCGGCGCGAGCAGGTCCTGCTCCCAGGCGGCCAGAGGCTCGTCCGAGCCGACCCGACCCGGTTCCGGCTTCTCGTCCCGGCCCGCGTTGGCGGCCGCTGCTGCCCGCGAGATCAGGCCCTCGGCGACGGCATCGGCGATGACCCGGGTCAGTAGAGCCGCGCTACGGATCGCGTCGTCGTTGCCCGGGATCTTGTAGTCGACCTCGTCAGGATCGCAGTTGGTGTCCAGGATGGCGATCACCGGGATGCCGAGCTTGCGCGCCTCGCCGACCGCGATGTGCTCCTTCTTCGTGTCGACGACCCACACGGCGCTGGGCACCCGGTTCATCTCCCGGATGCCGCCGAGCGTGCGCTCCAGCTTGTCCTTTTCCCGGGTCAGCATGAGCTGTTCCTTCTTGGTGGCCGTGCCCTCCCACCCGGTCTGCTCCATCGACTCCAGCTCCTTGAGCCGCTGCAGCCGCTTGTGCACCGTCGAGAAGTTCGTCAGCATCCCGCCCAGCCACCGCTGGTTGACGTACGGCATGCCGACGCGCGTGGCCTGGTCGGCGATCGCTTCCTGCGCCTGCTTCTTGGTGCCGACGAACAGCACGCTGCCGCCGTGCGCGACCGTCTCCTTGACGAACTCGAAAGCCCGATCGATGTAGGACAGCGTCTGCTGCAGATCGATGATGTAAATGCCGTTGCGCTCGGTGAGGATGAATCGCTTCATCTTCGGGTTCCAGCGCCGGGTCTGATGTCCGAAATGAACACCGGAGTCGAGCATGTCCTTCATGGTGACGACGGCCATGCCGGTCGTCCTCCCTGTTCCGTCGTGCCCCTGCGGGCGGCCCTCGGTTGTCGCGGACGGCCCGGCGGGCCGCCGCCCTGGTGCCCGGTGTCACGGCCAGCCGCCAGCTTGCGAGCTGGACCGAGGTTGGCCGCCTACCCGACAGGGCCGGGCGGGCACGCGAAGTCACCTCGCCGGAGCGAGGCGCAGCACGAGTATAAGCCGCGAGCCGTGACGACAGCCAGCGGGCGACGCCTGGCGTTCGCGGTCGGGTGTGGTCCGGTCGGTCCGGGCGGTTCAGACCAGCCGCTCGCGTCGAGCCAGGGCCGCCGCCTCGGCGCGGCTGCTCACCTCCAGCTTGGCCAGGATGTTCGAGACGTGCACGCTGACCGTCTTGGCGCTGATGTAAAGCTGCTCGGAGATCTGCCGGTTGGTGCGGCCCTCGACCAGTAGCCGCAGGACTTCGTGCTCGCGGGCGGTGAGCGTCGCGTCGCCGTCCTCCGCGGAGCTCGCTCCCGGCCGGCGGGACGTCCCGAGGACGCGGAGCTCGTCGAGCAGCGGCTGCGCCTGTAGGTCACGGGCCACCTGCCGGGCCAACGCCGCCTGCTCCTGGGCGTCCTCGATGCGGCCGGCCGCACGCAGTACGGCCGCGAGTCGGGTCTGCGAGCGCGCCTGTTCGTAGCGGTCGCCGTACCCGAAGTCGGCAACCGACGTCGTCCACAGTTCGAGATGCGACTCGAGGTCCGGCGGGTCGACGCCGGCCAACCACCGCAGCCGCGCCCACTCCGCCTCGAGGCGTCCGGCCCACGCGACGCCTTCGACGCCGAGCTGTCCCTTGGGCCTGCGGCGCCCAGCGCTCGCGCGTCCCGCCTCGACCTCGACCGCCGCGCGGCTCACCCACTGCCGGCGTTGCAGCTCGGGCAGGGTCGCGACGGCGGAGCTTGCGCTGGCCATCGCGAGCGCGCTGAATCGAATCCGGGCCAGATAGTGCTCGCCCTCGTCCCAGAGTCGAACGAGCAGCTGGCTGACCTCGTGTAGCAGCGCGAACGCCGCCTCTGGGTTGCGTTGCTGGCCGTGCATGTCGATGACCGGGCCGGCGCTGAGGATGGCGATCATGCCGTCGCGTTCCCACCACGGACGGAGCATGGGCAGCAGAAGCGCGGCGTCGACGTCTCCGCGGCCGGCCCGCACCGCCATACCGGCGGCGGCGAGGATCGCCTCGGGCAGAGGTGGCGGCACGCGTCCGGTGACATCCGCGGTCTGCAGACTCTCCGTCCAGTCGCCGCGCACGTACTGGACCACGCTGAGCAGCGTCAGGCAGCCCAGCCCGAACGGCGACCACTCACGCCCGTGTTCAGCCGCGCGCTGCGAGCCAGCCCGGAACGCCTGCTCGGCGGCGGCGAGGTCGCCCTGCTCGTAGTACAGATTGCCGAGGCTGTAGCGACCTCTCAGCTCGACGGCGAGCTGGCCGGTCCGCTCAGCCGCGTCGACCACAGCGACCAGGTCACGGGCCGCGGCGGAGGGCTGGCCGGCGTGGCGCAACAACCCGGCCAGCGTCGCCCGGGCGTCCGCCCCGACCTCTGGCTGACCGATCTCCTCCGCCATGTCGATGGCCTGCTGCGCCCAACGAGTTGCTTCCGGCCGACCCATGGCGGCTACCGCATGCGCGTGCAGCGACAACAGCTTGGTGTGGAACAGCCCGGCCGGCTCGGCCGCCATCAGGCCGACCGCTTCGGTCGTCCAACCGATCGGATCGTCGGTGTCCAGCGCCCAGGCGGCGTTGGCCAGGTCGTAGAGCAGCTTGGCGCGCACGACGGGTGGCGCGTCGTCCGGGAGCTGCCCCAGAGCGTCGCGAATCAGCTCCATCGCGCGTAGCGGATGTCCCGCCGACGAGGCGGCGTCGGCGGCGTCGCGCACCAGGCGCCCACGGTCGGCGTCGTCGGCCGGAGCGTGGGACACCAGTTCCAGGGCCGCCTCGTAGTGCCGCATCGCCTCCTGCGGAGCACCCACGCGCATCGCTTCATCGCCGGCGCGGACGCTGGCCACGTAGGCCGTGTCCAGGTCGTGCGACTCACGGGCGTGACGCGCGAGCTCCGCCGCGGTGCCGTCGATGCCGCCCTTGGTCAGGGCGGCGGCGTAGGCCCGGTGCAGGCGGATGCGCTCGCCGGGCAGCAGGTCGTCGTACACGGCTTCGGCGAGCAGCGCATGCCGGAAGCCGTAGCCGTGCTCGCCGCGGGACTCGAGGACGTGGCCGTCGATGGCGTCGCGGAGGGCCGCGTCGAGCTCCCGGTCGGGTAGGTCGACGACGGCGGACAGCAGTTCGTGGGTCACCCGGCGCCCGGCCACCGTGGCCACCCGGGTGACCTGCGCGGCGGCTTCCGGCAGTGCTTCGAGTCGTACGAGCAGGAGCTCGGCCAGCTCGGCCGGCAGCGGAGCGGTCACACCACGTGCGGTCTCGGACGCGGCCACGAGTTCCTCGGCGAAGAACGGATTGCCGTCGGCCCGCTCGACGATCTGGGTGACCTGCCGTTCGGGCATCGGCGTCGGAAGCAGCGTCGCGATCAGCGTGCGCACGTCACCCGCCGGCAGCGGACCCACCTGCACCCGGTGGACACGCGGCAACCGCACCCACTGTGCGACGGCGTGGCGCAGTGGGTGCCGACGATGCAGGTCATCGCTGCGGTAGGAGACGACGAGCGATATCCGGTCGTCGTGCAGGCGGGCGAGCAGGAAGCCGATCAGGTCGCGCGTCGACTGGTCGGCCCAGTGTGCGTCCTCGACCACGAGCAGGACCGGGCCGTCCACCGCGAGCGCGAGCAGCGCGGCGAGTACCGCCTCGAAGACCTCGCTGCGGTCCAGGCGTTCACCGGCCACGTCGCCGGACGCGCCGAGCAGCCGCCGGGTCGGGAGCAGCCGGGCGACGGCCGGCACGTCCCGCAGCACCAGGTCGATCCGATCGGGCTGCTCGCGGGCCAGCCAGCCGAAGGCCTCGCTGAACGGCAGGTAGGGCAAGCCGGGATCACCGAAATCCAGACAGTGGCCGACCAGCGTGAGCACGCCGAGCTGTTCGGCGTGTGCGCACAACTCGCTCAGTAGCCGGGTCTTGCCTACGCCGGCGTCGCCGGAGATGACGACGGAGTCGGCCGTGCGTGATACGGGCTCGTCGAGTAACCCGGTCAGGTCGGCCAGCTCCGCGCGGCGGCCGACCAGCGGCGTTCGCGGTCTCGACATGTCGCCCATTGTGGTGGTCGGCACCGACAGAGAGGCCGGCGATTCGGACGTCGCCGCGGCGGGCATCGTCCGGCTCGTCACTCGTGGCGTGCGGAGTCGGTGCTCGGTTCGTGGCGCCACCGCCGCTCGCTCGGCTGCCCGCGCCAGCGGATGGGATGTCCAGGTGTGTGATGGCGGTTGCGAAGCTGGCGCGAAAGACGCTCGCGACGATAGTCAGCCTCGGCCGTCAGGAAATACGGGTGCACGGTGTCCTCCGTAGACGCGGTTGTCCGGTCATGAGCAACGGTGCTCGGCTAAGGAGCCGCTCGGCATCGGAAGAAGTTCCTAACTTCCGTGGGGGGACCCTCAGTCGCCGTCTGTGGACGCGGCGGAGCGGTATCCACAATCTCCGCGGTGCTCGGCACTCCACCCCGGCGCGCAGCACGGTGGACGGGTGCACCGGGCTCGGGTCGTCGCTCTCGTGGTGTTGTGCGTCCTGGGCGGCGTTCCTTCCGCTGCGGCCGGGTCGAGCGGGGACGGATCCGGCGCAAACACGCGCGGCGTCACGTCGAGATCGCTCGCGCCGTCGTTCGGGCCGCTGGCACCCCCGGCCGCCGGCCGGTCCGTTGTCGGCAGATACCGACCCCCGCTGCCCGGCCTGCAGATGGTCCGGCCGTTCGTGCCGCCGCCCTCGCCGTACGCGGCGGGCCACCGCGGAGTCGACCTTGCGGTGCACGCTGATGATCTCGTGCTGGCCGCCGGCGCCGGCCGGATCAGCTTCGCCGGGACGGTCGTCGACCGTGGCGTGGTCGTCATCCAGCATCCAGACGGGATCCGGACCGAGTACGAACCGATCGTGCCGCTCGTTGCGGCGGGCGATGCGGTGGTCGCCGGACAGCCGGTCGGCCGCGTCCGGGGCCAACACGGCACCTGCCACCCCGATACCTGCCTGCACTGGGGGGCGCGGCGCGGCGCGATCTACTTCGACCCGTTGACGCTGCTCCGGCCGCTCGCTCCCGTTCGGCTCTTACCGTGGCGGTGAGCCTCCGACCACCGACCGACCGCGGTCACCGCTGAGGTCAGGCCCGGGGGTGGGCCCGCGCGTACGTGCCGCGTAGTCGCTCGACGGACACGTGGGTGTAGATCTGCGTGGTGGCGAGGCTGGCGTGGCCGAGCATCTCCTGCACGGCACGCAGGTCGGCGCCGCCGTCGAGCAGATGGGTGGCCGCCGTGTGCCGCAGCCCGTGCGGGCCGGTGTCCGGGGCTCCTGGTACCGCCGCGACCCGGGCGTGCACGATCCTGCGAGCGCTCCTGGGGTCCAGGCGCCGTCCGCGTACGCCGAGCAACAGGGCACCGGCGCTGACCGAAGTCGCGAGCTCGGGGCGGCCACGGTCCAGCCACGTCTGCAGGGCTCGATCGGCCGGCAGGCCGTACGGCACGGTGCGCTCCTTGGCTCCCTTGCCGAGTACGCGGACCACTCGGCGGGACCGGTCGACGTCGTCGACATCGAGGCCGACGAGCTCGCCGACCCGCAGCGCGCTGGCGTACAGCAGCTCGACGACCAGGGTGTCGCGTTGGATCACCGCTTCGACCTGTGGGCCGGCGGAGGACGGCGGCACGGACAGGGCCGCGGCCTCGTCCGGCGCGAGCACGGTCGGCAGTGTGCGACGCGGACGGGGACTGACGAGCGCAGCGCCGGGATCGGTGCCGATCCGCCCGGTGCGATACGCCCACGCCGTGAAGGCACGTGCGGCCGCGGCCCGGCGAGCCAGAGTGCTGCGCGCCGCGCCGCCGGTGCGCTGGGCCGCGAGCCAACTGCGCAGCCGCCGCAGGTCGAGATCGTCGACCGAGCTACCCCCGAGCGCCTGCAGGTGGGCCAGCAGTCCGGTGAGGTCGCCGACATAGCCGCGGATCGTGTGCGCCGAGTAATTGCGTTCCCACCGCAGAAAACTCTCGAACTGCGCGAGGTCGGCGCTCAGCGCCGGAGCCAGGTCCCGCGCCGCACTCATCAGGTTGACCGTCCCCTCGGCCGGCCAGCCGGTCAAGCCGCCACGCGGACCACCGCCTCATGCAGACCGGCCCGCAACAGCGTCCGACCGCCGTCATCTCGACCCGGCCATCCGGCGGACCGCCGAGGCGATGCGATATCCGTCCGGCGACGTCTCGATCAGCTCGGCGAGCTGGAGGGGCGGTAGAGCGCGTAGGACCTCGACGACACCGACGCCACTTCGCGCCGCCAGTTCGTCCTCTCGCACCCAGTGACGTGGCGACAGCCCCTCGAACACCTGGCGGGCCGTCGCGTCCAACGCGTCCAACCGATCCCGTAGCTCATGGTTCGCCCCGCCGACTGACGCGCAACCGTCGCTGTTGGTCGTCAGGCCCACGCCGGACGGGCCCACGAGCTGACGAACCTCTTCGGCGCTGGTGACCAGCACGGCCTGGTGAGCCGGTTCACGCAACAGCTCGTGACATCCGGCGGACATGGCGGAGGTGACCGGTCCGGGCACGACCATCAACGGACGACCGAGGGTGACGGCATGCCGCGCCGTGTTCAGGGCACCGGACCGTCGAGCTGCCTCGACCACGACCGTTCCCGACGTCAACGACGCGATCAACCGGTTGCGGGTCAAGAACCGGCCGCGGTGCGGCGCGGACCCGGGGGGCCGTTCGGAGATCAACAGACCCGAGCCGGCGACCTGCTCGTACAGGGCGGCGTGTGCGATCGGGTACGGACGGTCGAGGCCGCCGGCCGAGACCAGCCATGTCGAGGTACCCGCCACGAGCGCACCACGATGGGCAGCGGCGTCGATCCCGTAGGCGCCGCCCGACAGCACGCTCACGCCCGCGCGACCCAGGTCATGGCCCAGTTCAGTGGCGACGTGCTCGCCGTAGGCGCTGGCGGCGCGGGCTCCCACGATCGCCACCGAGCGCACGGCGGCGGTCGCCAGGTCGGCCGCTCCACGTACCCACAGCGCCAGCGGCGGGATCGGCTCGCCGCCGTCTCGATGCCGGTGATCGCCGGCGAGGTAACCGGCCAGCCGACGCCGGCCGGCCGCCTCCAGCGCCGACAGAGCGAAGTGCGGCCAGGCGTCGTCCTCGGGGGTCACGAGCTGGATGCCGTGACGTTGGGCGGCGTCCAGGTCGGCTTCGGGATCGGCGGACGTCCGTCGTCCCTCCGTCGCCGCTAGGACGTCAGCCGGTACTCGGCCCGCTCGGATCAAGGCGGCGGCTTCGACCGGGCCCTCGCGACGTACACAGGCCCATACCGGGATGCTGGCCGGTTCGGCCACCCGGCTGAGGTAGGCGCGGGCCATCACCACGTCGGCGGCCACCGGTGGTGCGTTCAGGCCGCCCACACGCCCTGTCCGCCGTGGCCCCGGAAATACACCGCCTCGGCCACTTCCGGTGCACCCGGACTCGTACGGCCGCCCAGGTCAGCGAGCGTCCAGGCCACCCGCAACACGCGGTCGAGTCCGCGCGCGCTGAGCTGGCCGCGTTCGAGGAACCGGAGCGCCGGCTCTACTGCAGTCGCGCCCAATGCCCAGGGCGGACGCCGCAGGACGCCGCCGGCCACGTCGCCGTTGGTTTGCGCTCCGGCCGGGCGCCAACGCTCCGCCGCAGCCGCGCGGGCGGCCACCACGCGACGGCTCACCACGCTCGTCGGTTCACCGACGCCGCTCGGTCCCAGTAGGTGCGTCGTCGGCACCGGGTCCCGCCACACCCGCAGATCGATCCGATCCCGTAGCGGCCCGGACAGCCGGGCGGCGTGGCGGCGTCGGGCCTGCGGCAAGCACGCACACTCGCGGGCCGGCTGACCGCACGGGCACGGGTTACCGGCCAATACGAGCAGGAACCGGCACGGGTAGGTGACGGTCCCGCCGATGCGATGCAGTGAGATCTCGCCGGTCTCCAGAGGTTCGCGCAGGCCGTCCAGCGCCCGCGGGTGGAATTCTGGCGCCTCGTCCAGGAACAGCACGCCTCGGTGGGCGAGCGAGATCGCTCCGGGCAGAGCCAGCCCGGAACCGCCGCCCACCAGGGCCGCGATCGACGCCGTGTGGTGTGGCGCCTGGAACGGCGGGCGCCGGAGCAGCGTGGCCGCCCGAGGCAGGGTCCCCGCCACCGAATGCACGGCCGTCACCTCGAGGGCGGCGGCCTCATCGAGGACCGGCAGTAGCCCGGGCAAGCGCCGTGCGAGCATCGTCTTGCCCGCCCCAGGCGGCCCGGTCAGGTGCAGGTGGTGGCCGCCGGCGGCCGAGATCTCCAGCGCCCGTTTGGCCGGGGACTGGCCGGCGACGTCGATCAAGTCGAGGTCGGACGCACGCACGTCCTCGGCACGCGCGGCCATAGGCGGAGGCAGCGGCGTCTGGCCCCGTGCCGCGGCGATCACCTCGGCCAGATCCTGTGCGCAGCGCACCTCGATCCCACCGACGAGCGCCGCCTCGGCCTGATCGTCGGCGGCGACGACCACCGACCGGACGCCGGCCTGCCGGGCGGCAAGGAGCGCGGGCAGCACGCCGCGCACCGGACGCAGCCGCCCGTCCAGACCCAACTCGGCGATCCACGCGGTCCTCGAGACCGTCCCGGCGGGGATCTCCTGCGCGACGGCGAGGATCGCCACCGCAATCGCCAGGTCGAACCGCGAACCGACTTTGCGTACGTCCGCCGGGAGCAGGGCGACGGTGATCCGGCGATTGGGCCACTGACCGCAGGTATTGAGCACCGCGGCACGGATCCGATCCCGTGCCTCGACCACTGACGCGTCGGGCAGTCCGGTGAACGCCAGCCCGGGCAATCCCGCCGACAGATCGGCCTGCACTTCGACAGCCTGTCCGGTCACGCCGTGCAGGGCGATGCCGAGGGCGCGAGCGACGGTCACTCAGAACGCCCCGCGCACGTGCCGCACACTCGCGGCGCCCTGCCGGGGCCGCAGCACGCACACCACGTCGAACCGCAATTCCGGCCAGTACTCCGCGCCGACCCTCGCCCGCCGGTCGGTCAACCACTGCACGGCCAGGCCCTGCAGCCGCACGGCTTTGCGGTTGCTCACCGCTTCGGCCGGATCCCCGAACGCCGTGGACGATCGGGTCTTCACCTCGCAGAAGACGAGGACCGTTCCCTCGCGCGCGACTAGGTCGAGCTCACCCGCGCGGCACCGCCAATTGCGGTCGATGATCGTGAAGCCGTGATCGAGCAGGTACCGCTCGGCGACCAGCTCTCCGTAGCGTCCGAGGGCATCTTTGGCGCGCACACCGGGAAGTCTGGCCAGCCATCACGGCCATTTGCCCGGTCGGGCGCGGACTGTGGACGACAGCCCGCGGGCTGTGCAGAACTCAGCCGCCGAAGCCCTGTTTGGCGTCCGGGAGCTCGAGTTCCGGCTTCTCGAGCTCTTCGATGTTGACGTCCTTGAAGGTCAGGACGCGCACCGTCTTCACGAAGCGCGCGGGACGGTACATGTCCCAGACCCAGGCGTCGCGCATCGTCAACTCGAAGTACACCTCGCCGTCCGCGGTGCGCGGCTGCAGGTCCACGTCGTTGGTCAGGTAGAAGCGACGTTCGGTTTCCACGACGTAGCTGAACTGGGCGACGATGTCCTTGTATTCGCGATAGAGCTGCAGCTCCATCTCGGTCTCGTAGTTCTCGAGGTCCTCGCTGCTCATCCGCCAACCTCTTCGCACAGCTCCCGGTCGGTCGCTCGCCCGCTCACGCGATCTCCTGCCCTGCACGCAGCACGGCTGCCGCGACGTTGTCCATGGTGTAGCCATTGTCCCGCATGCCGCCCGCTGTGTGTACGGCTGCGGCCCGCCGGACGTTGACGTAGGACGCGCGGTGCTCCGGGCACGGGCCGTGCGCCGCCAGCGCCGCCGCATGTTCGGGCGTCACGTACCCCTTGTGTTGCGCGAAGTCATACGCCGGGAACCGTTCGTGCATGGCGGTCATGATCCGGTCTCGAGTCACCTTGGCCAAGATCGATGCCGCGGCGATGCAGGCGACCACCGCGTCCCCCTTCCAGACGGCGCTCGCCGGGACACCGAGGCCCCCGACGGCGAACCCGTCGGTCAGGGCGTAACCGGCTGCGGGGTCGAGCGCGGCGATGGCCCGCCGCATGCCGGCCAGGTTGGCGACGTGCAGGCCCCAGGCGTCGATCTCCGCCGCCGGGATCACCACCACGGCGCAGGCCACGGCCCGCCGCATGATCTCGTCGTAGAGCTCCGCCCGGACCGGGGCAGGCAGCACCTTCGAGTCGGCTACCTCGTCGAGCCGTCCTCGACGGGTCGGCGGCAGGATGCAGGCCGCCACCACCAACGGTCCGGCACAGGCACCCCGCCCGGCCTCGTCGGCTCCGGCGACGGCCGGAAACCCGGCCCGCCAGAGGGCGCGCTCGTACGCGCCCAAACCGGCGTCGCGGCGCACGAGCACCCGAGGCGGCCGGAGTACGGGCACGGACGCGACCATCGACCGCGAGGCTACCCGCGCCCGTCCCACACTCGGACCGCGATGTCGGCGATGGACGGCGGCACGAATGTCTCGTCGCTCGCCCGCAGCTCCCCGGACGTCCACCAGGCGAATCCGAGCAGGGTCTGGCGCTCCATTTCCGTCAAAGCGGTCGGCGTGACCGCTGTTCCGACGGCCACGGTGGCCGTGAAGTAGTGGTCGACCTGGTCGTACACCGTGCCGCGCCAGCTCCAGGTGCGACGCTCGCGATGCACCACCGGAGCATCGGGCGAGAAGATCAGCACGACGCCGGTCTCTTCGGCAAGTTCACGAGCCGCCGCGACCCACAGATCCTCGTCAGCCTCCACTCCTCCGCCCGGCGTGAGCCAGTGCGTACGGCGCGGATCATCCAGCCGTTCGTGGATGAGCAGGACCCGCCCGTCCGCGTCGAACAGCAGCACGCGTGCGCCGACCCGGGCGACGGTCGTCGTCACCGTCGACGGCCGCGTCGTCGGATCCAGAACACGGGCGCGACGACGGCTGCGGATCCGAGCGCCGAACCAGCGGCGCTTGCGGCCGCCGCAGTGAAAGTGTGCGGCGTGCCGAGCGTGCGCCATCGCGACGGTGGCCACGCGATGATCACGGCTTTGCCGATGACCCGCCCGTCGGGCACGGTGCTCTGCACGGCGTCGTCCTTGAAGTCGTGCAGATAGTGCCAACGTGAGTCTTCGGAATGGGCACGGTTGTCACCCATTACCCACAGCCGGCCCCGGGGAACGGTCACCGGACCGAACGCCGCCTCGGACGGGGCCGGCTGCGAGCTCACGTAAGGCTCGGACAGCGACCGCCAGGGGCCGTCGGGTCCGTTATCGCTGATCTGGACGTTGCCGCTGGCGTCGCAACACTTGATCGTCTGGCCGCCGGTGGCGATCACCCGCTTGACCAGGTCGTGCTCGTCCGGAGGCACGAAGCCGATCAACTGGCCGAACCAGCGCAACCCCTTGAGGACGGCATTGCTGGGCGCCGCGGGGAACGGCTCGTTGAACCACTCGTCGGACGGCGCCCGGAACACGACGATGTCCCCGGGATGCGGGTCGCGCAGGTGGTAGATCGGCTTGTTGACGATGATCCGATCACCGGAACACCCGGCACAGCCGTGCAGCGTGTTCTCCATCGATTCGGAGGGGATGTAGAACGGCTGGACGAGAAAGGTCTTGATGAGCACGGCGACGGCGATCGCGACGGCGATGAGAACCGGCAGCTCCCACCAGGGCGCCTTCTTGTCCCGACGCCGTCGACGGCGAGCGGCTTGCGGACCGGCGGCCGGCGAACCGGCCGGCGGGGCATCGGCGGCGGGCGGAGAAACGGGCGGCAGCGGCCAGGTGTCGCTCGGCGCCGTGCCGGACTCCTCAGCCGCCGATCGCCGCGGGTCACCGGGGCCCGGCTCCGGCTCGTAACCGGGCCCGTCGGAAGGACGCTGGTCGACCGCCATACCGTGAGGTCGTCGCCGCGCTCAGCGCCCGACGGGCTCGCGCTTCTCCTTGATCTTGGCGGCCTTGCCGCGCAGATCGCGCAGGTAGTACAGCTTGGCCCGGCGCACGTCGCCGCGAGTCACGACCTCGATCTTTTCCACCACCGGCGTGTGCACCGGGAAGGTGCGCTCGACGCCGACGCCGAAGCTGACCTTGCGCACGGTGAAGGTCTCGCGGACGCCGGCGCCCTGCCGGCGGATCGTCACACCCTGGAACACCTGCACCCGGGAGCGTGACCCCTCGATGACGCGCACGTGCACCTTCAGCGTGTCCCCGGGACGGAAGGCCGGGATGTCGTCGCGCAGCGACTGCGCATCCAGGGAATCCAGGGTGTTCATCGTCGACGTCCTTCGCATGTGAGCTCGCGGCGCGCTACTGAGCAAGAGCCGAGCTGTGGGGTGCCGGGTCACCTGCCCAGCCGTTCTATGGTGCCACACGAACCGGGCCGGGCTCTAACCGACCGGGCGCTCTGTCAGGTCCGGACGCCGCGTTTGGGTGCGGTCGCGGGCCTGGTCGGCGCGCCACGCGGCTATCCGCGCG
>CAXTNQ010000056.1:0-12281 GCA_964245745.1 uncultured Jatrophihabitantaceae bacterium
AGGCTCAGCGCGTTGCTCTGGCGCGAGCGCGTGCGGCGGCCCCGGCTCTCCTGCTGCTCGACGAGCCGCTCGCCGCCCTGGACGCGCGCACCCGGCTCGAGACACGTGGCGAGCTGCGCCGTCACCTCGCCGACTTCACGGGGCCCACGCTCGTCGTCACCCACGACCCGCTCGAGGCGATGCTCATGACCGACCGGCTCGTCGTCATCGAGGACGGTCGAGTTACCCAGCGCGGGACGGCCCGCGAGGTGGCCCGTCGCCCGGCGACGCAGTACGTCGCCCGGCTCATGGGGCTCAACCTCTACAGCGGCCGCGTACGGTCCGGGGCGACCGTCGAGCTGGATGACGGTGGCGCGCTGACGGGCACCGTGTCTTCGCTGGCCGCGGGTGAGCGTGCGTTGGTGGCCGTGCGCCCCGCGGCCGTCACGGTGTACCTGCAGCAGCCGACGGAGACGAGCGCGCGCAACGTGTGGCCGGGCGTCGTGTCGGGGTTGGAGTTGCTCGCCGACCGTGCTCGGCTCGCCGTCGACGGGCGGCCGTCCGCCCTGGTGGACATGACGGCCGACGCGCTGGCCGACCTGGACGTCCGGGCCGGAACGCCGGTGTGGCTGGCCGCGAAGGCCACCGAAGTCGACGTGTATCCGAACCCGATGGCGTCGTCCGTAAACGTCCTGCCCTCGTGACGCCGGTCTTAGGCTTTGTCCTCGTGGTCGACGCTCTGTTCGAGCACCCGCGGCTGGTGGCCGTGTACGACTCCCTGGAGGGCAACCGCGGCGACCTCGACGCCTACATCGGCATTCTCGACGAGCTTGGCGCGAGTGTCGTCCTCGACGTCGGCTGCGGCACCGGCACCTTCGCGCTGCGTCTCGCTCAGCGCGGCCTGACGGTGATCGGGGTCGACCCGGCACGGGAATCGCTGCGGTACGCGCGCAGCAAACCGAGGGCCGAGAAGGTCACCTGGATCGACGGCGACGCCACGACCTTGCCACCTCTGCAGGTCGACGCCGCGACGATGACCGGCAACGTCGCCCAGGCGATCGTCGACGAAGCTGGCTGGCGGAACACCCTCACCGGGATCCACGATGCTCTGCGACCCGGTGGTCACCTGATCTTCGAGACGCGAGATCCGGACGACCGTGCGTGGCGGAACTGGACGACAGCCCAAACCCACCGCATGGCCAACGTTGCCGGTGTGGGAATCGTCGAGGCGTGGGGAGAGGTCACGGACGTCCGCGGGCCGTTGGTCACCTTCGTCAGCACACGGGTGTTCGCCACCGACGGCGCGGTGCTGACGTCGACGTCGACGCTGCGATTCCGGAACCTCGAGCAGGTCACGACATCGCTGACTGAAACCGGCTTCGCGGTCGTCGACGTGCGCGACGCACCGGATCGGCCGGGACAAGAGCTGGTGTTGATCGCGATCCGAGGCAAGTAACGGCGACACAATCCGGCGGATGATGTCGTACCGCTATGCGAACATGTGTTCGTGTCCGGAGACGCCACCATCCTCCATGCCGATCTGGATTCGTTCTATGCCTCGGTCGAGCAACGAGATCGTCCTGAGCTGCGCGGACGTCCGGTCGTTGTCGGAGGCGGTGTCGTGCTCGCGGCGAGCTACGAGGCGAAGGCCTTCGGCGTACGGACGGCGATGGGAGGACGGCAGGCTCAGCAGCTCTGTCCGCAGGTGGTGGCCGTCCGGCCGAGGATGGATGCCTATCTCGACGCCAGCCGCGCGGTGTTCGAGGTGTTCGCCGACACCACGCCGCTTGTCGAGGCGTTGTCCGTGGACGAGGCGTTTCTCGATGTCGCCGGACTCCGGGACATTCGTGGCTCGCCAGTCGAGATCGCCGTCCGGTTGCGGGCTGAGGTGGCACGCCGGGTCGGCTTGCCTATCACCGTCGGCGTCGCGCGTACGAAGTTCCTGGCCAAGGTGGCCAGCCGGATCGCGAAGCCCGACGGCCTGCTCGTCGTACCGCCGGAGTCCGAGCTGACGTTTCTACGCCCGCTGCCCGTCGACCGGCTGTGGGGCGTCGGCGAGGTGACCGCGGCCAAGCTGCGCGAGCGTGGTGTCGGCACCGTAGGGGAGGTGGCCGACCTCGAGCAGAGCACCCTGACCGCCATGCTCGGACAGGCGTCGGGCCGTCACTTGTACGCGCTCGCCCATAACCGTGACCCACGACCTGTGGTCGTCGGCCGTCGTCGCGGGTCGATCGGCTCGCAACGCGCCCTCGGCCGACGACGGCGAACCGCCGCCGAGCTCGACGCGGCCGTGATCACGCTGGTCGATCGCGTGTGCCGCCGGGCGCGAACGGCCGGCCGAGCCGGACGGACGATCACGGTTCGCCTGCGGTTCGACGACTTCACCCGGGCCACGCGGTCGCACACTCTGCGGTTCCCGACGGCGCAGACCGACCTCGTCCTGACCGTGGTGCAACGACTACTCGACGCGGCGGGGCCGCGCATCGAGCGCGACGGGTTGACGCTCGTCGGCGGGTCCATCGGCCAGCTAGAGAGCGAACGCCCCGTCCAGCTCGAGCTGCCGTTGCGGACCTGGCGGCAGAGTGAACTCGACCAGGCCGTCGACGCGGTCCGCCGCCGCTTCGGCGGCACTGCGGTGCAACGGGCCGCCGTCCTCGGCCACGATGCGGGACTCACCGTCCCGCTGCTTGCGGACTGAGGATCCGGTGCCGTCGCTCAGTGGCCCGTGCGGCCGTCGAGCCCTTCGCGCAGCAAGTCGGCGT
Organism: uncultured Jatrophihabitantaceae bacterium; assembly: GCA_964245745.1. GTDB lineage: Bacteria > Actinomycetota > Actinomycetes > Mycobacteriales > Jatrophihabitantaceae > CAXTNQ01. Next base: position 2,742 of record CAXTNQ010000056.1, read on the forward strand.
GTCCGTTGTGGCGGGCGTACTCGGCCACGGTGTTGACCAGCAGCCAACGCATGGAGAAGGCCTGTCCGTCACGTTTACGACGGCCGGTGTCGTCAAGGGACGACCGCGCTGCGATCGCTCGTGACGCGGCGCATTCGGCTCGCCATACGTCGAGCGCTACGGCCGGATCGCCGTCCAGCGTGTCGAAGTCCTGGTTGGGATCATCGTCGGAGTAGTACAGCAGCGGAACCTCCTCGCCGGAGAACTGAATGCGGAACCACCAGCGTTCGACGCCCGCCAGATGACGGATCAGGCCGTGCAGGCTCAGGTCGGACGGCCGAGCCGCTCGGGTTGACAGCTGCGTCGCCGTCAGGCCCGAGCACTTGAGCTCGAACGTGCGGCGGTGCCAGTCCAGGAACGCGGTGAGTGTCTCCCGTTCGTCGGCCAGCAACGGAGGCGCGTCGCGATCGTCGTCAGTCCACGTCTGGGCGTAGTTCTCTGCAGGGATCTCGTTGTCCACGGCCGCAGCATGCCCGTGGCCACCGACACTACGACGCCCTACGGTAGGGCTGTGGCCGCCGAGCGCATCGACGTCGCGACGGCGCACGCCATGTGGCAGGCCGGCGACACGGTCCTGGACGTGCGCTCACCGGAGGAGTACGCGCGCGGTCACATCGCCGGAGCGGCCAACGTGCCGATCGATACCCTGCCCGGACGGTTGGCTGAGCTCGGTGCGGGCGTAGTGATCACGGCCTGCACCTACGGTGGCCGGGCGGGCCGAGCGGCCGAGCTGCTTGATCGGGCCGGCCGCACCGCCTTCTCCATCGCCGGCGGTACGACCGCGTGGCGAGCGGCGGGGCTGCCTGTCCACATCGGACCTGCCGCCGGGGCATCCCGGCGGCGACTTCTACCCGCGCACCCACGGACGAGGGGAACCCACGATGAGCGAACCGCGTGACGAGCCCGACAGCGTAAGCAATGACCTCACGCCCGAAGACGAGATCGAGCGGGATGACGATCCGGCCGAGCAGCAGCAACCGGGACGTCCGGAGGTCGAATACCCGCCGCCGGCCGACCGCTTCACCGCCCCCCGCCGTTTCGAATAGTCGTCCCGCCGGCGCTTCGCGCGGGTTCGCTGCGTAGCCGCGAGGGGACGACGCCAGGGGAGATTGAGTCGTCTCGCTTGCGCTCCGCGCGGTTCGCGGCGCAGCTCCCTACCATCGAGGACGTGCGTGCCGTCCGTCCGGAACTGGCCGACCTCGCGCAGCTCGTGGCCGACGGCGACGTCCTCCTTCTGAGCGGCGCTGGGCTGTCCACCGAGTCGGGTATCCCTGACTATCGCGGGCCGACCGGCTCGCTGCGTCGCAGCGTGCCCATGAACTACCAGGTGTTCGTCCACGACGCCACAGCGCGGCACCGGTACTGGGCTCGTAGTTTCGTCGGCTGGCCGCAGCTGGCAGCGGCGATGCCGAACGCGGGCCATCGTGCCGTCGAGGCGTGGCGACGAGCCGGTCGGCTGACCGGCGTCATCACCCAGAATGTCGACGGATTGCATCACGCCGCCGGCACCCTGGACGCGCTCGAGCTGCACGGCGGACTGGCCCGGACGGTGTGCCTGAACTGCGGCGGGCGCGCCTCCCGGCAGCACGTCGACGGGTGGCTGCGTGCGGCCAACCCGCACTTCCGACGCATCGCGCTCAGCAACGCGGACGGCGATGCCGAGCTCACGGATGCCGAGCTGGACGGCTTCCGGATGGTCGACTGTCCCGACTGCGCGAGTGGACCGCTCAAACCGGACGTCGTGTTCTTCGGCGAGGCCGTCCCTCGCCATCGGGTCGAGCGTTGCTACGCCATGCTCGATGAGAGCGCCGCCCTGGTTGTGCTCGGTTCCTCGCTGACCGTCATGTCGGGGTACCGGTTCGTGCGGCACGCCGCGGCGCACGGCATCCCCGTAGCGATCGTCAACCAGGGATCCACCCGCGGCGACGCGCAGGCCTGCGTGCGGGTCGACGCGCCGCTCGGTGCCACGCTCTCCGAGCTCACCGATCTGCTCGACCGGGCCGCTTGAACGGGTCAGATCAGAGGCAGCGCGTCGGCGATCGAGTCGAGCACGTGGGTGGGCCGGAACGGGTACCGCCCGATATCGGCGCGGGTCGTAGAGCCGGTAAGGACCAGGATGGTCTCGAGTCCCGCTTCGATGCCCGCGACGACGTCGGTGTCCATGCGATCTCCAACCATGACCGTGGTCTCCGAGTGCGCGTCGATGCGGTTCATCGCACTGCGAAACATCATCGGGTTGGGCTTGCCGACGAAGTACGGCTCGGCGCCGGTGGCCTTCGTGATCAGAGCGGCGACGGCGCCCGTGGCCGGTAGCGGTCCGTCGGGGGACGGGCCGGTCGTGTCGGGATTAGTGGCGATGAAGCGCGCGCCCTTACGGATGAGCCGGATGGCCTGGGTGATGGCTTGGAAGGAGTACGTGCGCGTCTCGCCGAGCACTACGTAGTCGGGGTCGGTGTCGGTGAGGACGTAGCCCGCTTCCCACAGGGCGGTGGTCAGGCCGGCCTCGCCGATCACGTACGCGGATCCGCCCGGCATCTGATCGGCGAGAAACGTCGCCGTGGCGAGCGCCGAGGTCCAGATCGCGGCTTCGGGCACATAGAGTCCTGCGCGCTCCAGGCGCGCGGCGAGGTCCCGGGGCGTAAAGATCGAATTGTTGGTCAGCACCAGGAAGCGGCGCTCCTGATCGACCAGGCGGGTCAGGAAGTCGGCCGCTCCAGGCACGGCGTGCTGTTCGGTGACCAGCACGCCATCCATGTCGGTCAGCCAACACTCGGCGCGACCCCTGCTCATCGTCACCTCCGTCCTCCCGGCTCGTGGGCCGTCCGTACGGTAGTCGTCGTGCCGAGGCTGGACGCCGCGTACATCGCCGTCGTGGGTCCGGCCGACGCGTCCGACCTCGAGCGGTACCACGCGGCCACCGTGGGTCGTCTGCTCGCCGAGCACGGCGCCGTCGTGCTGACCGGCGGGTTGGGCGGAGTCATGGCCGCCGCCCTTCGCGGCGCGTCCGAGGTCGGCGGTCGCACGGTCGCCCTCCTGCCCGGCGCTGACCGCACCTCCGCCATAGCGGTCGCGACCGTGACGATTGCGACCGACCTCGGGCAGCTGCGCAACGGCGTACTGGTCAACGCCGCCGACGCCGTAATCGCCGTCGGCGGCAGCTGGGGCACCCTGAGCGAGGTGGCCTTGGCCCGGCGGCTCGGCAAGCCGGTCGCCGTGCTCGGCGGCTGGACCGTCGCGGACGCCGTGGGTCGGCCTGCCGAGCTCGTCGTCTGCGAGTCGCCGAACGAGGCGGTCGACCATGTCTTGAACGATTCAGGCGATGACGCCGGCGGCCCGTAGCACGGCGACCTGCTCGGCGCTGCGTCCGAGCTGCGTGAGCACCATGTCGGTGTGCTCGCCGGGCCGGGCCAACGCGCCCATTGCGGCCGGGGTCCGGCTGAAGCGCGGGGCCGGCGCTGCCTGCATGACGCCGTCCCGGGCCACGTAGGTCTGCCGCGCCTGCAGGTGCGGGTGCTCAGCTGCTTCGTCCCACGACAACACCGGCGCGACGCAGGCGTCGCTGTCGGCGAAGATCGCCAGCCACTCGTCACGCGGGCGGCTCGCAAACAGCTCGGTCCAGCGCCGGTGGCCGGCCGGCCACGTCGACGGATCGAGCCGACGCTCCGGCCGCAGCTCGTCCACCACCTCGACCCCGGAGCGGGCCAGTAGCTCGGCGTAGAACTGTGGTTCGAGGGCGCCCACGGCGATTTCCCGGCCGTCGGCGCAGGCATAGACGTCGTAGCACGCCGCGCCGGTGTCGAGCAGGTTGCCGCCCGGCGGACCGTCCCACAGCCCTTGCGCGCGCAGGCCGAGGATCAAGTTGCCCATCGAGGCCACGCCGTCGACGATTGCCGCGTCCACGATCTGGCCCTGACCGCTGCGCGATGCCTCGAACAGGGCACTGAGCACGCCGACGACTAGGTAGAGGGCTCCGCCGCCGAGATCGCCGAGCAGGTTCATCGGCGGTACCGGGCGCTGCCCGGCGCGGCGCGCCCCGTCGAGCGCGCCGGTGAGGGCCAGATAGGTGATGTCGTGTCCCGCCGTGTGGGCCAGCGGACCGTCCTGACCCCACCCGGTCATCCGCGCGTAGACCAGTCGCGGGTTGGCGGCGAGGCACACCTCAGGCGCCAGACCCAACCGCTCCGTCACCCCAGGACGGAACGGCTCGATGAAGACGTCGGCATCGCGGACGAGATCGAGTACCAGGTCTCGTCCGGCCTGCTGCTTGAGGTCGACGGCGATCGAGCGCCGGCCGCGGCTGAGGATGTCCGACGGAGCGCGGGACGAGTTCGGTCGGACGTCCACCACCCGGTCGACGCAGATCACGTCCGCGCCGAGGTCGGCCAGCAGCATGCCCGCGAAGGGCGCCGGTCCGATGCCCGCCAGCTCGACGACGCGGACGCCGGCGAGCGGGCCGCTCATGCCGACCTCCTCCGCACGGTCCGCGGATCATGTACCGGCCGGCTGGCATGATTTCCGTCATTTCCCTGCCGCCGACCGAGGAGCGAGCCGATGAGCCAACAGGTGCCGGGCGTGGTCAGCGTAGCCAAGGGCGAACCCGTCCGGCTCGAGTCCGTGGTCGTGCCCGACCCGGGACCGAGCGAAGCGGTCGTGCGCGTCCAGGCGTGCGGGGTGTGCCACACGGACCTCCACTACCGCGAGGGTGGCATCAACGACGACTTCCCGTTCCTGCTCGGCCATGAGGCCGCCGGCGTCGTCGAGGCGGTGGGCGACGACGTCACCACGGTGGCGCCCGGAGACTTTGTCATCTTGAACTGGCGTGCGGTCTGCGGGCAGTGCCGCGCCTGCCTACGCGGACAACCGTGGTACTGCTTCGCCACCCACAACGCCGCACAACGCATGACCCTCGTGGACGGCACCCCGCTGACCCCGGCGCTCGGCATCGGAGCGTTCCTCGAGCGAACGCTCGTGCACGCCGGCCAGTGCACGAAGGTCGACCCTGCTGTGTCGCCGGCGGTGGCCGGCCTGCTCGGCTGCGGCGTGATGGCCGGGCTGGGCGCGGCCCTGAACACGGGCAATGTGCAACGCGGGCAGACCGTCGCGGTGATCGGCTGCGGGGGAGTCGGCGGCGCGGCGATCGCCGGGGCTCGGCTGGCGGGGGCGAGCACGATCGTGGCCGTCGACGTCGACGACCGCAAGCTGGCGACGGCCCGTCGCCTCGGGGCGACGGACGTGGTCAACAGCCGTGAGACCGATGCGGTCGAAGGAGTACGCGAGCGCACCGGCGGCTTCGGCGCGGACGTGGTGATCGACGCGGTCGGCCGGCCCGAGACCTACCGACAGGCGTTCTACGCCCGTGACCTAGCAGGCACCGTCGTCCTTGTCGGTGTGCCGACACCGGAGATGCGACTCGACCTGCCGCTACTCGACGTATTCGGTCGCGGCGGCGCGCTCAAGTCGTCGTGGTACGGCGACTGCCTGCCGTCGCGTGACTTCCCGACGCTGATCGACCTGCACCTGCAGGGACGGTTGCCGCTCGACGCCTTCGTCAGCGAGACGATCGGACTCGGTGACGTCGAGGCCGCCTTTGCCGCCATGCAGCGAGGAGACGTGTTGCGGTCCGTCGTCGTGTTCGAATAATCCAACATGGAGTGGTCCGCTGGCGTATCAGCCACACCATGGGCCACAATGGTCACGCAAGCACCGCGACTGAGGCGGACCGGCGTCGGGGAAGGCGATCGGTCCGAACGCCGAGTCACGGAGGTTTGCCATGAGCGGTGCCCGCCCGCCGTCCACCCGCGGCGTCGTCTTCATGCACTGCTGCCCGACGTCCATCGCCCCGCACGTCGAATGGGCGCTGGCCGGTGTGCTCGGCCAGCCCGTCCGGCTGCAGTGGACGAGTCAACCCGCCGCGCCTGCGCTCGTCCGCGCTGAAGCCGAATGGCTCGGCGCGGTGGGCACCGGAGCGCGGCTGGCCGCCTCCCTACGCGCCTGGCCGATGCTCGTCTTCGAGATCACTGAGGACGGCACGTCAACGACCGACGGCGAGCGGCTCGCCTACGTGCCGGGACGCGGCTTCCACCGCAGCATGGTCGCCGCCAACGGGGACGTCGTCGTCGGTGAGGAACGGCTGCGCGGGCTGATGGCCCGTGCCCGGACGCTCGACGAGTACGCCCACGGCCTCGGCGAGCTACTCGGCACCGCCTGGGACATCGAGCTCGAGCCGTACCGGACGGGCGGCGCCGGCGCGCCCGTGACGCTGCTGCACCAGGTGGGCTAACCACTCTCGAGTGCGTCGCGAACGGACTGGTCGGACGGCGGATCGAAGTTGGCGTAGAACCGGCTAACGGCACCGAAGGTCTGCGGGCGCACCGGGCAGACGACGTCGTCCGCCTCGTGACCGAGGACGGCGCACGCCGGCCGCGATCCGACCGGCACCGCGACGACGGTGCGCGCCGCTCCGGCTTGCCGGGCCAGCCGAACCGCCGCGATCATGGACGCGCCGGTGGCCAGCCCGTCGTCGACGAGCACGAGCTGGCGTCCCGTGACGTCAGGTGCAGGTCGGCCCGACCGGTAGCGCACGTCGAGATCGCGGGTGGCCGCGGATTCCTGGTCGACGGCCGCGTCGAATGCGGCCGACCCAAGCCCGATCCGCGCCGCGATCTCGTCCGCGCGCACCGCGACCACAATGTCGCCTAGCCGGGCCACGGCACCCATGGCCAGCTCCGGCTGGCCGGGCGTACGAATCTTGCGGACGATCACCGCGTCGAGCTGTGCGCCCAGCCGCTCGGCGACGGGCACCGCCACGGGAACTCCGCCTCGGGGCAACGCGCAGACGAGGACGTCCGCGCCGGCCACGACGAAGGCCAGCTCCTCGGCCAGCACCGCCCCGGCGTGTGTCCGGTCCCGGAACGTGGTCACGGCCTGCCGATCACCCGGCTACAGCGGGATGTTTCCGTGCGCCCCGCGTCCCGGCGGCGCCGCCGCAAGAGCCTCGGCCAGTGCTCGCCGCGTCTGCTCCGGCGCGACGATTTCGTCCACGACACCGATCTCCATCGCGCGCCCGACGCCGCCGGCCAGGCGCTCGTGCTCGGTGGCCAGGGCCGCGTGCAACGCCTCCCGCTCGTGCGCCGCCGCCGCAGCGAGCTTCTTGCGGTGCAGAATCCCGACCGCCGCCGCAGCGCCCATCACCGCGACCTCGGCGCCCGGCCACGCGAATACCCGGTTGGAGCCGAGTGCCCGCGCGTTCATGGCGATGTACGCGCCGCCGTAGGCCTTGCGCGTCACCAGGGTCACGCGCGGCACCACGGCCTCGCCGAAGGCGTGCAGCAGCTTGGCGCCGCGGCGCACCACACCGTCCCACTCCTGACCGACACCCGGCAGATAGCCCGGCACGTCGACGAGCACGACGAGTGGCACCCCGAAGGCGTCGCACGTCCGCACGAAGCGGGCGGCTTTCTCGGCGGACGCCGAGTCGAGGCAACCACCCAGGCGGAGCGGATTGTTGGCGATTACGCCGACCGTGCGGCCGGTCAACCGCCCGAGGCCGGTGACGATGTTCGGTGCCCAGCGAGAGTGCAGTTCGACGAAGCTGGCCGGGTCGAGCACCCCGTCGATGAGTGGGTGCACGTCGTACGCCCGCTTCGGGTTGTCGGGAAGCAGGGCGGCGAGATCGACGTCGGCCGCAGCCGCCGACACGTCGAATGAGCCCTGCTCGGCGAGCAGGTCGCTGAGTCGGCGCGCGACGGAGATCGCCTCGTCGTCGGTCTCGGTGACCACGTGAACGACGCCACTGCGCCGCCCGTGCGTGTCCGGGCCGCCAAGGGACTCCATGTCGACGTTCTCGCCGGTGACGCTACGGACCACGTCCGGACCGGTTACGAACACGCGGCCGCCGTCCGACATGATCACGATGTCGGTCAGCGCCGGACCGTAGGCGGCGCCGCCCGCCGCCGGGCCGAGCACGACCGAGATCTGCGGGACGCGCCCGGACGCACGGATCATCGCCGCGAACACCTGCCCGACGGCGTGCAGCGCCTCGACGCCCTCCGCTAGTCGCGCGCCGCCGGAGTGCCACACACCGATCACCGGTATCCGATCGCGCACGGCGGCGTCGATCGCGTCGACGATGTGCCCGCAGCCCTGGCTGCCCATCGCGCCGCCCATCTTGAGCGCGTCGGTCGCGAAGGCGATGACGGGCATACCACCGATCCGGCCGCGTACTGCGTACACGCCACTCGCATCGCGGGGCTGCAGTGGCTCGAGGGTCCCGGCGTCGAGCAGCTTCTCCAGCCGCAGCTCCGGGTCGCGGGGGTCACGCTCGGTCGCGGCGGGCGCGTCAGCGACAAGCGTCATGAGCGCAGGTCCGCGGGAACCAGAGTCATGGCGATCACGCCTTCGTGAACAGCAGGGCAGCGTTGTGCCCGCCGAACCCGAACGAGTCGTTGAGGGCTGCGGGCACCGGCATCTCGCGGGCCTTGGCCGGGACGTCGACCCGAATCTCGTCGTCCGGCTCGTCGAGGTTGATGGTCGGCGGGACGATGTCGTGGCGCACCGAGAGCACGGTGGCGATGGCCTCGATGGCGCCGGCCGCGCCGAGCAGATGTCCGGTCATGGATTTGGTCGCGGTGACCACCGTCTGCTCGCCGAGCAGATCGCCGATCCAGCCGGCCTCCGCGCCGTCGCCCGCCGGGGTGGATGTTGCGTGGGCGTTGACGTGGACGATGTCCGAACGGTCGATCCCCGACCGCTCGATGGCGGCCAGGGCGGCTCGGCGCTGGCCGTTACCCGCGGGATCGGGAGCGACGATGTCGTAGGAATCTGCGGTCATCGCGGCGCCGGCCAGGACCGCGTACGGCTGCCGCCCGCGCGCCGCCGCGTCGCGAGCCCGTTCGAGGACGAGCACGCCGGCGCCCTCGCCGAGTACGAACCCGTCCCGGGCCTTATCGAACGGCCGCGACGCCCGCTCCGGATCATCGTTGCGGGTGCTCATCGCCTGCATCTGCGCAAAGCCGGAGATCGTGAGCGGGTGGATGCAGGCCTCGGTGCCTCCGACGACGACGACGTCGGCTCGTCCCAGCTGCATGAGGTCGAGCCCGTAGGCAATGGCCTCGGCCCCGGACGCGCAGGCGCTGACCGGCGTGAACACCCCGGCGCGGGCCCCGACCTCGAGCCCGACGTGTGCCGCCGGGCCGTTCGGCATGTCCATCGGGATCAGCAGCGGGGAGACCCGTCCGGGACCCTTCTCGAGCAGGATGTCGTGCTGGTAGATCAGGCTGGTCACGCCGCCGATGCCCGTGCCGATGACCACGGCCACCCGCTCGGGGACGAGACCGACCTCGCCCGAACGCCCGGTGAAGCCGGCGTCCGCCCCGGCCTCCCGCGCGGCGGCCAGCCCCTCCGCGGTCGCCAGGGGCGGCTTCGGCGGCAGCGCCGTCGGCGAGGCCGGGGAATGAGGCGCGTCCCCGCGACGCCACGCGACGGCTGGCGGCAGATCCTCGA
>CAXTNQ010000056.1:12291-15439 GCA_964245745.1 uncultured Jatrophihabitantaceae bacterium
CGCCCGGTCCAGGCGGCGCGCCTGCACGCGGGGCAGCAAAGTCGCGGGGTCCACGGCCATCCGGGCGGCGATGCGCACCTTGAGGTCCGCTGCCCAGTCCTCGGTTAGGGCAGCCACGCCGGACCGTCCCTCGAGCAGGGCCGACCAGTAGGTCGCCACGTCACCGCCCAGCGGCGTGGTGGCCCCCAGGCCGGTGACGACGACCTGATCGCGAACGGGCTGACTCATCGGTGAGCTTTCGGCCCTCAGCCGTTGCTCTGGATGTAGGTCACGGCATCGCCGACGGTCTTGAGCTTGGGCAGCTCCTCGTCCGGGATCTTGACGCCGAACTTCTCTTCGGCGGCCATGGCCACCTCGACCATGGACAGCGAGTCGACGTCCAGGTCGTCGGTGAACGACTTGTCGTCGGAGACGTCGGCGGTGTTGACGTCCGCAACCTCGTTGAGGATGTCGGCGAGACCGGTACGGATCTCGTCGGGGGAGGCAGCCACGGTGGCCTTCCTTTCGGTGGGATGGACCGGCTCGTGCGAGCCGGCGTTCAGGGGACGAGCACGACCTGGGCGGCGTAGGCCAGACCGGACCCGAAGCCGAGCAATAGCGCCGGAGCACCCGAAGGCACCTGGCCGCGCTCGATCATCTTGGACAGCGCGAGCGGGATGGTGGCGGCCGAGGTGTTGCCCGACTCCTCGATGTCGCGTGCGACCACGGCGTCGGGTACCCCCAACTTGCGGGCGATCATCTCGATGATCCGCAGATTGGCCTGGTGCGGGACGAACGCCGCCAGTTCCGACGGTTCGATGCCGGCGAGCCGGCAGGCTTCGAGGGCGACCGGCACCATGTGCGTGGTCGTCCACCGGTAAACGGTCTGGCCCTCCTGCCGGAAAAACCGGCTGTGCTCGTCGATGGTGACCGCGGCGGCTTGCGCGCCGTCGCTGCCCCAGACCACCGGACCGAGCGCCGGCTCGTCGGACGGCCCGACGACGGCCGCGCCGGCTCCGTCGGCCAGGATGACGCAGGTCGACCGGTCGTCGAAGTCGAGCCAGCCGGAGAACCTTTCGGCGGCCACGACCAGCACGTGCTCGGCCTGTCCGGTCGCCACGGCCGCTGCGGCGGCGTTCACGGCGTACACGAACCCGGAGCATCCGGTGTTGAGGTCGAAGGCGCCGGGCGCGTCGATGCCCAGCCGGCTGGCGAGTTGCGGCGCGGCGGCGGGCACGGGCGTCGGCATGGTGCAGGTCGCGACGATCACCAGGTCGATGTCTTGGGCCGACCTACCGGCCGTGGCCAGCGCTTTGCTGGCGGCGTTCTCGGCCATGTCGATGACCGTCTCCTGCGGTTCGGCGAAGCGCCGCTCGCGAATGCCGACCCGGCTGCGGATCCACTCGTCGTTGGTCTGGACGCCAAGGGCGACCAGGTCGGCGTTGGTCACCACTCGGGACGGTTGGTAGTGGCCCAGCCCTAGCAGGCGCGCCGAGCGGGCGGAGGGCTTCAACAAGGACAGCGACATCAGGTCTCCACGCGGTGCAGTCTGGCGACGGGCAGGCCGGCGGCGACGATGTCTCCGTCGTGACGCAACCACTCGACGAGCTGGGTCGGGCCGTTGTGTCCGGGCGTGGCGATCGGGTGCTCATCCCGGTTCGTCCGCACCACACCCAGGACGGTCGCCGGTCCCAGGCGATCGCCCTCGGTGATCTCGGCCGATCGCGCGAACACGCCCTTCACCGGGCTGACGGCGACCTGGAACTCGGGCGTGTGCTCCCCCTGGCCGTGCTGCGGCCGGCTACCGATCACCGTGCGGGCCTGGTCGAGATCGTCCGGCGTCTTGACCGCGACCAACTCCACCCCCGGCAGTGATCGCTTGGCCAGCCCGACGAGGGTGCTACCAGGCGCGAGCTCGACTGCGGCTGTCACACCCACGTCCGCGAGAGTCTGCTGGCACAGGTCCCAGCGCACGGGCCGGGTGATCTGGCGGACCAGGCGTTCGCGCAGCTCGGCGCCGGACGCCACCGCCCGGCCGTCGGCGTTCGACACCAGCAGCAGCGCCGGATCGGCGAACCGGACAGTCGTGGCGTAGCCGGCCAGCGCCTCCTCGGCCGACGCCATGTAGTGCGTGTGGAAGGCTCCCGCGACGGCGAGAGGGCGGACCCGCGCTCCGGCCGGCGGTTCCTCGGCCAGCTTGGCCAACGCATCCCGTGCGCCGGCGGCGATCACCTGGCCGGCACCGTTTTGGTTGGCGGCGGTGAGGCCCAGCGCGTCCAGCGCCGCCACGACGCCCTCCGGGTCACCGCCGAGGACGGCCGCCATGCCGGTGGGGGCGAGCGCACAGGCCGCCGCCATTTCGGCGCCGCGGCGGCCAGCGAAGGCCACCGCGTCCTCCGGCGTCAGCGCGCCGGCGACGGCGGCTGCCGTCAACTCGCCCACGCTGTGCCCGGCGACGACCATCGAGCCGTCCTGCCCGAGCAGGCCGAGCGCGCGAGCCGCCACCAGCCCCGCCGCGACGAGCAGCGGTTGGGTGACTGCCGTGTCGGTAATCTCGTCCGCGCCGGCGGTGGTGCCGAGGCGTACGAGGTCGAGACCGGCCGCTTCTCCGTAGCGGGCCAGCTCGTCCGCGACACCCGGCAGGTCCAGCCACGCCGTCAACATGCCCGGCGTCTGGGCGCCCTGGCCGGGGGCGAGCAGCGCGATCACGCCCCTGAGCATCGCGGATTTACCGACGACCGGCGATCCCGCCCACAACAGCGTTACCGGCGGTCGGTTTGTGAAAGCCCTACAAACGAGCGTGGCAAGATGTCCGCATGTCGGGCCCGTGCTATGTCGATTCCGCCAACCGACCGACAGCGAGTGCGATCCGCAGTACGTAGGCGCCCCGAGCTTCGGTCGGCGGCTGGCCAGCTATCTCGGCCACCCGTCGCAGCCGATAGCGCACGGTGTTGGCGTGGACGTACAGCGCCCTCGCCGTCGCTTCCAGTGCGCCACCGGAATCGAGGAAGGCGGTCAGCGTATGAAGCAGGACGTCGCCCGACGCGGCCAGCGGTCGGTACACGGCCTCGACCAGCTCGCGGCGGGCGTCGAGGTCACCGGACAGGGCGCGCTCGGGCAACAGATCGCCGCTGCCGACCGGTCGCGGTGCCGCCGGCCAACCCGGCAC
>CAXTNQ010000057.1:0-14996 GCA_964245745.1 uncultured Jatrophihabitantaceae bacterium
GACTGACGCACCACCCGATACGTCGTCCCGTCGCGGCTGCGCCGCGAACGCGCGCGTCCGCGCGCGGGGGACGACTACGGTTCAGGTCGTGGAGCTGGCGCTGAACCTCGGCTACTGGGGCATGGGCAGCAACGCGGACAATCTCACGCTCGCTCAGGACGCCGACCGGCTCGGGTACTCGACAGTGTGGAACGCCGAGGCGTACGGCTCGGACTCGCCCACCGTCCTCGCGTGGGTGGCGGCGCAGACCAGCCGTATCGACATCGGTAGTGGCGTCATGCAGATTCCGGCGCGGACGCCGACCATGACGGCAATGACGGCCGCCACGCTGGACACCCTGAGCGGCGGGCGGTTCCGATTGGGGCTCGGCGTGTCCGGCCCTCAGGTGTCCGAAGGCTGGCACGGCGTCCGGTTCGCCAGGCCGCTCGCTCGCACCCGCGAGTACGTCGACATCGTGCGGCTCGCTCTCGGCCGCGAGCGCGTGCGCTACGACGGCGCGACCTACCAGCTGCCCCTGCCCGATGGGCCGGGGAAAGCGCTGCAGATGACCATTCACCCGGTGCGCGAGCACATTCCGATCTACCTCGCCGCGGTGGGCCCGAAGAACCTGGAGCTGGCCGGGGAGATCGCCGATGGCTGGCTCGCGGTGTTCCTCGCCCCCGACTTCGCCCACGAGCAGCTGGCCCTGCTGTCGGCCGGTCGGGCGAAGACCGGCCTGACCCTCGAGGGCTTCGACGTCGTGCCGACCGTGCCGCTGGTCGTGGGCGACGATGTCGAAGCCTGCGCGGCCCCCGTGCGGGGCTACGCCGCGCTCTATGTCGGAGGCATGGGCAGTCGCGAGCAGAACTTCTACAACGACCTGGCCGTCCGCATGGGCTACGCGGACGCGGCTGCCGAGGTACAGCGCCGTTACCTGTCGCGCGACTACGAAGGGGCCGCGGCCGCCGTCCCGGCCTCGTTCGTGGACTCCACCGCGCTGCTCGGGCCACCGCAACGCATCGCCGAGCGAATGGCCGAGTTCGCGGCTGCGGGCGTCACGAGCCTGGCGGTCATCCCGTTCGGCGCGACGCTCGACGAGCGACGGGCCGCGCTCGACGTCGCGGCGCAGGCGTTGTCCGACGCCGCCTGATGTCCACTGTATTGCTGCTCCGCCACGGTCTCACCGATATGACCGGACCGGTACTGGCCGGTCGCACGCCGGGGGTGCATCTGGACGACCGTGGGCGTAAGCAGGCCGATGCGCTTGCCGCCCGCGTGGCCGCCCTGCCTCTCACCGTGATGGTGAGCAGCCCGCTGGACCGCTGTATCGAGACCGCCGACGTGGTCGCCCAGGCGCAGGCGGCCATTCCCGACGTCACCGTCGAGGATCGCCTCGTCGAGTGCGACTACGGCGACTGGACGGGGCGGCCGCTCAAAGAGCTCGCGCGCGATCCGATGTGGAAGGTCGTGCAAACCCAACCGTCGGCGGCGCGCTTCCCGTCGGGGGAGGGCCTGGCCGAAGTGTCGGCGCGGGCCGTCGAGGCGATCCGGGACTGGGACGCCCGCCTCGGGGCCGACGCGGTGTGGGCGGCGTGCACGCACGGTGACGTGATCAAGGCGGTCCTCGCGGACGCCCTCGGTCTGCACCTGGACCAGTTCCAACGGATCGTCGCCGACCCATGTTCGGTGTCGGTCATCCGATACACCGCGGAGCGGCCCTATGTGCTGCGGGCCAACGACATCGGTGGTGAGCTGGCCGCCTTCCGCCCGTCGAAACGCCGACGCCGCCGGAGCGGCGCGACGGTCGGCGGCGGCGCCGGAGAGGGCGCAGTCTGATCCCTGCGACGAGGCGAACGGATACCCTCGATCGCATCATGCCGCGCCAGTTCCATCTGTTCGACCGGCCCCGTCGCTTCGTGGCCGGAACTGTCGGCACGCCCGGTGATCGCACCTTCTATCTGCAGGCGGTTGACGGCATTCGCGTCGTCTCCGTCGCTCTGGAAAAGCAGCAGGTATCGGTGCTCGCGGACCGCATCGAGCAGCTGCTCGACGAGGTTGTCGCTCGCACCGGCACGGCGCTTCCGGCCACCGGCGACCCCGATCTGGACGCGCTTCAGCAGCCGGTGGACGAAGAGTTCCGCGTCGGCGCGATGGGCCTGGCCTGGGACGGCGACTCCGGTGTTGTGATCATCGAGGCGCAGGCTCCGGTCGAGGACACCGAGACCGCCCAGGAGACGCTGCTCGAGGACGTCGACGACGGCCCGGACGCGCTGCGAGTACGGCTGGAGCCCGGCCGGGCCCGCATGTTCGTCGACCGGGCGCGGCGGGTCATCGCGGCCGGTCGGCCGCCGTGCCCGCTGTGCGGCCAACCTCTCGACCCGGCCGGTCACATCTGTCCGCGGCAGAACGGCTACCACCGCGGCTCCACGCTGACGTCATGAGTTCCGAGCTCGACGGCCTGACCCCGGCCCGCGAGATGGGGGTCGACGACGCGCTCGAGTTGCTGCGCGCCGGCGAGCTCGATGTCGAAGGCCGGCTCATGGACGCTTCGAACGCGACGCTGTACTGCTCGGTGAGCGTGGACGGCTTGGCCGCGGCCTGCGTCTACAAGCCGGTGGCGGGTGAGCGGCCACTGTGGGACTTCCCGGACGGCACGCTGGCCGGACGAGAGGTCGCGGCCTACGAGGTGTCCGCGGCCAGCGGCTGGCGGATCGTGCCGCCGACGGTGCACCGGGACGGGCCGCTCGGGCCCGGCATGGTGCAGCTGTGGGTGGACACCGACGAGGACGTCGACATCGTGGCCTTGGTGCGCCGCTCGTCGTCCGAGCCGTTACGGCGGATCGCGGTGTTCGACGCGGTGATCAACAACGCTGACCGCAAGGGTGGTCATCTACTGCCCACCCGGTCCGGCCATCTGTACGGGGTGGACCACGGCGTGAGCTTCCACACCGACCCCAAGCTGCGCACCTTGCTGTGGCAGTGGGCGGGGGACCCGCTCACGGACGAGGCTATCGACACGCTCAGCGAGGTGCGGGCTCAACTCGAGGGTGGCCTCGCCGAACGACTGCACGCGGTGCTCACCCCTCGAGAGGTCCGCCGGACGATTCGGCGGCTGGACCAGCTGCTGGTCGATCGCCGGCATCCGGCGCCGTCCGGGCATCGGCCGTCGATCCCGTGGCCGCCGATTTGATCTCGTCCACCTCTCCTCCGGACAGCTGCTCCAGCCGAGCCAGGGTGGCGCGCATGCCGCGGCGGTTGCGCGCCGGAAAGCCGAGCAGTCGCAGCAGGATTCGGTTATGCGCCGGACGCGCGTCCCACTGCTCGGTGACCAACGTCCCGCCCTCCACCGAGGTGAAGATGTAACGCCAGACGTGGCCGTTGAAGTGCCGCCACGCGATGCGGCGACCGTCCTCGAACTCCAGCACGACATTGCTGACGTGGTAGGGCGCTCCCAACTTCATGTCCATGCCGAATCGCGCGCCGAGCGCCAGCCGCTCAGGATGACCGTCGTGGGCGGCACGTACCGAACCCGAGCCGTCGATGACCGGATGCATCGCGGGGTCGGCGACGATATCGAACAGGCGCTGCGAGTCGGCCGCGATCCGACGCTGCTCGGTCACCAGGTAGCCGGTCATGGCGACACGGTAGGCGCGCGCTCCGACGGATAGGTTGGCGCGGTGCAGTCGTGGTCCCCGGTTCCGGTCCCGGTCCTGCCGGGGAGCGGTGAACCGCTTCGGCTGTACGACACCGCCGCGCAGGCGCTCACCACGGTGGCGCCGGAGGGGACGGCGCGGCTGTATGTGTGCGGGATCACCCCGTACGACGCCACCCATCTCGGGCACGCCGCGACCTATCTGGCCTTCGATCTCGTGCAGCGGGTGTGGCGCGACAACGGGCTTCTCGTCCACTACGTGCAGAACGTGACCGACGTCGACGACCCGTTGATCGAGCGCGCTGCGCACACCGGCGAGAACTGGATGGCGCTCGCCGAACGGGAAATCGCTCTGTATCGCACGGACATGGAAGCACTGCGCGTCCTGCCGCCCGACGAGTACGTCGGCGTGGTCGAGGCGATCACTCCGATCACCGAGGCGATTCGTCGGCTCCTCGACAGCGGTGCGGCCTACTCGGTCGGTCCGGACATCTACTTCTCGGTGGCCGCAACGGGCCGGTTCGGCTACGAGTCGCACTACGACCGCGAGACCATGCTGCGGCTGTTTCGGGACCGGGGTGGGGACCCCGACCGCGTGGGCAAGCGCGACCCGCTCGACGCGCTGCTCTGGCGCGGCCACCGCACCGGCGAGCCGTTCTGGGAGACCGAGATCGGCCCGGGACGTCCGGGCTGGCACATCGAGTGTGCCGTGATCGCGTCCGGACGGCTCGGCATGGGGTTCGACGTCCAGGGCGGCGGTTCGGACCTGATCTATCCCCATCACGAGCTGTCCGCGTCACACGCCGAGGCGCTCACCCAACAGCACCCGTTCGCCCGGCACTACGTGCACGCCGGGATGATCGGACTGGACGGCGAGAAAATGAGCAAGTCGCGCGGCAATCTCGTGTTCGTCTCCAAGCTGCGCGGCGCCGGCGTCGATCCCATGGCCATCCGGCTCGCCCTGCTGGACGGTCACTACCGCGCCGACCGCGAGTGGACCGGCGGCCGCCTCCCGGCGGCCGAGCAGCGTCTGAGCTGCTGGCGGGTGGCCACCGACCGGGCGACGGGGCCGGACGGCTCGACTCTCCTGGCCGACGTGCGTGCTCGGCTGGCCGACGACCTGGACACTTCCGGCGCGCTCGCTGCCGTGGACCGCTGGGCGGCGTCCAGCGGCGACGATGCCCGCGCCCCGGATCTCGCGCACGATCTCGTCGACGCTCTACTGGGCGTCCGCCTGTAGCGCCGGCACCGCCCCCCAACGGTGCATGCTGGAGGTGAGGCGGAACGAGGGACGGCATGGTCGAGTGGTTGACGGTCGCGGCGGTGTTGACCGTTTTCGGGGTGCTGCTGTGGCGGTTCGCTGCCTACGCACGTCGCATCGAGCAGGACAGCGTCGATATGGGTGACGAGCTGCGCCGCCCCTACGGCTACAAGTTCCTGGCCATCCTGCACGGCCACGGCAACGACGAGTGAATCCGTCCGGCTCAAGGGCCGGTCGGGCCGCCGTGTCCGAAGCCTGACCCGCGGTCTCGGCGCCGCAGGTAGCGCTCGAACTCCCGAGCGATCGCGTCGCCCGACGTCTCCCGCATGGCGCCCCGGTCGATCTCGTCGTCACGTTCTTCGAGGTTGCGGATGTACTCGGTGACCTCGTCGTCCTCCGCCGCCATCTCGTCGACCAGCTTCTGCCACTCGTCCGCCTGCTGTGGCAACTCACCGAGCGGCACGGGGAGGTCGAGCACCTCCTCGACCCGGTGCAGCAGGGCCAGCGTCGCCTTCGGATTGGGCGGCTGGGAGACGTAGTGCGGGACGCCGGCCCAGAACGAGATGGCCGGGATGCCGACCGCGACGCAAGCGTCCTGCAGCACGCCCCCGATGCCGGTCGGGCCCTCGTACGGGGACTTATCCAACCCGTACTTGGTGGCCGACGCCGCGTCGTACGAGGTGCCGGTGACCTGGGTCGGTCGGGTGTGCGGGGTGTCCGAGAGCAGCGCACCGAGGGTGACCGCAGTGCGCACGTCCAGCGCCCGGATCACGTCCAGGATCTCGTCGCAGAAGGCACGCCAGCGCATGTTCGGCTCGATGCCGCGCACCAGCACGAGGTCGAAGGTGGCGCCCGGAGGCCGGCACAGCGAGACTCGCGTGGTCGGCCACTCCACCCGACGGGTCACCCCGTCGACCAGCGAGACCGTCGGGCGGTTGACCTGGAAGTCGTAGTAGTCGTCCGGGTCGATGGACGTCAGCTGCTGGGCGTTCCAGTTGAGCTCGAGGTGCTCGATCGCCCCGGTCGCCGCGTCGCCCGCGTCGTTCCACCCCTCGAACGCCGCGATGAGCACCGCGTCCTCGAGCTCCGGCCAGACGGAACCGTCATCCGGGAACACGCTCACCGCCCCAGCCTACGTCCGGGGGTCCTCACGACCCGCCCGGTGCGCAAGCTCCGGAGCGACGGCCGTACCTCGGTAGCCTGGCGGTATGCCTGACCATCCGACCGGCAGCTCCTTGCTCGACGCGCTCGCCCAGCGTGTCGTCGTCGCCGACGGGGCGATGGGCACGATGTTGCAGGCTGCCCACCTCACGCTCGACGACTTCGAGGGCCTCGAGGGCTGCAACGAGATCCTCAACGTGACCCGGCCCGACGTCGTGCGCAGCGTGCATGACGCGTACTTCCGGGCCGGGTCGGACGCCGTCGAGACCAACACCTTCGGGGCGAACTGGGCGAACCTCGGCGAGTACGACCTCGTCCCGCGGATCCGCGAGCTGGCCCGGGCCGGTGCTTCCCTTGCGGCCGAGGTCGCGCACGGCTGGTCGACCGCAGACCGCCCCCGCTGGGTACTAGGGTCGGTCGGTCCAGGGACCAAACTGCCGACGCTCGGGCACGTCCGCTACGCCGTGCTCCGCGACGCCTATCAGGAGCAGGTCGCCGGCATGCTCGAAGGCGGCGTCGACGCGGTGATCGTCGAAACCTGCCAGGACCTGCTGCAGGCCAAGTCGGCGATCCTCGGGGCGTTCCGGGCGATGGCCGAACATGGCGTCCGGGTGCCGCTGATCGCCCAGGTGACCGTCGAGACCACCGGGACGATGCTGCTCGGCTCGGAAATTGGCGCCGCCTTGACCGCGCTCGAGCCGCTGGGCGTCGACCTCATCGGGCTCAACTGCGCAACCGGGCCTGCGGAGATGAGTGAGCACCTGCGTTACCTGGCGCGCCACTCGCCCCGTCCGCTGTCGGTCATGCCGAACGCCGGCCTGCCGCAGCTCGGCCCGGACGGGGCCGTCTATCCGCTGCAGCCCGCCGAGCTGGCGACGGCGTTGTCGCAGTTCGTCCGCGAGTTCGGCGCCGGTCTCGTCGGCGGATGCTGTGGCACGACGCCCGAACACATCTCGCGCGTGGTCGAGGCGGTGCACGACCTCACACCGCCCTCGCGTACGCCGCGCCCGGAACCGTCGGCGGCCTCGCTCTATCAGTCCGTGCCGTTCCGGCAGGACGCCAGCGTGCTCATGATCGGCGAGCGCACGAACGCGAACGGTTCCAAGGCCTTCCGCGATGCGATGCTCGACGCCCGGTTCGGCGACTGCGTCGAGATCGCCCGGGCGCAGATCCGCGACGGCTCCCACCTGCTCGACGTCTGCGTGGACTACGTGGGACGCGACGGGTCCGCCGACATGCGCGAGGTGGCCGGGCGGTTCGCCACCGCGTCCACCCTGCCGATCGTCCTGGACTCCACGGAGCCGGATGTGCTCGAGGCCGGCCTGGAGATGCTGGGCGGCCGCAGTCTGATCAACTCGGTCAACTTCGAGGACGGCGACGGCCCGACGTCCCGCTACGCCCGCATCATGACGCTGGTCCGCGAACACGGCGCCGCGGTGATCGCGCTGACGATCGACGAGCAGGGCCAGGCCCGCACGGTCGAGACCAAGGTCGCCGTCGCCGAGCGGCTCATCGCCGACCTCACGCAGAACTGGGGGATGCGCGAGAGTGACATCCTCGTCGACTGCCTGACCTTCACGATCGCGACCGGCCAGGAGGAGAGCCGGCGCGACGGGCTCGAGACCATCGAGGGCATCCGCGAGCTCAAGCGCCGGCACCCGGACGTCCAGACGACGCTCGGGCTCTCGAACATCTCCTTCGGCCTCAACCCTGCGGCCCGGCAGGTCCTCAACTCGGTGTTCCTGCACGAGTGCGTCGAGGCCGGACTGGATTCGGCCATCGTGCACGCCTCGAAGATCCTGCCGATGTCCAAGATCCCGGACGAACAACGCGAGGTCGCCCTCGACCTGGTGTACGACCGCCGCCGTCCGAGCTACGACCCGTTGCAGCGTTTCCTGCAGCTGTTCGAGGGGGTGTCAGCCCAGTCGTCCGCCGCCTCACGCGCCGAGGAATTGGCGGCGCTGCCGCTCGAGGAACGCCTGCAGCGGCGCATCATCGACGGCGAGCGCAACGGCCTGGAGGCCGATCTCGATGCCGCCCTCGAACGACGGCGTGCGCTCGACATCATCAACGACACGCTGCTGGGCGGCATGAAGACGGTCGGCGAGCTGTTCGGCTCCGGCCAGATGCAGTTGCCGTTCGTGCTCCAGTCGGCCGAGGTCATGAAGGCCGCCGTCGCCTACCTCGAGCCACACATGGAGAAGGCGGACAGCGCCGGCAAGGGCACGATCGTCCTGGCCACCGTCAAGGGCGACGTCCACGACATCGGCAAGAACCTGGTCGACATCATCCTGTCCAACAATGGCTACACCGTCGTGAACATCGGCATCAAGCAGCCGGTGAACGCGATCCTCGAGGCGGCCGACGAGCACGACGCCGACGTCATCGGCATGTCCGGTTTGCTGGTCAAGAGCACCGTGATCATGAAGGAGAACCTCGAGGAGATGAACGCGCGCGGGGTCGCCGCGCGCTACCCGGTTCTGCTCGGGGGCGCTGCGCTGACCCGCGGTTACGTCGAGCACGATCTGTCGGAGCTCTTCGAGGGCGACGTCAGGTACGCGCGCGATGCGTTCGAGGGCCTTCGGTTGATGGACGCGCTCATGGCCGTGCGACGCGGCGTGGCCGTCACCCCGAACGGACCCCAGGACGCGGGGCTGTCGGGCGAGGAAGAGCGCAAGCTGGCCGAGCGCCGTGCCCGACGCGCGCGGTCGCTCAAGATCGCGGACGAACGTCGCCGCGCCGAGGTCGAGGAACCGCCGCCCGCGCGCTCTGACGTGGCCACGGATAACCCCGTCCCGACGCCTCCGTTCTGGGGTGACCGCGTGGTCAAGGGCATCGCGCTCGCCGACTACGGGGCATTACTCGACGAGCGGGCCACTTTCCTTGGTCAGTGGGGGCTGCGGGGCGCGCGCGGGAGTGCCGGCCCGTCCTACGAGGAGCTGGTCGAGACCGAGGGCCGGCCGCGGCTGCGGTATTGGCTCGACCGCTTCCAGACCGAGGGACTGCTCGAGGCGGCCGTGGCCTACGGCTACTACCCGTGCGTCAGCAAAGGCGACGACCTCGTCGTGCTCGACGAGCAGGGCGCCGAGCAGACCCGCTTCACATTCCCCCGGCAGCGCCGGGAACGGCACCTGTGCCTGGCCGACTTCTTCCGGTCCGAGGACTCCGGGCAGACCGATTCCGTCGCGTTCATGGTGGTGACGGTCGGGGACAAGATCAGCCGCTTCACGCACGAGCTGTTCGAGGCCAACGCGTACCGCGACTACCTCGAGGCGCACGGATTGTCCGTCCAACTGGCCGAAGCGCTGACCGAGTACTGGCACCGGCGCGTACGGGAGGAGCTGATCCTGCCCGGCGGTCGGCCGGCCGCGGCCGACGACCCGTCGGACGTCGAGGGCTACTTCAAGCTGGCCTACCGCGGCGCCCGCTACTCCCTGGGCTACGGCGCGTGCCCCAACCTCGAGGACCGGGCCAAGATCGTCGGATTGCTGCGACCGGGGCGGATGGGCGTCGAGCTGTCCGAGGAGTTCCAGCTGCATCCCGAACAATCGACCGACGCGATCGTCGTGCACCACCCCGAGGCCAAGTACTTCAACACGTGACCCTGCGGGGCCTGCTCGTCGACATGGACGGCACGCTCCTCGACTCCGAGAAAGTCTGGGACGTCGCCCTCAACGACCTGGCCACGTGGCTGGGTGGATCGCTCTCCGAGCGTGCCCGAGCGCGCATGGTCGGTTCCAGCCTGGGTCGCTCGGTCGCCATCGTGCATGACGACCTCGGCATCGACGCCGACCCGGAGTCCAGCGGGGCCTACCTGCTCGACCGGACGGTTGAGCTGTTTCGGACGGATCTGCGTTGGATGCCCGGCGCTCGGGAACTGCTCGAGTGCGCGGCGGCCGCACGAGTGCCCACGGCCCTGGTCACCTCGACGCACCGGCAGCTGACCGAGATCGCACTGGACACTCTGGGCCGACAGCGCTTCGCTGCGACCGTGTGCGGTGACGAGGTGACCCATCCCAAGCCGGCCCCCGACCCGTATCTGAGGGCCTGTGCGCTGCTCGGCGTCTCGCCACATGACGCCGTGGCCGTCGAGGACTCGCTTCTCGGCGCGGCGTCGGCGCGCGCCGCGGGGTGTGCGGTGCTCACCGTGCCGAGCGACGGGTCGATGGCGCTCGGCCCGGGATATCCGGTCCGGGCGTCTCTGGTCGGGCTGGAGCTCGCTGAGCTCGCAGTCCTGCTGGATCATCGCTGACCTGGCGCTGCTGAACCTGCAGGGGATCAGTCCGGCCGAGCGGACGGCGCAGCAACGCTGGCGGCCGGGCGTCCGCCGACCGAGCAACGTCGTGCCGCGTCAGAGCTCTGGCGGGACCACAGACGACTCGACGGGCTCGCCCGGATCGCCGCCGCCCGCCGTCTCGACCGGGAACGCCGGGGGCACCCCGCCGAACGCCGGGCAGTACCGCTGAAAGCTGCACCAGTCGCACAGCCGGCTCGGGCAGGCTCGGAACTCCTGCCGCTCGGTGGCCCGGGCGATCGCCGCCCAGATCGCGTGCAGGGTGCGCTCGAAGCGCGCGAGCTCCTCCGCCTCCGGCGCGTAGGTCAGGGTGTCGCGATCGGCCAGATAGATCAGCTTGAGCTGGAGCGGCACGACCCCGCGGGTGCGCCACAACACCAGGGCGTAGAACTTCATCTGGAACAGAGCCTTCGCCTCGAAGGCCTCGCGCGGGATGCTGCCGGTTTTGTAGTCGACGACGCGCAGGTCGCCCGCCGGTGATACGTCGAGACGGTCGACGTAGCCGCGCAGCCGCAGCCCGTCGACCACGACCTCGACCAGCTGCTCGCGCTCAGCCGGTTGCAGGCAGGTTGGGTCTTCGAGGGTGAAGTAGCCAGCGACGAGCTCGCGCGCCGAGTCGAGCCACCCCGCCAGATCAGCGGCACCTTCGGCGCTGTCGGCGCTGTCGGCGCCGTCGGCGCCGTCGGCGGCGAACAGTCCCAGCAGGCCGGGCGCCTGCTCGCACAACCGTTGCCACTCCGGTTCGACCAGCGCGACCGCCGCCTGGGGGGTGCGCTCGCGCGGCGGCAGGTCGTACAGCCGCTCCAGAGCGGCATGGACGACCGTGCCTCGCGCCGCCGCGCGCGACGGCGCTTCGGGAAGCCGGTCGATGCTGCGCAGCCGGTACAGCAGCGGACAGGTCTTGAAATCCGAGGCCCGCGAGGGCGACAGCGAGCCGACCACGGTGTCGGTGTCGTCCAGGGCGGTCTGGCTCATGGGGGCAGGGTAGAGCCGGGCGGCGACAGAATCGGCCAAGCCGTCCGTGCTGATCGCGCCGTCCTCGTCGCACAGCTGACCGCGCATCCGGCGCCGTAGCATCGGCGAGGTCATGAGCACTCCGCCGAGCGGCCCGACCCACGTCCGGAGCCGCCGCCCCGAGCAGCGCCCGAGCCGGCTCCTGAAGGTCGGCTCGTTCTTCGGCGTCCCGCTCTACTTCGCGCCGTCCTGGGTGTTCATCGCGGTCCTCATCACCGTGACCTATAACGGGCTGTTCTACGAGGCCGTGGACGACCTCAGCCGGCCCGCGTCCTACCTGGCCGCTGTCGGGTTCGCGGTCGGGCTGGCGGTATGCGTCATGGCGCACGAACTCGGTCACGTCTCGGTGACCTTGCTGCTCGGTCGCTCGGTACGCAGGGTCGTGATCTTCCTGCTGGGTGGGGTCTCGGAGATCGAAGACGACCTGCCCCGGCCCCGCGACGAATTCGCGGTGGCCGTCGCCGGACCGCTGGTCTCCCTCGGACTGTTCGGCGGGCTCGTCCTCGCCGCCCGGGCCGCTCCGGACGGCACCGTGTTGGCGGTGATGCTCGCGCTGCTGGCGTGGAGCAACCTCATCGTGGCGGTCTTCAACCTGCTGCCCGGCTTGCCCCTGGACGGCGGCCGGGCGCTGCGCGCGGTTGTCTGGCGCATCTCCCGGTCCCGTCTGACCGGCACGCGGGTCGCCGCCTGGGTGGGCCGAGGCGTTGCGGTACTGGTCGTCGTGCCGGGCATCTTCTTCCCGTCGTCGAACTGGGCGTTCACCACAGCCCTGTTCGGCATCGTGCTGGGTGTGTTCATCTGGGCGGGCGCCACCCAGGCGCTGCGGATGGCCGTCGTGCAGGACAGGCTGCCGGCCGTGCAGCTACGGACCCTGGTGCGCCCCGGGCTGCTCGTGGCCGCCGACACCTCGGTGGCCGAAGCGCTGCGCCGGGCGTGGGAGCGGCAGGCCAGGGCCCTGGTCGTCGTCGACGGCGCGGACCAGCCGCGCGCCCTCGTCGACGAGCGGCGGGTCCGCGAGGTGCCGCTGCAGCAGCAGGCATGGGTACCCGTCTCGGACGTGGCGCGCGCCCTCGAGCCGGGTCTCGTGCTCCCCGTGGAGCTGGCCGGCCAGCAGGTCCTCGACGCGGTACGGACCACGCCCGCCGCCGAATATCTCGTCGTCCATCCAGACGGTTCGCTGGCCGGCGTGCTGGCCACCGCCGACCTCGCTGCCGTGCTCGACGGCGCGGGTCGCCGGTGAGCGAACCCCCATCGGGCGATCAGGCAGGAACGCAACTGCAGGTCGGAGAGCGCGTCCAGCTCACCGACCCCAAGGGACGGCGGCATACCGTCGTGCTGGCCACGGGCAAGCAGTTCCACACCCACCGCGGGGCCATCGATCATGACGCCTTGATCGGCCGGCCCGAGGGCGTGGTGGTCACCTCCAGCGCCGGTACGCCGTACCTGGCTTTACGTCCGCTGCTCAGCGACTTCGTCCTCGCCATGCCACGCGGTGCCGCCGTCGTGTACCCGAAGGACGCCGCCCAGATCGTCGGCCTCGGCGACGTCTACCCGGGTGCCGTCGTGGTCGAGGCCGGTGCGGGGTCGGGCGCCCTGACGTGCTCGCTGCTGCGGGCGGTCGGACCGACGGGGCGGGTCATCTCCTACGAGGCTCGGACCGACCATGCGCAGGTGGCGGAGGCGAACGTCGTCACCTTCTTCGGCGGCCACCCGCCTTATTGGACCTTGCGGGTATCCGACGTCGCCGAGCACCCGGCGTCGGAGTCGGTCGATCGGGTGGTGCTGGACATGCTGGCGCCCTGGGAGGTGCTGCCCGCGGTCTCGGCGGCGTTGCGCCCGGGCGGCGTCCTGATCGGCTACGTGGCGACAACCACTCAGCTATCGCGGCTGGTCGAGGCTCTGCGCGAGAACGGCGCATACACCGAGCCGTCGCCGTGGGAGAACCTGATGCGTGGTTGGCACGTGGTGGGCCTCGCCGTGCGTCCCGAGCATCGCATGATCGGCCACACGGCGTTCCTGGTGACGGCGCGGCGCCTGGCGCCCGGCGTCGTCGCGCCTGCGCGCCAGCGTCGGCCCGCAAAGTCCGGCACCGGGTCGGCCGATTCGGTGCGCTGAGGCTCAGGCCTCGGGTCCGGCGATCTCGACGCCGTCGGCGGCTCGCTCGACGTGGATGCAGGCGCCCGGGCACTCCTTCGCCGAAGCCACGACGTCCAGCCGCCACCGCGTCGGTACCGCGGTGCGCGCGCCGGGTGCGGCCAGGAGCTCGCCATCTGAGGTCTTCACGTAGGCCAGCCCGTCGACGTCGAACTCGAACACCTCGGGCGCGTACTGGACGCAGAGGCCGTCACCGGTGCACAGGTCCTGATCAACCCAGACCCGCAGCCCGTCCGCATCCGGTCCGTCGTTCACGACACCGATGGTGCTCCGCCGCGGCTGAGCCGAGGTGTCCGGGGCGCCACACCGTGCCGTATCGCACAACCCACCCCGTAGCCGGTGCGCTGTGTAGGGTGATTTTTCGGGTCCACAGCAGCAGGAGGTGGCCACATGGCACACGAGTCGGACGAGCCGCGCTTCGGTTCTCGCTCGCACGACCGCGGGGACGGCGAAGCGCGCGACCTGCGCCGTCGCACGTCGTTCCTCGAGCAGGAGGTCGAGCTGCTGCGGGCCAAGGTGGCGGAGTCACCGCGTCACATCCGCACGCTCGAAGAGCGGCTGGCCGAGGCGCAGAGTCGGGCATCGCACCTGTCCGAGCGCAACGACCGACTCGCCGAGACGCTGCGCGAGGCGCGCGATCAGATGGTCGCGCTCAAGGAAGAGATCGACCGGCTGGCCCAGCCGCCCAGCGGCTACGGCGTCTTCCTCGAGGCCTTCGAGGACGGCACCGTCGACATCTTCACCAGCGGCCGCAAGCTGCGTGTCGCGGTATCGCCCGAGGTCAGCGTGCCGGACCTGCGGCACGGCCAGGAGGTCATGCTCAACGAGGCCATGAACGTGGTGGCGGCGCGTGGCCACGAGCGGGCCGGCGAGGTCGTGATGCTCAAGGAGATCCTCGAAGGCGGCGACCGGGCCCTGGTGATCGGGCACACGGACGAGGAGCGCGTCATCCACCTCGCCGACGTGTTGCGTGAGCAACCGCTGCGAGTCGGCGACTCCCTGCTCGTCGAGACCCGGTCGGCCTACGCCTACGAACGGGTGCCCAAGAGCGAGGTGGAGGAACTCGTCCTCGAAGAGGTCCCGGACATCGACTACGGCGACATCGGTGGCCTGGCCCGGCAGATCGAGGCGATCCGCGACGCGGTCGAGCTGCCGTTCCTGCACGCGGACCTGTTCCGCGAGCACGAACTACGCCCGCCGAAGGGCATCCTGCTCTACGGGCCGCCCGGCTGCGGCAAGACGCTGATCGCCAAGGCGGTGGCCAATTCGCTCGCCAAGCAGGTCGAGCGAGTGCGCGGCTCCGACGGTGCCGACGGACACCCGAAGTCCTATTTCTTGAACATCAAAGGCCCGGAGCTGCTCAACAAATACGTCGGTGAAACCGAGCGGCACATCCGGTTGGTGTTCCAGCGAGCGCGCGAGAAAGCCAGCGAGGGCACGCCGGTCATCGTGTTCTTCGACGAGATGGACTCGATCTTCCG
>CAXTNQ010000058.1:0-14975 GCA_964245745.1 uncultured Jatrophihabitantaceae bacterium
CGGCCCTCGGAGCGATGACTGCACTGACGAGCTGGTCCCCGTTTGGTCCCCGATTGGACGAGCGTTCGTCCAGAGTTCGTGTCAACGAGGTGGCCGTAAAGATCAAGGTTCATCGACGCCGTAGCGTGCCCAAAGACCCGCTGAACCACTCTCGCGTCAGCTCCAGCCGCCAGCCACGCTCGCGGTGAGCCGTGCTGATCACTCGCGCGACGACGTCAGCTGGCGTGCGGTCCACGACGAATTCTTCGCCGTACTGCACGCCGTGGCGCCAGAGCCAGAGCTCGGTATCCGAGCGAGCTGTGCCGTCGGCGGTGGTTGTAGTCGGTCTTCCAATCGCCGATGACACGGCCGCAGTGATACGAGCGCTGGCCGAAGCGCCGCCGGCACCGCGGACGAGGGTCCCGGCGGACCGCAGGCCTGGACCGTGAGCCAGAGCACGCCCTTCTCGCCGACCGCAAGGCGCCGGAATTCCGGCCCCTCGCCGCAGATCAGCGCATCACCCTCCAGGTCGGCGTGCTGACGCAGCAGGTAGGCCGTACCGTGGTCGCCGAGAACCACCTCGTCGCTGACGCCGGCGAAGGTCACTCGACCGCACCAGTCGTCGGTCGTATCGCCAAGCACCCGACGGTCTCGACCTTGGCGGAGACGGCATCCTTCATGGCGCCCATGCCCAGGCCGTAGAGCCCGCGGGACTACGACGTGACTGTCGACTCGTCATCGTCGGATGGACGAAGTTGCGGCCCGGACGCTAGGGCCAGTGGCAAGTGCGATGGCGAGAATGCCGCCGACGATCACGAGCGTCCACCATGTGGTGGACGATATCGAGGCGTCGGGTGACGCGGGAAAGAATTGGACGCGCTGCGCGATCGGGCTGATCAGCGGTGCTACGACGAAGGTCACCGTGATCGTGGTGGCGACGAGGACGCCCGGTTCGGCGCTAGCTCGGCGGCCGGCGCAGGCGGCCGCGAAGCCGAGGACCACGTTGCCGACCACGGCGACCGCGAGATCGGTCGTCGAGAGAACGGCGTCGCGCGCGTGTATTGCCATTAGCAGCCCAACCCCGGCCAGCAG
Organism: uncultured Jatrophihabitantaceae bacterium; assembly: GCA_964245745.1. Taxonomy (GTDB): domain Bacteria; phylum Actinomycetota; class Actinomycetes; order Mycobacteriales; family Jatrophihabitantaceae; genus CAXTNQ01. The sequence continues at coordinate 1,072 of CAXTNQ010000058.1, forward strand.
CGGGACGGACAGCGCGTAGGCCCGCACCGCGGCACGGCGGCCGGAGCCGGTAGGAGTCACGTCGACGATGGCAGCTGACGCCTCGTCAAGAGTGAACGCGGCGGTGGCAGCGAGCAACGTCGCCGCGGCCGTTACGGAGGCCGAGCCCTTCGATGCCGGTCCGAGCGCGACTCCGGCGCTCCCGAGGAGCACGGCACCGGCGCTGAGGCTGAGCACGGCTGGCCAGGTGACGGCGCGCAGTAAGACCAGCGACGGACATGTGGTCACAGCGGAATGACGAAACCGTTGGGGCGAGTCGCGACCGGATGGTGGAGGCCGCCGATGGCGGCCAGCAGGTACATCGTCACCGCGGCCAAGCCGACGGCGACGAGGGTGAGTTGCAGCGAACGGCGCCAGCGCGGCCCGGCGTCACGAAGCAGAGCGACGGTGACGGCGAGTGCGCACAGGCACACCTGCCAGCCGAGGAAGAACCAAGGCGAACCCCGCCAGCTCTCGACCTGCCGCGGGTACTTGTCGAGAGACACGAAGAACGTGCACGGGGAGAGCATCCGCACGAGCACAGCGGCCAGCGGGCTGGGGTATGTGGCACCCACGCCGCTGACGAAGACCACCCAGGCACCGACGAATACGACCAGCGCCGGCAGCGCCCAGACGGAGCGCACCCACCGAGCCACCGCGATACCGAGCAGCGGACCGCCGAGTGCGCAGATGGCGACCTGCCCGGCCAGGATGGCGAACTGATCCGACAGCCCGAACACGCCGTAGGTCCACGCTCCGGCCGGGTGTTGGAAAATCAGAATCGCGGCGAAAGCCAGCACGCCGGCGGTGAAGGAGATCAGCCCCGTCAGGCACAGCGCAGCAGTACGCAGCTGCGGCGAGGCCGGGGTCACGTCAAGAACCTCGTCAGCCCGCTGTGTCATGCAGGTCAGCCGGAACCCGATCGCCATCCCGAGGACCCCGAGAAACACCGTGATGGCAGGAGGCAGGTCCGTCGGGTCGGTGAGGGTCGTGCGCAGGTCCAGCGTGCAGATCAACGCGGTCAGACCGAGCCCGAGTGCGAACAGTGGGTATCGGACGTAGCGGCGCACCTCGTAGCGGGCCAAGGCGCCCAGGTGTTCGGTAACCGCCGGCGTCGCGGTGTCGCGCACGTGCGGCCGGATTACGGATTCGAGGACGATCACAGAGGTTCGGTCCCTGGGTAGCTGATCACCGCGTACTGCAGGCCACCGGTCACCGCCAGCAGGTACATCGCTACGGCCACCGCGCAGATCGCGGCCAACGAGGCCAAGAGGATGCGACGCCGTCGCCGAGTGGCGTCACGCAGCATCGCCACGGTCACGGCCAACGCGCACAGACTCAACTGCCAGCCGAGGAAGAACCAGGGCGACCCGCGCCAGGTCGCCACGCTCCCGTTGCCGTCCTTGCTGAGGAAGTACGTGTACGGGGTAAACATTCGCAACCACAGGAAGGGGACGGAATTCTCGCGGCCTGTAGTCAGGCCGTTGACCAGACCGGCCCACACGTACACGACGGGGACCACGACCAGGACGAACCAGAAGGATCGCACCCAGCGGGCAACGGCGATGCCGAGCAGCGGGCCGCCCAGCGCCGCTACGGCCAGCTCACCGGCGAGCACGGCGAACCGGTCGGATGTGCCGAACACGCCGTACGTCCACTGGCCGGCCGGACGCTGTGAGGACAGCACAACCGCCAACGTCGCGACGCCGGCCGCGAACGGGACTAAAGCCGCCAGGCACAGCGCGGCCGTGCGCAGCTGCGGTGAGGCCGGCGTGACGTCCAGCGCTTCGTCCGCCTCGCGTAGCGAGTGGCTCAGCCGAAAGCCGATGACGATGCCGAATACACCGAGGAACGTGGCGGGATATCCGGGCAAGCCGCCTGGATCAGTCAGGGTGTCGTGCAGGTACAGGTAGCAGGACAGCGCAGTCAACAACAATCCAGCCAGGAAGAGGGGGTGCCTCGCGTAGCGGCGCATCTCGTGGCGGGTAAGAGCGATCAGGCTGGCTGTCGGTCGGATGGCAACTGGGGGGACGTAGACCTCGACGAGAGTCATCGGGTCGCGGCCTGAGTCACGGCGCCCCCGCGCAGGAGCAGATACGCGTCTTCCAGCGACGGCTCGACCAGCTCCGCCCCGGCCGGCGCCTGCTCGGCGATGTTGCGGTACAGACCGGTGCCGGTCCGCCACGAGGCTCGAGCCCGGGGGTCGGGTTCGGTGGCCAGCCAGACCCGGCCGGCCGCCTGGCCGACGAAGTCGATCACCGTCCCGTCGTAGTTGACTCGGCCGGCGTCGAGCAGTACCACTCGTTCGCACAATGCGGCCAGATCTTCCGTCTGGTGTGTGGACAGTACGACGACGGCCTCCCGAGCGACTTCGGCCAGGACGGCGCGCAGCGTTGCGCGTTGCTCGGGGTCCAGCCCGGTCGTCGGCTCGTCGAGCACCAGGATCTGCGGCGAGCCGAGCAGCGCCTGCGCCAGACCGAGACGTCGCCGTTGGCCGCCGGACAGGGCACGGATCCGCTTGGCTGCGCTGCCGGTCAAACCAACCAGGTCGAGGACCCGGGAGGCCTCCTCGTGGCGGCCTTCCGGACGGGTCCATTCCTTGAGCACGGCGATGTAGTCGACGAACTCGAACGCGGTGAAACCACGAGGAAATCCAAGCTCTTGCGGCAGATAACCGAGCCGCCGCCGAATGCGGGTCTGCTGGGTCGGCACCGCTGGATTCAGCCCGAGTAAGGCCAGCGACCCGGTGCTCGGCGGCAGCGCAGTGGCCAAGATCCGCAGCAGCGTCGTCTTGCCCGCGCCATTCGGTCCGAGCAACCCGGTCACCCCTGGACCGAGGGTCAAGCTCGCGTCGCGCAGAGCCCAGGTGCCGCCGTAGCGGCGTCCTACGGCGTCGATCTCGATGCTGGCGGTCACAGCCCACTCCTTCCCGATCGCAGTTGGCGCAGGTGGCGCAGCCGCAGAGCGAAGACGCCGGCTGACACGGCGCCGACGGCCACATAGGTAATCCGATACGGGCCTTGCAGGATCGCGGTAACCGAGGTGGAGTGGGCCGTCGCCAGCACGACGCCGAGCCAGACCCCGCCGACCGCCACCACCGCGCGCAGCGGATCCGTCCACGTCGACAGGGCCAAGACGAGCGCGACGAAGCCGACCGCAGGAAGCAGCCATACGAAGGGCGCACCACCGGGTGCGATCAGGCCGATCACAAGCACGATCGGCACGCCCATCACGAGGACGGCGATGGTCCGCAGCAGCACCAGCCGCACCCGCGGGTACGGGGTGACCAGCTCCTGCTCGAGGGCCCGCTCGATGCTGGGGTCGTAGCTGAAGGCCACGGCGAGGCTCGGCAGTATCGGTGCCAGGGCGAGGAACGCGATCTCTCCGCTGGATCGTCCGAACTCGGCGGCCATGACAACGAAAGCCAGGATCGTCAGCACACCCATCAGCCACGGGCCGCGAAATGCGTCGGCCGCGGCCACCAGCCGGGCGTCCGCCGCCGACAGGCCGAGCCGGCGCAGGCCCCGCTCGACCAGCGACGGGCGCGGGGTTTGGATGGCGGTACGAACACGCACCCACGCCAGATCCAAGGCCGGACCTTGTACGTCAGCATGCAGGTGCGCCGCCCGGACCCGGGTCCGGCACTGCTCGCAGGCCAGCAGGTGTGTCTCGACCGACGCAGCTTGCGCAGCCGTCTCGCGATGTCTGATCCAGTCGTCCATTGCGGCGTCGTCGATGTGCCAGTCCGTCATCACATTCCCTCCACCAGCGCCGAGCGCAGCCGGATCTTTGCGCGGGACAGGCGGGTCTTCACGCTCGACTCCGGCATGTTCAGCAGCCGGGCCGCCTCCTTGGTCGTCAATCCGTCCAGGACGACGGCGCGCACCACCGCTCGCATCTGCGGGGACAGAGCAACCAGGGCTTGACCGAGGTCGCCGTACTCGACGGAGACCAACACCTGCTCCTCGGCCGAAGGTGCTGACGCGTCAACGGCAGCCACGTCAACGACCACGTGATGACGACCCCGTAGCCGGCTGATCAGCCGCCGGATCGCGATACCCCACAACCAAGCCGCCACATCGCCCTGACCCAGATACGCCGACGGCTTCTGCCACACCGCCATGAACGTGTCCTGCAGGGCATCAGCCACACGGTCCGGATCCCCGCATCGCTTCGACAACCGGATCGACAGCCAGGGTGCGTGCCGGTCGTACAGCTCGCGCATCGCCCCGAGATCCCGACCGGCCACCGCGAGCAGCAACTCGCCATCGCTGGGCCGTACGCCGGTCACACGATAACTGTCGCCCCGAACGCGCCGAAAAGACTCACTCTCGCTGAGGTCAACGTGGTGGTGTCCCGGCTCCGACAACAGCGTCGAAGTGACCCATGGCGCCGATCATGACAAATCCACTTCGTCAGTCACAACGGGAGAAAAGCTCGGCACAGAACGTCGCGCATTTGCTTTCGGTCGCGGAGCACGGAAAGTCTTCGCTATTTGCGAAATGAGTACGGAGTTGCCCGGCATGCGGCGAAAGCCCTACTACCCCGGCTGATTCCCGTCCGTTAGCGTCCAGCCAACAGAGTACTTCGTATCGGGGAGGAACGGAGAAATGCGCAGAGCTCTGCAGGTATTCCTGGTCTTGGTAGGCGCGGTGGCCGTCATGTTGTCCGGCACCGCGGCCGCGTCGGCGAAGAGCACCGGGGCGTCCAGCACATTGCCTCGGGCGTACACGTGCGCTGGTGGTGACATCGCGTCCGGACGCTACGCCAGGATCACGGTGACGGGGGCGTGCGACGTCCCCGCTGGCGCCGTGGTCAACGTCGCCGGTGATGTGTACGTAGCCGCTGGTGCTGTGCTCGACGCGCAGAGCGCTCCGTCGACGATCACCGCTCGAGGCAACGTCATTGCGGCCAAGGGCTCGCTCCTCGGCCTCGGTTGCCAGCCGCCGTCGTACACCGGCAATTCGGCACACGCGTGCACCGTTGAGCCGGACGGGCACTCGCTCATCACCGTCGGCGGTAACGTCACCGGTGTCGGCGCACAGACCGTTCTGCTGAACGGGATCACGGTCAAAGGAAACGTCACGCTGGCCGGCGGAGGCGGCGAGATTCCCTGGTCCATCAAGAACAACGTGGTCCGCGGTGATCTCACGGTCATCGGGCAGACGGTCGAGTGGCTCGGCGTGCTCTTCAACCGGATCGGCGGGAACGCGACGCTGATCGGCATCACCCTGCATGATCCCGACCCGGGCGCTCCGGGCGTTTACGTCGTTCGCAACACGATCAAGTGGAACCTCGTTTGCTTCGGGCTCAGACCCGGCGTGTCCGGCGGCTTCATTCCCGGCGAGGTCAACGTCGTCGGCGGCCACGCGATCGGTCAGTGCGCCGCGCTGGTCTGACCTGGTTCGTTTCTCCCGTCCGACCGCCAACCGCAGGCTCAAGCGATCCGTCGAAGATGAGCGGGGTAGCGACCGTGTCGACGCGCTGGTCACGTCCCTGAGCACGTTGCAGCTCAGGTCGTGATCGACCTACCCGATGCCGACCCGCCATCGCGGAGAAACAACATCTTCAACGGGGCGAAGTCCAGCATCTCGACAACCAGCGATTGCACGGAAACCTTGATCCGGCTGACGGTCAGATTCTGTCGAGTTGTGCGATGCGCCCAGCGCTCAGCCGCAGCCTCTGCTCGTTGTTCCTTTACTTGCGTCCTGAGCGTGCTCATGTCTCCGAGCTTGGCGATGGCGAGAGCACCAGGGAGGTGCTAAGTAGCGTGTCCTGCCGCTAGCGCAGAGCCGCGATGTGTGGAGGGACGGGTCGTGCTATCTATCCCGCGCTGCTGCCCAACGTGGTCGACAGCGTTCGATGATTGCGGCCTAGTTCAGCTGGCCGCGGCGGCGGGTGAGGTAGGCCGTCTCGGCGGTGTTGCCGGCCAGGGCGATGGCCCTGTCGTACGCCGCCCGCGACTCGGCGGTACGACCTAACCGGCGGAGCAAATCGGCGCGAGTCCCGTGATACGCGTGATAGCCGGCCAACACGTCCGTGAGACGGTCGACGGCCGCCAGCGCTACCTCCGGCCCGTCGAGCTCGGCGACCGCAATGGCCCGGTTGAGCAGGACGATGGCGGAGGGATCGAGGCGAGCGAGCTGGTCGTAGAGTGCGAGCACCTGCGACCAGTCGGTATCGCGCGCGTCGCGGGCGGAGGTGTGCACCGCGTTGATCGCGGCGAGGATCTGGTAGCGACCCGGAGCCTCCCCGGCGGCCGCAGCAGCGAGGCGTTCCCGGACCAGCCGATGACCCTCGGCGACGAGCGCCTCGTCCCACGCCGCGCGGTCCTGCTCGCCCAGTGTGACCAGCTCGCCGTTCGCGGAAATCCGAGCCGACCGGCGCGCCTCGGTGAGCAGCATGAGCGCCAGCAGCCCGGCGACCTCGCCGTCGTGCGGGAGCAGGATACGCACCAGGCGAGTCAGCCGGATTGCCTCAGCGGTCAAGTCATGGCGTACCGGATCGGTGTCCGGCCCGGTCGCCAGGTAGCCCTCGTTGAAGACGAGGTAGAGGACGGCAAGCACGCCGGAGACGCGCGCCGGGAGGTCCTCGGTGGACGGCACCCTATAGGGGATACGAGCCGCTTTGATCTTCGACTTCGCGCGGGTGATCCGTTGCGCCAGCGTGGTCTCCGGGACAAGAAAGGCGCGGGCGATCTCGGGCACGGTCAGTCCGCCGACGAGTCGCAGGGTCAGCGCGACACGGGTGTGCGGTGCGAGCGCCGGATGACAGCAGGTGAAGATCAGCCGGAGCCGGTCGTCGTCGATCGCACTGTCCGCGCCGGCAGGTTCGGCCGCGTCGTCGTAGAACGTTTGAGCCTCCCGCTGCTTGTCCTCGCGCTTGCTCTCGCGTCGGATCCGGTCGATGGCTTTGCGCTGGGCGGTGGTCGTCAGCCAGGCGCCGGGGTTGGGAGGTACGCCGTCGGCCGGCCACCGCTCGACCGCGGTCGCGAACGCCTCGGCCGACGCGTCCTCGGCCAGGTCCAGGTCACCGAACTGCCTGGTCAGGATGGCGACCACCCGGGCCCACTCGTGGTGGTGGGCCTGAGTGATCGCGTCCTGAACGTCGATCCCGATCACTCGGCCAGGAACGGCCGCACCTCGATCTTCCGGTTGCACGCCTTGGATCCCTCGGTGGCAAGCTTGAGCGCTTCGTCGAGGTCGGCCGCCTCGATGATCCAGAAGCCGGCGAGGTACTCCTTCGACTCCACGAACGGCCCGTCGGTCAGGACGGCGTTCCCGCTCCGGTTGTCGATGACCGTGGCCGAGCTGGGCGATCCGAGGCCGCCGGCGAACACCCAGTGGCCCTCCGCCTTGAGCCGGTCGTTGAACGCATCGACCGCCGCCATCTCGTCCTCAGTGCCCGAGCCGCGCGGGTGCGCCTCCATCGCGGTCGTCTCGTCGAGGACAGAAACCAGGTACTGCATCTGACGATCATCTCCTTCGGTTCGGGGCTGCCCTTCGTGGGCGGCCGCTCACTTTCACTACGAACGCCCCGGCGCGAATTCGACACCACCGCTCAGGCCATGGTCGCTGTGGGATCGTGATTGACGTGGGTTCGGAGCCAACACTTTCGTTCACGGCCACGCTGCTCGAGATCGAATCGTCGACCATCGTGCGGTTGCCGCAGGACGCGAGCCGGTGCCTACCGTCGCGTGGGCAGGTGGCGGTTCAGGCATCGGTCGACGGCCGTCCGCTGCGGACGGTGTTGGAGCCCGACGGCGCGAAGGGTCACTGGATGCGAGTCGATGCCGACCTGCGGCGCGCCGCGAACGTGAGCGCGGGCGACGACGTGAGCGTCGCCATCGAGGTCTCCAGGGACTGGCCCGAGCCGAACGTCCCGTCGGATCTGGCTACGGCTTTGGCGGCCGCCCCGTCGACGGTTCAGGACGCGTGGCAGGACATCACACCGATGGCGAGGTGGGAATGGGTGCGCTGGGTGAACGCGACCGCCAACCCCGCCACCCGTCAGCGGCGGGTCGGCGTGAGCGTCTCCAAGATCGGTAGCGGCAAGCGGCGGCCGTGTTGTTTCGACCTGTCGGCCTGTACCGACCCCGCGGTGTCGAAGAACGGCAGGCTTCGTGGCGTTACCTAGTCGCCCCGCTGGCGCGAAAGCGCGACTTCGCGGCGAGCGCACGACGACGTCCCTCCCACGTTCGTCGTCCTGCGTTACTGCATGTGGTCAGAGGCGCGGGTCGACGGTGTCGTTCGGCTCGATGTAGGTCGTCCGTCCTGGGCGCATCACGACGTCGGTACGCCGACGCGAAAGCATGATCGCGAGGCCGAGGACCAGACCGGCGGCCCCGACGATCATGAGGATGACTCCGATCGTCGCGAGATCGATGCCGTTGAGGTGGGCCGTTACCGCCCACTTCAAGATGGCACCGACCGCGATCAGCAGGAGGCTCGCCCCGATCGTCATGCTTCCGTCCTCACGTTGGCTACCGGTACGGCACAGGTGCGGGCAGATCAGGCTGCCCGCACCTGCACAGCGCCGGCGCCCACCATCGCGTTACATCTCGCGGCAGCGGCGAGCGGATGATTAACTGCTGGGCTGTGGCACCGTACACTTGATCTTCGGGTTGACACCCAGATAGTTCAGCGGTCCGGCCACGATGGTGACCGCAATCGTCCCGGCCTTCGCACAGCTCGTGTCAGACCCACTGAAGTAGTCCCGTTGCGCCGCAGCAACGACACCGATGATCAACCAGAGCACGACCAGCACACCGACCACGCTCACGCCGGTGGACCGGCGCGTCGCGACGGGCGCTCTGCGTCCCCAAGGCATTCGTGCGACCTCTCATTCCGACGCCGACGATGCGGTCGAGCGTCACCGGGTAGCGCGGATACGAATACGTAACGGCCGAACAGATCGGCGTTACGTGCTCGTTCAGTACCAGTAGCGACGACCGCCGATCTCGCGCCCGGCGACGCCCAGCAGAGCCAGAACCGCGCCGATGACGAGCAGGATGATTCCGATGGTCCACAGCACCGGAATGCTGGCAATGAACCCGATGATCAGCAGAATGATGCCGAGAATGATCACGTGAAAGGTCTCCCCGCGGAGGATGGTTGGGACCGCCGCACGCTGCGGCTGGGCTGTTCGTACCGGAGCCCAGGGGTGTGGTCAAGAGGCCGGTCCGGCGTGGTGTGCTGCATGGATCTTCGCGAGCTGACGGGTGTAACGCCGGCCGGCCGATAGACGCTTGTCAGGCGTGAGGTGTCGTAGATCCGGAAGGCGCAGCGGGCCGCCACGTTCGATGCGATGTGGTGGCGCGTTACCGTTCCGACGTGCGATCCGACGGGGCGGAGAGCGACGACGCTCGCGCCGAATGGCTGGTCGGCGCGCAAGCAGGTGATGCGCTCGCTTTCGCGGCGCTGTACCGCGATCTGCAGCCGAGGTTGTTGCGTTACGCCACCGGGCTCGTCGGTCAGGACGCCGAGGACGTCACGGCCGAGGCCTGGCTACAGATCGCTCGTGACCTCAAGCGTTTTCAGGGCGATGCACAGGCGTTTCGGGGTTGGGCGACGCGCATCGTGCGCAATCGCGCCATCGATCACGGACGCGCTCGTACCCGCCGACCGGTTGTGGTCACCGATCGGACCGACCTGCTCGACCGACCGGTGGCCCAGGAGACCACCGCCATCGTGGAGGAGCAGATGTCCACGGCGGAGGCAATCGCCCGTATCGGCGGCCTTCCGCGCGACCAGGCCGAAGCAATTCTCCTTCGGGTCGTCGTCGGACTCGACGCCGTGACGGCAGGCCAGGTCGTCGGCAAGCGCGCGGGGGCGATCCGCGTGGCGGCGCATCGCGGCCTGAAGACGCTGGCCGCCCAACTCGACGCCGAATCGACCGCCGACACGATGGCCGGCCATGACTAGCGGATGGCGTCGACGCCGACGTGGCGCGGTCGGCTCAGGGACGTTCGACGACGGGCACCCGGACGACGCGATGGCCGAGCAGGTCGCGGCCTCGCCGCCGCTCACCGCCTTGATCGCCGCGGCCAGTGCGCCCGCGCAGGACGACGAAGCCGATACCGGCCTCACCGCGGCCATGTCGGCGTTCACGGCAGAGCACGCCAGCAGCGCGGAGCCGCCCCGAAAGGTTCATCGATCGCGTGTCGTCAGGCTGGCCGGTGGCCGAGCCGTCGCCCTCGCGATCGTCCTCGTCGTGTTTCTCGGAGGGGTCGCCGCCGCGGTCGGTACCGGTCGACTCGGCAACCCCTTCGTCCGCTCCGGCACCCGGGACGCCAACACCACGGCCCGGCCGCACCTGAGCACCGTCCTCGCGTCGCCCAGCCACGACGCGAGTCATACCGTGACATCGGACACCGCTTCGCCGCTGTCCCCGTCGGCGTCACCCACAGCCGCGGTGGGGACGTCCGGGGCGCCGACCTCGAACGCTCTCGCCGACCTATGCCAGGCCTGGCGCACCCGGCCGAACACAGCTCAGCGCAATGCGGATCCGGCGTTCGCGCCGCTCGTCGCCGAAGCCGGAAACGCCGGGGGGGTCGACGCGTACTGCGTTGGCGTCCTGACCGGTCACACCGGATCGCCGTCCACCGGGTCGCCCAGCTCGTCGAGTATTTCGACCGGGACGTCGACACCGTCGACCTCTTCCGCGACGTCGCCGAGCACGTCAGCCCCGAATGTGTCGCCAGGTCAGGCGAAACGGTCGAGCACGGCGGCCGATCACGGATCGCAGGGCAACGGGCGTGCGGTCGGGAACGGGCACGCCAAACACGGCGGGTGAGGCCGCCGCATCGTCTTACCGCGGCGGGGGTTCGTAGCGCAGGTCGTCCGGCAGGAGGTAGGACGGGTCGAGGTTCGCGCGGCCGCTCAGGACGTCGATCGTGCGCAGGACGTCGTGGGTGGCCGCCACGTCGTGCACCCGCACGATGTCGCCGGGAGCCGACGCGAGATACGCGATCGCCGCGAGGGTGCCCACGTCACGTCCTCTCGGTGACGTCCCGAGAATGGCGCCGAGAAAGTCCTTGCGGGACAGCGCGAGCAGCATCGGCCGGCCCAGCGCACGAACCTCGTCCAGGCGGCGCAACACGGCCACCGTTTGGTGCGGCGTCTTGGTGAAGTCCGGGCCCGGGTCGAGGATCAGCGCGTCACGAGCCAACCCGACGTCGATGGCGCGCCGCATGGCCACGGCGAGGAAGTCGACGACGTCTCGGACCACGTCCACGTACAGGTCCGGCTCCTGTCGGCGAACCTTCGGCGCGGCTCGGGTGTGCATGATGACCAGTGCGGCGCCGGCGGCGGCACACATCTGTGCGACGCGCGCGTCGGCCAATCCGCTGACGTCATTGATGATCGAAGCGCCAGACGACAGGACGGCCTCGACGACGGCCGGCTTGTAGGTGTCGACGCTTACGAGTTGATCAGGATGGTTGGTACTCAGCCAGTCCACGATGGGGACGACCCGTGCCGACTCTTCGCGTGGGTCGAGCTCCGGTTGGTTCGTGATCGCGGACTGTCCACCGACGTCGACGATGTCGGCGCCCGCCGTGATCAGCTCGTCGCACCGTCGCAGCTGATCGTCGAGCGTGCGGAACCTGCGTCCGTCGGAGAAGGACTCCGGGCTCGCGTTGACCACTCCCATCACCAGCGGGCGGTTCATGACCAGTTCGGTGCCGCCCAGCCGAAGACGCGGCGGGACCAGCACAACATCGACGATAGATGGCATTCACGTCGGTCGATCCCCTGCTGATCAAGGCGCCTGGGGACGCCGTGGGCCGATCAGCCCGAATTGGGGTCGTCGAGGTACCGCAGCAATGGGATGCGACGGTGCATGGCCCACGCCACCGCGATCCGGTATCCCCAACGCCAGCAGGCCGCGGACAGTGCGCCGGCGATGACGATGCCGAGCACGAACCAGCCGATGGTCGCGCGGAACGGGTTGTGTCCCGGCGCGGTGGCCGACCACAGGGTCAGCGTCGGAAGCATCAGGAGCGTCGTGATTCCGGGCACGACCAGGTACGGCGCCGAACTGAGGACGAGCCAGCGAACCGTTTGCGGCATGGACCGGCGGTGCGCCCACCGCCACTGCAGGCTGCGCCGTCGGTACGGGAAGCGGACGCCGATCCAACACGAGACGCCCAGCGCGCCCAGGGGCAAGACGGCGACGGCGGCTACCGTCGCGATCGCGAACAGCCACCGGTCGTCCTCGAAGTCGAGGCATAGCGCAATCACGCTGCACACCGGAGCGACCAACAACCACAACACCCAGCACTTGGCCCGCAGCATGCGTCCCAGATCGCCCGCGTTCGCCAACGCGGCAGACGCCTGCTCGGGGTCCCCGCCGAGCATGTTGGTCGCCGAGGAGTCGCTGTACATCCACCCCGACAGGGCGAGCGGGAAGGCCGCCGTGTTCGTGTAGTGGAACATCCACGACCGCGGCAGCAGGAACCACGCGGCGATCATGAGCACGCCGTTGCCGGCGACGGCGGCGGGCACCGTCCACGGCGGCCGCATTGCCCGTCCCCATTCCTGCCTGAGCACCGGCCCAGTGTCTCTGATCCCCTACGGGACGACGGTCGGATCGCAATGATCAGTAGTGGTACCGGCACTGGATGACGACGAGGTCTCCGCCGGTGACCGTATAGATCAGCCGGTGCTCTTGATCGATGCGTCGCGACCAGTACCCCGACAGGTTGCTGCTGAGCCGGCGTCGACCTCGGTCCTGCTGGCGCGCACCCGTTCGGCGTTGCGTGGGGACCCCGCCATGAGGCTCAGCTAGTGGCGAAGGCGCGGACGTTCATCACCCACTGGTAGCGCAGGCATCCGGCGACGAGCGCCAACGCGACCACGACGCCGACCACCACCGCGACGGCAAGATTGACGTGCAGCGCGTTGAGGGCCACGGCCACCCCGATCGCCCCGACGACGCCGTTGACCACCGCGACGGTCGCCGCCGCAGTGGAGAACAGCTGGAGTGGTCCGGCCCGCAAGCCCATGGACGAGACGACGGCCCGCGGGTCCGTCCAGTCGACCGCGCGGAAGTACTCCTGAGCGCTCGGCGAGATCTCGCGGTAGAAGGCGTGGATGTGCTGAATGTCCTGCAACCGCTCGATGTCCTGGATACCGAGCGCGACCAGCCGAGCAAAGGTGATGAGACCGAGCAGGAACACCACGGGCAGCAAGCCGCCGAGGAACGCGCCCAGATGCGTGTTCGAGCCGCTGACGAAGCCGAGCGCGATCATGGCACCGGACAGGGTCGCCAGGTAGAGCGAGGCGCGGCTGGCGGCTTCGGACGACGCCGTCCCGCGGATCGACTGCAGGACGAAGTGCTCGGTCACGAGCGCGCTCAGCAGCGCCTCGCGTTCCTTCTCCTGCTGCTCGGTGTCGTCAGCTTCGTCGGTGGCCACCGTGCCTGCTCCCTTCCGTCGATGCCGCGTCAGCGACTGGACACCCGCGCCTCATGCCGGCGTCTGCAGGGCATCGAGAACGGCTGACTGCACCGCCGGTTCGGTCCACAGGTCGGCCACGTGCCGGGTACCGAGCCGTCCGCCCTCCGCGTCGATGGCGGACCGCAAGCGGTCGGGCGCGGCCAGCTCGATGACTCGCGGGTGGACGTATGCGGAGCGGGCCACCGCGGGGGTGTCACCGAGCAGCTGCGCTGCGGCGCCCACCGCCACCGCGTCGAGGCGACGTCGCCGGATCGGACGTCCGTCGTCCGACGGCGGCGGATCCGCCCCGGCCATCACGGCGGCCGCGACGACCGTGGCCGACCATGTCCGGAACATTTTGGCCGTCACGCTTGCGCCGGTGTGCGCGTGCAGGTAGGCGTTGACCGCCGCGCTGTCGACGTGATGCCGCTGCCCGTTCACCGTGGTG
>CAXTNQ010000059.1:0-14877 GCA_964245745.1 uncultured Jatrophihabitantaceae bacterium
GCGCGGGGAGCGGTCCGTCCAGCAGGCCGGTGGGCGCGAACAGCCACGCCTTGCCGTCGGCCTGCATGATGAACGCGTCGTCGCCGTTGAGCGCGGCCGACCCGGCGGCGTCCTCCGGCGCCCTGAAGTCCGGCGCCCGGTCGACGACGAAGTCGGGGACGTCATGGCCCACCCACTTGCCCTGGTCGGCGTCCCACCACACGTAGGCCTTGCGCTTGCTCCACGGCGTGCCGTCCGGGGCGGCCGAGGCCCGGTTGTAGAGGATGCGCCGGTTGGCCGGCCACGCCCAGCCCCAATCCAGCGCCGTCCATTCCTGCTCGACCCCGGGCTTGCGGTCGGCGGCGTGGTTGACACCGCCGGCGTAGACGCCGGTGTAGATCCAGCAGCCGCCCGTCGTCGACCCGTCGTTCTTCATTTGGGTGTAGGACGACAGCAGTTGCCCGTCGCCGTCGTAGCCGTTCACCTCCCGGAGTACCGCCGCGCCGTCCGGCTCGCCCTTGTGATCGACCGGGTAAACCCAGGTCAGCTGCTGAATCGGCCGGTCGCGCTCGGCGTCCGACCCGGCCAGTCGCTGCCGGATCTTGCGGCCCACCTCGTAGAAGAAGTGCAGCTCGCTACGGCAGTCACCGGGCGGGTCGATTGCCTTGTGATGCCACTGCAGCAACCTCTGGGTCTGAGTGAACGAGCCGCTCTTCTCGGTGTGCGCCGCGGCCGGGAAGAAGAACACCTCGGTACCGATGTCCTCCGTCCGCAACTCGCCGGTCTCGATCTCCGGCGAGTCACGCCAGAAGGTGGCTGTCTCGATCATGTTGGTGTCGCGGACGACGAGCCACTTGAGGTGCGACAGCGCCAACCGCTGCAGCTTGCCGTGGGCCGATCCGACGGCGGGATTCTGCCCGAAGACCATGAAGCCCTCGACCTTATCCTCGACCATGTCGATCGTGGTGGCGTAGCTGCCGTGGTCGCCGGTCAGCCGCGGCAGGTAGTCGAAGCAGAACCCGTTGTCGTGCGTCGCGTGATCGCCCCACCACGCCTTCAGCAGGCTGACGGTGTAGGCGCCGGACTCGGCCCAGAAGCCACGCTGCTGCGGGCTCTCGAAGGACGCCAGGTAGTCCTCGAGCGTGTCGTGCGCGCCGGCCTTCGGCATCGGCAGGTAGCCGGGCAGCAGGTCGAACAGGGTGGGGATGTCGGTCGAGCCCTGGATGCTCGCGTGGCCGCGCAGCGCTAGGATGCCGCCGCCCGGGCGGCCAATGTTGCCGAGCAGCAACTGAATGATGGCCGCGGTGCGGATGTACTGGACGGCGACCGAGTGGTGGGTCCAGCCGACGGAGTACGCCAGCGCGGTCGTGCGGTCGCGGCCGCTGTTCGCGCACATCGACTCGCACACCTCGATGAACTGGTCGACGGGCACGCCGCACGCTCTCGACACCTGCTCCGGGGTGTAGCGGGCGAAGTGCCGCTTGAGCACCTGGAACACCGACTGCGGGTGCTGCAACGTCTCGTCGCGCTGGATGGCCCCACCACTCGGCAGCGCCGAGCCGTGCGATCCCATCTGGTACGCGCTGCCCCGATCGGGCTTGCGCTCGCCCACGCCCGACGCCTGGCGCGATCCGGCGGCCGCGTGTAGGTCACGTCCGGCGTACTGCCAGGTCGACTGGTCGTACGTGCCGGTGCTTGGGTCGAAGCCGGAGAAGAGGCCGTCGAGATCCTCGGTGTCCTGGAAGTCCTCGCGCAGGATCACCGGGGCGTTCGTGTAGTGGACGACGTAATCGTGGAAGTAGCGGTCGTTGTCCAGGATGTAGCGGACGATCCCGCCGAGGAACGCGATGTCGCTGCCCGCTCGGATGGGCACGTGCAGGTCAGCGACCGCGGACGTCCGGGTAAAGCGCGGGTCCACGTGGATGATCTTGGCGCCGCGCGCCTTTGCTTCCATCACCCACTGGAAACCGACCGGATGACACTCGGCCATGTTCGAACCCTGGATGAGTATGCAGTCACTGTTGGCCAGATCCTGCAGGAACGTCGTGGCGCCGCCGCGACCCAACGAGGCCCCCAAACTGGGGACGGTGGCGCTGTGTCAAATACGCGCTTGGTTCTCGATCTGAATCGCCCCGAGCGCGGTGAACAACTTCTTGATCAGGTAGTTCTCTTCGTTGTCCAGCGTGGCCCCGCCGAGGCCGGCGAAGCCGAGCGTGCGACGGACGTACTGACCGTGCTCGTCCTTGTCCTGCCACGTCCGCGCCCGCGTGGCGACGATCCGGTCCGCCACCATGTCCGTCGCCGTCTCGAGGTCGAGTGGCTCCCACTCCGTCCCGTGCGGAGGCCGATACAGGACGGCGGTCTGCCGGGCCGGTGAGTTGACGTACTGCTCGCTGGCACTGCCCTTGGGGCACAGCCGGCCGCGGGACACCGGGGAGTCCGGGTCGCCCTCGATGTGCACGACCTTCTCGTCCTTGACGTACACGTTCTGGCCGCAGCCGACCGCGCAGTACGGGCACACGCTCTTCACCACCCGGTCAGCGGTATGCGTGCGGGCGACGGGGTGCGGACGCTCCGACTTCGCGGCGGCGCCCCGAGCCAGCCCGTCCTCGCCGGTCAGCTGGCGCACGACCGGCCACGAGAGCACGGTCTTGCGCACGTCCATACTTCTCACGCTAACGCGCAACGGGCGAAGCGGACAACGGTCCCGCGGGTCGCACGACCTGGGACAGTGAGCGCGTGGCCGACGACGGGCATCTCGCCAACGTGCTGGGGGCCGTGGCGTTGGCATTGATCACCGACATCGAGGCGGCGGTTCGCGGCGCAACGGGGTTGGCGCTCGGCGAGGCGACTGCACTATCCGCCGTGGACAACCTCGGCGACGGGACGCTCAGCGTCGAAGGTGCGCGGCAGGCGGTGGGCCTGTCTCAGTCGGCGACCGTGCGCCTGGTCGACCGGCTGGTCGAGCAGGACCTCGTGCGCCGGGGTACCGGTTCGGCAGACCATCGGGTGACCACCCTGCGACTCACCGCCAAAGGGCGCCGAAGGGTCGCGGCCTTTCGCCGGAGCCGAGCCGCCGTGCTCGACCGATGGTTGGCGCATCTGTCCGCCGGCCAGCAGGCCGCGCTCGGACCGCTACTGGACGACCTGGCGTCCGTCGGCGTCGACGCGGCGCCGGCCGGCATCACCGAGGCGGACTACCGCTGCCGGTGGTGCGACACCGAGGCGTGCGGTCACCCCGAGCGCTGTCCCGTCACACAGGCGGTACACCGCATCGTTACCTGATCGTCGCCCGTGTCCCGTTGACCCCAATACATGCACGGCGCATTCTTTGGACATCTCGCCGTTCGGGAGGACCGCTCATGCGTCGTCTGCGTGCCGCACTCATCGCCACCACGATCGTCGGCGCCGTGATGGTCGCCCCGGCGGCCGCGTCCGCCGCCCCGCCGAACTACCCGATACCTGGTGGCGGCACGATCTCCGGCCCCCTGCCGCAGACCTATGCGCCGATCGACTACGCGGCCGGCTACACCTGCGCCTTTGCGCTGCACGTCGACTTCCCGGTCAGCAACGTCGTCGGGTACACCTACGCCGACGCTTCCGGACGCGTGGTGGCCGAGTACTTCACCGGGCCGCTTGTCGCGCGGTTGACCCGAGTGGACTCCGGACGCAGCGTCACCGCCGACCTTTCCGGTGACGGCTTGCAGACCTTCGCGACCGACGGTTCGTCCGTGCTCTACGGGTTCGGCCCGTTCGGTAGCGGCCAGCACCCGGGCGACACGCCCGGCCCGGAGTACGCAGTGCTCAACGGGTTCAGCGCGTTGCGAATCGGCGCAGATGGGCACAAGACCATCTTGTTCAGCACGCGCGTCGACAATTACTGCGTCCGCCTGGCCTGAGCACGGGAGGACGCGATCGCGCCTCCGGCTGGTGCGGCGCCGCGCCGCGCGGTGTAATGCCACCGGGGGTGATCGCCGTGGCTGGATCCGAACTCGCCGTCAAGAGCAAGAACATCACGCTGCTGGCCATGTTGCTCGCCGTGTCGATGACGTTCATCGACACGACCATCGTGGCCATCGCGTCGCCGCATCTGCAGGCGGAGCTGCAGCTGTCCAGGTTCCAGACGCAGTGGGTGGTGAACTCCTACCTGCTGGCCCTGGCGGCGACGTTTGCGCTGGGCGGTCGACTGGCGGACGTCTACGGCTCGCGCCGCATGGCGTTGATCGGCATCGTCGGGTTCGTCGTGTCCTCGGCGTTGTGTGGCGCGACGCCGAAGGGCAGCTACGCGGAAGCCTGGATCGTCACCTTCCGCGCGACCCAGGGCGTCTTTGCGGCGCTGATGTTCCCGGCCGCGCTCGCCGTCCTCGTCGCGACCTTCCCGCTACAGGAACGCGGTCGGGCGCTCGCCATCTTCTTTGCCGCCACCGGTGCCTTCACCTCGGTCGGGCCGATCCTCGGCGGGATCCTCACCCAGTGGACCTGGCGCGCGATCTTCTGGGTGAACGTGCCCGTCGGCATTGCCGCCGTGCTCGTCACGCTGGCCGCCGGCGTATCCAACCGCACGCGAAACGAGCCGGTCGACTGGCGTGGCGCGCTGGTGATCGCAGCCGGCATGGCTCTGAGTGTGCTCGGGTTCCAGCAGGCTCCGGAGTGGGGCTGGGGCAACGTGGCGACGTGGCTGTGCATCGTGGGCGGCCTGGTCGTCCTCGCGGCGTTCGTACGTCTCGAAGTGCGGACGCCGGTGCCGTTGCTCAAGCTGCAGATCTTCCGGGACCGGGCGTTCACCGTCGACAACGGGGTGCTGTTCTTCTCCATGATGGCGTTCGTCCCGGTGTTCTTCTTCGCCAGCGTCTACGCCCAGGTCTCGCTCGGCTACAGCGCCACGAACGCCGGCCTCTACCTGCTGTTGTTCTTCGCCGGATTCTCGGTGGCCGCCCAGATCGGCGGCCGCATCCTCGACAAGCGGGGCGCCAAGGGAGCGCTCGTCGTCGGCTCGCTGATCGGCGCGATCGGCTTCGCGTGGTGGGGACGGCAGACCACCCACTTGAGCCTGAACTCCCAGTGGCACGCCGTGGTGATCGCCGGTGCCGGGATCGGACTGCTGCTCGGCCCGGCCAGCACGGACGCGGTGAACCGGGCGATCGGTGCCACCTACGGCGAAGCCACCGGCATCAACCAGACGGTGCGCAACTACGGCTCGGCGCTCGGGTTCGCGGTGCTCGGCACGGTGCTGTCCACGGTGTTGACCCATCGGCTGACCAACTCGCTTACCGGCCTCGGCGTCCCGCACGACGTCGCGGCTCGGGTGGCCACCGACACCAGCCGCTCGGGCTCGTCCTCGGGCAACACCGCGCCCGAAGCGCTCCGCGGAGCGATCGACCAGGCGGTCGTTCACGACTTCGCCGTCGCGACCCAGTGGGTGCTGTACGCGATGGCTGTTGCGTTGCTCGTCGGCTTTCTCGTGTCGCTGGCCCACCCTGGCGGCAAGGTCGAAGTGACGCCCGAGGTGCCGCAGCGGGTCGGGCCCGACGAGCGCGTCCCGGCCTGACGGTCCTCGGTCACTGCGGAGCGGCCGGCCCTGACGGCGCTGTGGTGCACTGAGCGCCATGGGCCGCTCGATCTCGGAACGTCTGGACCGTTACCAGCGCCGTCGTCCGGGGGCGAGCTTCCCGATCGCGGTGGCCTACAAGTTCGTCGACGACTACGGCGCCTACCTTTCAGCGCTCATCGCCTATTACGCGTTCGTGTCGGTGATCCCGCTCCTGCTGCTGTCGACCACCGTGCTCGGCTGGGTGCTGGTCGGGCATCCCGAGTGGGTTCAGCACATCGAGTCATCGGCGCTGAGCCAGCTGCCGGTCGTGGGCAGCCAGCTCTTGCAACCGCGTGCGTTGAGTGGTGGTCCGGTCGGGCTGATCATCGGCATCGTGGGATCGCTTTACGGCGGCCTCGGAGTGGGTCAGGCCGTCCAGTACGCGATGAACGTGGTGTGGGCGGTGCCACGCAATCAGAGGCCCAACCCGTTCAAGGCGCGCGGACGCGGCGTGCTGCTGCTTGCCACCGCTGGGCTCGCCGTGCTCGGGACGACCGTGCTCTCGGCCCTGGGCAGCAGCAACGTCGGATCCTTCGGCCTGGTCAGCAAGGTGGTGGTACTCGCGGCGTCGGTGGCCGTGAACGCCGTGGTGTTCGTGTTCGTCTTCCGAGTGGCGACCGCCCGTCCGCTGAGCTACCGCGACGTAGCGCCCGGCGCGGTAGTCGCCGCCGTGGCCTGGCAGCTCCTGCAGACCTTCGGCGTGGCCTACGTCGGACACGTGGTCAAGAACGCGAGCGCCGTCAACAGCGTGTTCGCCCTCGTCCTCGGACTGTTGGCCTTCCTCTACCTCGCCGCGGTGACGGTCGTCGTGTGCGGCGAAATCAACGTCGTGCGCGTACGGCGGTTGTATCCCCGGTCGCTGTTGTCGCCGTTCACCGAGGACGTCGACCTCACGCGGGGCGACGAGCGCACGTATCGGGGACAGGCCGAGGCCACCCAGGCGAAGGATTCCCAAGACATCGACGTGACGTTCCGTCGGGACCAGGCGCCCGGGCGCGAGAACTGACCTCCGCTACTGGCCGGTGAGCCAGTGGTCGGGGGCGATGAGGTCGGCTGCGGCGGCCGGTCCCCACGAGCCCTGGGCGTAGGGCTGCGGTTCAGGCCGGTTGTCCAGGACGGGTGTCGCGACGGCCCACGCCTTGGCCAGGCCGGTGGGGTTGGTGAACAGCGACCGGTCGCCGTGCAGCACGTCGTGGATGAGTCGCACGTACGGCGGAAGCGGATCGGCTCCGCGCAGCCCCGACAGGGGGATCTGGCTGACCGCGTCGACCAGGCTGAGCTCGACCCCCGGCTCCTTGACCACCATGCTGAGGTCGAGCTCGCCGCTGCCTTCGAGCACGAAGGTGAGGACGTTGCCGTCGGCCGGCACGTCGCCGAGCGGCCCGCGCGGCGCGTGCAGCAGCAAACTGACCCGTTGCGCGCTCGTCGCGAGCCGTTTGCCGGTGCGCAGCCAGAACGGCACATCGCGCCAGCGGTCGGTGTCGACCCACATGCGGGCCGCGGTGAACGTGTCGGTCGTCGAGTCCGGCGCGATGCCGCCGACCTGGCGGTAGCCGTCGTACTGACCGAACACGACGTCGCTGGGGTCGATCGGCCGGAAGGCCGCGATCACCGTCTCGCGGGCGGCCTGCAGGTCGTCCGCGGACATGCTCGTCGGCGGCTCCATCGCGACCTCGGCGGCCAGTTGCACGAGGTGGGTGACAACCATGTCGAGGAACGACCCGACGTGGTCGTAGAACTCGGCGCGATCGTCGATGTCGAGCGTCTCGGGCACGTCGATCTGTACGGCGCGGACGTGCTCGCGACTCCATGCGGCTTCGAACAGCGCATTGCCGAAGCGCAGCACGTGCAGGTCCTGGGACGCTTCCTTGCCCAGGAAATGATCGATGCGGTACACCTGCGACTCGTCCAGCACCGAGTGCACGACCTCGTCCAGTTGGGCGAAGCTCTCCGGCGACGTCCCGTACGGCTTCTCGTAGACGACCCGGCTGTTGGCGGCGAGATCGTGCGTGCCCAGGGCCTGGGTGAGCTCCTCGAACGCCGACGGGGGCACGGCGAAGTAGTGCACGAGCTGGCACCCGCCGAGGTCCTTGTGCGCCTTGTGCAGTACGTCGAGCAGGCTGCCGGGGTCCTCGGTCGTGAAGCCGCCTCCGGCGAACAGGAGGTTGGCGGCGAAGTCGTCGAACTGTTTTTCGTCCAGCGTCTTCTCGGACTCACTCAGCACACCGTGAACGTGGCCCCGGAAATCCTCGTGACTGACGTCCCCGCGCCCGTTGCCGACCAGCTTCCACCGGCTCGGCAACAGCCCCTTCTTGTAGAGGACGAAGAACGCGGGCAGGACCATGCGTTTGGCCAGGTCACCGGTAGCGCCGTACAGGACGAACAACGTCGGCTCGGGCGGCGTGTCCGCCTGCACTGTGGTCATGGAGCGACGGTACTGGGGTGGGTCTCCCTTCTCGCGCGCGAGCGCGAGTTCGCGGCGAGAGCCGCGACCGGGCGACCAGGAAGACAGCCACCCTTAGAGATCGATTTCTGAGCCCATGATGACCGTCCGTCGGATGGGCAGCGCGAAGTACTGCGCCGGCGTCGCGGCGTTGCGGGCCAGTACCACGAACAGCTGCTTGCGCCAGCGCATCATGCCGCGTTCGCGGGTCACCCGCAGGGTGGCCCGGGACAGGAAGTACGAGGCGGTGTCGGGGTCGACGTCCAGCTCGGGGAGTTTCATCCGCGATACCCGCCGGATCGCTTCGGGGATGTCGGGACGGTCGAAGAAGCCGTAGCGCAGGGTCACGTGCACCACGCCGTCGGCGGTCGTGCCGAGGTGGTCGACCGTGGTGGCGTCCACGGTGACGTGCGGGACGTTGCGTGCCTCGGTCGTGACGATGACGACGCGCTCGTGCAGCACGTCGTTGTGCTCGAGGTTGGCGCGCAGGGCGAGCGGAGTGGTCTGGCTCGTCGGGTGTGGGAAGACGCCGGTCCCCGGGACGCGGACGACCTTGGCGTCGACCGCCCGGTCCAGGAACTCGACCAACGATCCCTCGAGGGCCTGCCGGCGATCGGTGATCAGGCCGCGACCCTGGTACCAGGTCGACATGAGCACGAAGGCCAGCGTGGCGATCACCAGCGGCAACCAGCCGCCGTGCGCGATCTTGGTAAGGTTGGCGCTCAGGAAGGTCAGTTCTGTGCCGCCGAAGATCACGCCGGCCGCGACGAGCGCCGGTGTCGGCCATCGCCAGTACACCCGCGCGATCACGAGCAGCAGGACGGTGTCGATGAGCAGCGCTCCCGTGACCGCGATGCCGTACGCGGTGGCCAATCGCGTCGACGTCCGGAAGACCAGCATGAGCACGAGCACGCCGCCGAACAACGCATAGTTGACCGCCGGCATATAGACCTGGCCGGCGGACTTGTCCGAGGTCTGCCGGACGGTCAGCGGCGGCAGCAGGCCGAGTTGGCTGGCCTGCCTCGATACGGCGAATGCCCCAGAGATGACGGCCTGCGAGGCGATGACCGTGGCGGCCGTCGCCAGAATCACCATGGGCAGCCGAGCCCACCCGGGCATGAGCAGGAAGAACGGGCTGCTCGCCGCGCTCGGCTGGCGCAGGACGAGCGCTGACTGGCCGAGGTAGTTGAGGGTCAGGGCGGGGAACACGATCACCAGCCACGCCATGCGAATCGGCGAGGGACCGAAGTGGCCCATGTCGGCGTACAGCGCCTCCGCACCGGTGATGCACAAGACGATGGCGCCCATCGCGATGAACGTCGTGATCGGGTGCACGACGATGAAGGAGACCGCGTAGGTCGGCGACAGTCCCCGCAGGACGCCCGGCTCGCGCACGACCTCGGCCAGGCCGGCGACGGCGAGGCACGCGAACCAGGCCACCATGACCGGCCCGAACAGCGATCCGACCCGTCCGGTGCCGAACCGCTGGACGGCGAACAGGATCACCAGGATGACGATCGCGATGGGCAGCACGATGTGCTCGAGTCCGGGCGCCGCGACTTTGACGCCTTCGACCGCGGACAGGACGGAGATCGCCGGTGTGATCATCGAGTCGCCGTAGAACAGGCTGGCCCCGACCATGGCCAGGACGAGGACGATGCCGGTACGCCGGCTGCGTCCGCCGAACGCGCGCCGGGCGAGCGCCGCGAGGGCCATGACGCCGCCTTCGCCGTCGTTGTCGGCCCGCATCAGGATCGTCACGTACTTCACGGTGACGATCAGCGTGATCGACCAGAAGATCATCGACACGACGCCGTAGACGTCGGCCGGCGTCGGACGCACCCGGCCGTGATCGATGGTGAAGACGGTCTGCAGCGCATAGAGCGGACTGGTGCCGATATCGCCGAAGACAACGCCGAGGGCCCCGACGACGATGCCGACCCGTAGCGGCGCGCGGCCGCGAGTAGGGGCGGCGGGCTCGGCGCGATCCGCTACCGCCGGAACGGGTTGAGCCGCCGCGTCGTCGGGACCCCGCGACGGCTCGCTACTAACCCCTTGGTCCGCACCCGGCTCGTCTGCCACCCCACCATCCTGGCCCCCCGCACCGGTGGGGCGGCGGGACGCGACCAGCGGTCGGGTGACTATCCGGCGCTCGGGCCTACCTCGGCGACGACGAGCAGGTACTCCCAGTGCATGACGCCATCGCGTGCTCCGTGCTCATCGGCGAGTGTGACCAGCGCGCGATCCAGCTCGGCCGTCCGCTGCGGCAGGTCGAGATCAGGAGCGGCGGACCGTGGCCGTGGGTCGCGTAGGCGATCCGGACGCCGTCCGGTGCCCGGCAGAACCGCACCTGCTGGTTCACCGCCGATCGGCTTGGCACCGTCATTGACGAATCGTAATCCGGACGGGGACCGATGGAGCCGGTCGGAACGCCTTATCCGGTGGCGGATACGGCTCGGCGCACCGCGTCCACGGACGCCGCGATGTCGTCTGCGTCGATGGACCAGTTGCTGACGGAAACCCGGATGACGCGCCGGTTGCGCCAACGGGACCCGGACATCCACGTCGTGCCGTCCCGACGCAAGAAGTCGATCACCGCATCAGTACGCGCATCGTCTCCGACCGCGAAGCACAGCTGCGTGTACACGACGTCGTTGAGGAGCTCGAGGCCGTCGACGGCGGACAGGCCGGCGGCCAGGTCGGCCGCCGCCGAGGTGAGCCGGTCGACGAGGTCGGCCACACCCGATCGGCCAAGCGAACGCAGGGCCGCCCACACCGGAACACCGCGAGCGCGACGCGACATCTCCGGCACGCGATCGAGGGGGTCACCGGCGGCGTCGCTCATCAGGTACGCACCGTGCACGCCCAGGGCCGCGTGCATCGACCGGGCGTCGGCAACGATCGCCACGCCACAGTCGTAGGGCACGTTCAGCGTCTTGTGGGCGTCCGTCGCCCAGGAGTCCGCGCCGGCCAGGCCCGCGGTGAGGTGGGCGAGGCGCGGCGTGGCCGCGGCCCACAGTCCGAATGCGCCGTCGACGTGCACCCAGGCTCGGCGCCGTTTCGCTACGGCGATGGCGGCCGAGAAGTCGTCGAACGCACCGGAGTGCAGGTTTCCCGCTTGCAGGCACACGATCGTCGGATCGTCCGTCAGTTGACGCGCGAGCGCGCCGACGTCGATGCGTCCCTGGTCGTCAGCCGGAATCGTCGTCGGAGCGCCCAGGCCGAGGTAGCGCAGTGCCGCGTCGATCGAGTCGTGACGTTGCTCGCCGACAACGACGTGCACCGGCGGTCCACCGCACAGTCCGCGCTCCGACACGTCCCATCCGACCTCGGCGAGGACCCGCTGGCGCGCCGCGGCCAGACCGCTGAGGTTGGCGGTCGTCGCGCCCGTCACGAAGCCGACTGCGCTATCGGCGGGGAGGCCGAACAGGGCGAGCAGCCACCCGGCCGCCGCCTCTTCGACGGCCACGACGCCGGGCGTCGCCCCGCGCATGCCGGCGTTCTGGTCCCACGCGCTGACCAGCCAGTCGGCAGCCAGCGCCGCGGGCAGGGTTCCGCCCATGACCCAGCCGAAGAACCGGCCGGACGCGATGCTCATCAGCCCGGGCTCGACGGCGAACGCCAGCTCTTCGACGACGGTGTGCGGATCGGCGGCGTGTTCGGGCAGATCCCCGTCCAGCGCGGACCGCACCTGATCGGCGTCGTGCTCCGGAGGCACGGCACGGGTGGGTACCGCCGCCAGCCATCGCCGTGCGGCTCGCGATGCCGTGGCCAGCGCACGTTCGTAGTCCTTCGGCTGTGCTGTCACACGCGTCATCTTCCCGACCGTCAGCTACGTCGCGGTGGCCAGGGCACGAAGGCGCTCGTCCGCGCCGCGTACGCATCCCATCCCGGGCGTGAGCGCATGTGCTGTTCGAGGATGCGCACACCGGATCCGACGGTGAGCAGCAACGTCATGATGATCGGGGACGCGACGGTCAGGACGCCGGGCCACCGTTCGGCCGCGACGAGAAAAATGCCCCACCACACGCAGGCGTCGCCGAAGTAGTTGGGATGCCGGGTGTAGCGCCACAGCCCCACGTCGATCACGGCTGCGCCCGCTGGACGATGGGCGCGCCACCGCTTCAGTTGGGCGTCGCCGACGGCCTCGAAGCCGAGGCCCATCACGTACACGGCGACGCCCAGCCATCCGAGCAGTCTCACCGGTCCGGACAGGAATGACCCGACTTGGATGGGCGCCGACACGACGTAGGCGAGCAGGCCCTGCGTGACGTAGATCGAACGCAGCGCGTAGAGGTCCGGGTGACCGTGCGCCCCCGCCAGGAGCTTGCGGTACCGGGGATCCTCGGGCTGACCGTGATTGCGCCGTCCGACGTGGACGGCGAGGCGCAGCCCCCAGACCGCCGTCATCGCGAACAGCAGCCACCGGCGCAGCGCGTCCCCGTGCCCGGCCGACCCGACCAGGCTGGCACCGGCGATCGCGACGAACAGCAGACCCCAGGCGGTATCGATCACACTGTGTTTGCCGACTGCCTTCGCGCAGGCGAACGTGATCGCGAGCACGACGAGTACCGCCAGCGCGCTGAGCGGCAGCAGGCTTAGGAACGCGCTGGTGTCGAACTGCGTCATTACGCAGCGGACGCGGTGGGCGTCGCAAGAATCTGATCGACGCCCATTCGTCCCTCGGCAAAGCTCGCGGCGCCCCCGACCAGGTACAGCTCCCATATCCGGGCCTGCTCGGCGCCGATGAGCCGGACAACATCGTCGCGGCGACGCCGCAGCCGTTCGATCCAGGCGAGCGCCGTCCGCACGTAGTGCTCTCGCATCGCGTGGACGTTACGGACCTCGAAACCACCACGTTCCAGCAGCGCGACCGTCTGGGACAACGGCCGCATGTGCATGTCGGGCGCGATGTACCGAGTAATGAACGGACCGCCCGACGGGTCGGCGTCCTGGTGGCGCGACATCTGCTGCAGGAGCAAGCGTCCGGCCGGGCGCAGCTGCGTCCGTAGTGCGCGCACGTAGGACGGGTAGTGCCCTTCGCCGACGTGCTCGCCCATCGCGATCGAGGCGACGGCATCGAACGTCGTCTCGGCGTTCAGCTCGCGGTAGTCCTGCACGCGTACCGATACCGCATCGGACAGCCCACGCGCCACGATTCGTTCGCTTACGAAATCGTGCTGCTGTTGGGACAGCGTGATGCCGGTGGCCTGCACGCCGTACCTTTCGGCCGCGTGCAGGATGAGCGCCCCCCAGCCGCACCCCACGTCGAGCAGTCGCATGCCCGGACGCAGCTCGAGCTGGCGACAGACGAGGTCGAGCTTCGCGCGTTGCGCATCGGCCAGCGTCTGCCCCTCGCGGGTGTAATACGCGCAGGAGTAGGACATCGTGTCGTCGAGCAGGACGGCGTAGAAAGCGTTCGACAGGTCGTAGTGGTGCGCGATCGCGGCGCGGTCACGGCGCCGGGTGTGCCGTCGTCCGGTCATGCGTGCCTCGGACGCAGGCGTTGTCGGTGGCCGGCCCAGCACGCCGAGGCCGAGTGCGGTCGCGGCGGCGTTCAGGGGACGGCGTGCCGTTCCTTCCTGCTGGCCGACCGTCCACCCCTTACGGGCGCGACGCAGCGCTTCGGCAAGGTCGCCCTCGACGTCCAGATCACCGTTGACGTAGGCCCGGGACAGACCGAGCTCCCCCGGCCGCCACATGAGGTGGCGCAGGGCCTGTGGACGGCGCACCACGAGGGTCGGCCCGTCCGCCGGCCCGGCTGCGCTGCCGTCCCAGGCGCGGATCCGTACCGGGATCGGTACGCCCACGATGTCACGGGCGAGGGTGGCCAGCTGGTCGGCTACGGTCTGCGACGGCGACACGAATCACGCTCCTCGAAGTCGAGAGGTTGGGACGTCGGCGGACGAGGGACGATTGGCAAACCGGCCCGCCACAGGGCAATTCCGTGCCGGGAAATCGCGGTGCGTACCCGCCAGGTGCTCAGTGGGCGTCGGGCGACAGTAGCCAGTACCGCGCGCGTGGTCGCCGGGCGACGCCGCCCGCGCACGGCGGCCACGAACGGCGGTACGCCGGGCCGATGCAGGGCGATCGTCAGGGCGAGCCGGTCGTCCGGCTCGGGAACGCTCATCCGGTAGAAGCCGTCGACGGGATGAAACGGCGAGACGTAGAACCGCTTGTCGACCGCGGCGCGGCCGCGATCGTCCGGCCGCAACAGGTAGCGGTGGCGGCCGCCGTAGGTGTTGTGGACCTCGGCGACAACCGCGATTACGCGACCGGCGCGGTCGTGGCACCAGAAGAGCGTGAGCGGGTTGAAGACGTAGCCAAGGGTGCGTGCGTGCGCCAACATGGTCACCCGTCCGCCGGCGAGGTCGATCTCGTGCGCAGCGAGGAACGCGTCGACGCCGGCCCGCAACGACTGGCCGGGCCGGGCGATGTGGTCGCGCGCGTCGAATCGGGCCAACGTGCGCAGTGCGCCGGGCAGCTTCGGTAGATCGTCGACGTCGACGAACCACTGGTACGTGCGTTGGTCGACGATGTGACGTACCGGCGCGGCGCGGACGTGTCGCACCCGCACGTCGTAGAGGCTCGTCACCACACCACACCGAGACTGGCCGCGGCGTCGACGCCCGATCGGCAGCCGTCCTCGTGAAAGCCCCAGCCGTGATAGGCACCGGCGTAGGCCAGGACACCGTCGTTCAGCGCGGGCAGGTGCTGCCGAGCGGCGACCGAGTCGGAGGTGTAGACCGGATGCTCGTACGACATGCGAGCGAGCACGGTCGACGGATCGATGCGGCCGTCGTCGTTCAAGGTGACGACGTACGAACGGTCGCTGTCCAGTCGTTGCAGGCGATTCATGTTGTAG
>CAXTNQ010000060.1:0-14749 GCA_964245745.1 uncultured Jatrophihabitantaceae bacterium
CCCCACCACCGCCACCGCCTCCCGCTCAGTTGCCGCTGGGCGGCCGGCAGATCCTGCCGAACTATCGAGTCGTGGCCTACTACGGCGGTCCCGACGGGCCGGCCCTAGGCGCACTCGGCTCGGCGGATCCCGACACCATCGCCGGCACCATCGCGGCCCGCGCGGCCCAGTACGCGCCCTACGGCCGGACCGTGCAACCGGCCATGGAGCTCATCGCCACCGTGGCCAGCCCGTGCAGCGGCGCGAACCCGACCTGCTCGTCACCGATCCCGGACGCCGCCATCCAGCGTTATCTCGACGCCGCGCACCGCCACAAGCTGCTGCTTATCCTCGATTTCCAGCCCGGCCGCGGCGAGTTCCTTCCCCAGGTCAAGGCCGTAGAGAAGTACCTGCTCGACCCGAGCGTCAGCGTGGCTCTGGATCCGGAGTGGAAGCTCAAGCCCGGCCAGTTCCCGATCCAGGTGATCGGATCCTCGTCCGCGGCGAGCATCAACGCGGTGTCGTCCTACCTGTCGCAACTGGTGACCGCGCACCAGCTCCCCGACAAGCTGGTCGTGGTCCACCAGTTCACTCTGGCCATGCTGCCCGACCGACAGAACATCACGCGCGCTCCGGGCCTCGAAACCGTCTTCCACGCCGACGGGTTCGGCGGATCGGCCACCAAGGTCAACGTCTACGGGGGGCTGCGCTTCCCCGGGTCCCCCTTCGGCTCGGGCTTCAAGCTCTTCCTCAAGCAAGATCACCCGTTGATGTCGCCGGCGGCGGTAATGGCGTTGCGCCCGCAGCCGGACATCGTCACGTATCAGTAGGTCCTGCTACTCCTCATCGAGCTGGTCCGGCTCGTCCTCGACCGCTTCCGCGATCTGGTCCTGGTCGAGCGCCGACAGCTCCACCCGGTTCCCGGACGCGTCGGTGACCACGGCCGTCGACAGGACGGCGGCCAGCGCCTTGTTGCGGCGCACATCGGCCATCAGTGCGGGGAGGTTGCCGCCCTCGACGACTTGGTTCGCGAAGTCCTGCGGCGACAGGTTGTAGCGCGCCGCCTGGCGGATCAGGTATTCCGTGAGCTCGGCGTCGGCAACGCCGATCTGCTCCGCGTCGGCGATGGCGTCGAGGACGAACTGGGCCTTCACCGTCTGTCGTGCGCCCTCGCGCAGCTGCGCGCTGAACTCCTCGCGGGTCTGATCCTGACGTGACAGGTACTGCTCGAACAGCGCGTCGTCGTGCCCCAGCGAGTGCACGATGTCGTGCTCGCGCGAGCTCACCTCGGCGTCGACCGCCGAATCAGGCACCGGGATGTCGACGGCCTCGAGCAATTGCTCGAGCACGCGATCCCGAGCCTGACCGCCTTGCTCGAGCAGGCGCACGCGGCCGAGGCGCTCGCGCAGGTCTGCGCGCAACTCGTCCGCGGTGTCGAACTCGCTGGCCAGCTGCGCGAACTCGTCGTCGGGGTCCGGCAGGTGCTTCTCCTTGACCGAGTTCACCGTGACCGTCACTTCGGCGTCGCCGCCGGCCTGGTCGCCGGCCCGCAGCGTCGTGGGAAAGGTCGTGCTCTCACCGGCGGACAACCCGACCACGGCGTCGTCCAGGCCGTCGATCAGGTCCTCGGAGCCGACCGTGTACGACAGATTGGTGGCCGAGCCGCCCTCGACCTCCTCGCCGTCCACGGCCGCCCGCAGGTCGATGGCCACGTAATCGCCCGAGGCCACCGGGCGGTCGACGGTGGTGAGGGTCGCGAAGCGGTCACGCAGGCTGTCCAGCTGCTCGTCGACGGCGGCGTCGGACACTTCGGCGTCGTCGACGCTTACTTCGATGCCCTCGAGCGAAGGCAGCGTGATGTCGGGCCGGACGTCCACCTGCGCGGTGAAGCTCAGGCTCTGCCCGTCGTCGAGCTTCGTCACCTCGATCTCGGGCTGGCCGAGTGCGCGCACCCCCGTCTCGCGGACAGCGTCACCGTAGGCCTTCGGCAACGCCGAATTAATGGCCTCCTCGAGCACGGCGGCCCGACCGACCCGCTGGTCGATGATGCGCGTCGGCACCTTGCCCGGGCGAAAACCGGGGATGCGGATCTGCGACCCGATCTTGCGGTAGGCGGCGTCCAGGCTGGACTTCAACTCGTCGAACGGGATCTCCACGTCCAGCTTGACGCGGGTAGGCCCCACGTTCTCGACGGTGCTCTTCACGTGCCGGTGGCTCCTTCGTCAGATGGCTCGACTGGACGGTTGGTGCGTGCGCGGACACAGGCCGGACGGTCGGGGTGGCGGGATTCGAACCCACGGCCCCTCGCTCCCAAAGCGAGTGCGCTACCAAACTGCGCCACACCCCGGGCGCGGACGTCGCGCCCAGTCTACGGGCGCGACGTGCTCGCCGATCCCGGGTTCGGACGCGCAGACGGTACCCTGGCGCAGCGTTGGGAGGCGTCGCCTCCGGCCGCGGGCGTAGCTCAATGGCAGAGCCTCTGCCTTCCAAGCAGACGGTGCGGGTTCGATTCCCGTCGCCCGCTCCAACGCCGATACGACATTGCCGATACGACGGACATGGGCGGATGCAATGACCGAGCCGGGAGGACGGCGGACTCGCCGCCGACGTCCGCACCGGACGTCGGCGACTCCGTCGGGCGACCTTCCGTCGGGCGACGCCGGCCCCGCACCCGAAGAGCCGGCGCCTCGACCACCCCGGCGGCCACCTCGGCGCCGACCGGACGCCGGAACCGAGGGGACACTGCGCGACATCGTTGGGGCCGGTCCCTCGCAGCTCGGCGTGAGCGGCGCCCTGCGCGGTCGCGATGTCGCGCGGCCGACGGACGAGGACCTCGCCGAGGCCGAGCGGACCGTCGTCGTCGTCCGGCGGCACTGGACGCCGCCGGGCCCGCGCTAGGCCTTGTCTGTTGAGTCGCCCGGTCGCGGCTCTCGCCGCGAACTCGCGCTTACGCGCGAGGAGGGCGACTTACGACCCAGCGACCCGCCCCGTTGTCTCGTACTCGGTCACTTCGGCGATGCGCCGGGCGTGCCGGGGTGCCTCAGAGAAGGGCGTCGACACGAAGATGTCGACGAAGCGCAGCGCGTCCTCGAGTGGATGGTTGCGGGCGCCAATGCTGATCACGTTGGCGTCGTTGTGTTCGCGTGCGAGCTGCGCGGTCTCGTCGTTCCAGGCCAGCGCGGCGCGGACGCCTCGAACCTTGTTGGCGGCGATCTGCTCGCCGTTGCCCGAACCGCCGATGACGACGCCCAGCGAGCCCTCGTCGTTCACCGTCCGAGCCGCGGCGTCGATGCACGGCGCCGGATAGTCGTCCTCCGGGTCGTAGGTCAGCGCGCCGCAGTCCACGGGGTCGTGACCCGCGGTGCGCAGATGCTCCACCAGCCGGGCCTTGAGCTCGAATCCAGCATGATCACTGCCGAGGTAAACGCGCATGGTGCCGATCATGGCCCGGCAGGCGCCCGAGGGCCAGACCGGGATGACCCGCCAGACGGGACCCTCAGTCGAAGCGCGGCGATTCGGTGCGGGTGCGCTTGAGCTCGAAGAAGTACGGGTAGCCGGCGAGCAACCTCGTGCCGTCCCAGACGCGCAAGGCATCCGTGCCGCGCGGAATCCGGGTGAGGACCGGACCGAAGAACGCCACTCCGTCGACGTGGATCACGGGCGTGCCCACGTCGTAACCGACCGGATCCATGCCCTCGTGGTGGGACTTGCGCAGCTGCTCGTCGTAGTCGGTCGAATCGGCGGCGTCGGCCAACACCTCCGGGAGCCCGATCTCGTCGAGGGCCTCGACGAGAGCCGTCCGATCGAGCGGCCGG
Source organism: uncultured Jatrophihabitantaceae bacterium (assembly GCA_964245745.1). GTDB lineage: Bacteria > Actinomycetota > Actinomycetes > Mycobacteriales > Jatrophihabitantaceae > CAXTNQ01. The sequence continues at coordinate 3,795 of CAXTNQ010000060.1, forward strand.
CCCTGGTCATGCCGACGCGAACCCAGCGCGGTGTAGAGGTCGCGCAGTACGTCCGGTCCGCTGGCCTGCTCCGCGGCGACGAGTACCCGGACCGGCCCCCACGCCTCGTCCATGCCCTTGCGGTACTCGGCAGGCAGGTCGCGTCCCTCGTTCAATACTGACAACGACATGACGTGAAAGTGCAGGTCGATCGGGCGCTCCCGCTCGACCTCGAGGATCCACCGCGAGGTCACCCAGGCGAACGGGCACGCCGGGTCGAACCAGAAATCCACCCGAGCCGGTGCGGTCGCCACAGAATCCGTCATACCGCCCACTCTAGGACGGACGGTGATTGAGCGTTCAACGGCCCGGCGCGTCCGACCGCAACTCGGACAGCGCACGGTCGGCATGCGCGGTCATGTTCAGTTCACTACTGATCACCGAGCGGACGCGCCGATCGGTCCCGATGACGAAAGTGCTGCGCTTGACCGGTAGCGGGCCGAACCGACGCTTGACCCCGAACGCTCGGGCGACCGACCCGTCGGTGTCGGCGAGCAACGGGTAGTCGAAAGCGAACCGGTCGCTGAACTGCTTCTGCTTTTCGACCGCGTCGCGGCTGATCCCCACCCGCGTCGCGCCCACCGCCGCGAACTCCCCGGCCAGGTCGCGGAAGTAGCAGCTCTCCTTGGTGCAGCCCGGACTCATCGCAGCCGGATAGAAGAAGAGCACCACCGGACCGTTTTCGAGCACCCGGCTCAGCCGCCGGAGGTGACCGTCCTGGTCGGGCAGTTCGAAGTCGGGAACCTCGTCACCGATGTTCACCTCTCGCTCCGCAAGCGTCGCTCGGTATCCACGGGTCCGACTGTAGGCAACGTGACAAACTGGTCGGATGCCCGTTCCCAACCTCACCCGCGACGATGCGCGGGTTCGCGCCGAGCTCCTGACCGTCGAGTCCTACGACGTGGAGCTGGACCTCACGGACGGCGGCGGCCGGCCCTCCGAAGGGACGTTCCGCTCCATCACGACGGTCACGTTCGAGGCGCAGCGCCGCGGAGCGTCCACCTTCGTCGACCTCGTCGCCGACCACATCCGGGCCGCGACGCTGAACGGGCAGCCGGTCGACACGTCCGGCTACGAGCCCGAAAACGGTCTCGTGCTGCCCGACCTGCAGGCGGAAAACGTACTGGTCGTCGCCGCTGACCTGGCCTACACCAACACCGGCGAGGGCTTGCATCGCTTCCTCGACCCGGTCGACGACGAAATTTACGTGTACAGCCAGTTCGAGACGGCGGACGCCAAGCGGGTCTTCACCTGCTTCGATCAGCCAGACCTCAAGGCGACGTTCACCCTGCACGCGACTGTTCCGACGCACTGGGAGGCGGTCTCCAACGGCGCCGTGACCGCGGTGGACGCGGGCGACGCTGCGAAAACGGTGCACTTCGCGACGACGCCGCGGATGAGCACGTACATCACGGCCTTCGTCGGGGGCCCCTACCACCACGTGAGCGATCACCACGACGGGATCGACCTCGGCCTCTACTGCCGCCGCAGTCTGGCCGAGTACCTCGACACCGACGAGCTGTTCACCGTCACCAAGCAGGGCTTCGACTGGTACCACGCCAACTTCGAGCTGCGATACCCGTTCGGGAAGTACGACCAGCTCTTCGTCCCCGAGTTCAACGCCGGCGCGATGGAGAACGCCGGCGCCGTCACCTTCCGAGACCAGTACGTGTTCCGCAGCAAGGTCACGGACGCGGCCAAAGAGCGGCTGGCGGAGACGCAGCTGCACGAGATGGCGCACATGTGGTTCGGCGACCTGGTGACCATGCGGTGGTGGGACGACCTGTGGCTCAACGAGTCGTTCGCGACCTACATCTCGACGCTGTGTCAGACCGAGGCGACCCGCTGGACCCAGGCCTGGACGACCTTCGCCAGCGTCGAGAAGACCTGGGGGTACCGGCAGGACCAGCTGCCGTCGACCCACCCCATCTCCACCGACGCGCCCGACGTGCAGACCGCCGAGGTGAACTTCGACGGCATTACCTACGCCAAGGGCGCGAGCGTGCTCAAGCAGCTCGCGGCCTACGTGGGACGCGACGCTTTCCTCGCGGGCCTGCGTGAGTACTTCGTCGAGCACGCATACGGCAACACGACGCTGGCCGACCTGCTCGGCGCGCTGGAACGATCGTCCGGGCGTGAGCTCGGATCGTGGTCGAAGCTGTGGCTCGAGACCGCGGGGCTGAACACCATCCGGCCCGACTTCAGCGTCGACGACGCCGGCCGCTACACCTCGTTCGAGCTCGTGCAGTCGGCGCCGACGGAGATTGCGGCGACCAACGTCCTGCGCCCGCACCGGCTCGCGATCGGCCTCTACCACGACGACGGCACCGCGCTCGTCCGGACCGGACGCATCGAACTCGACATCGCCGGAGAACGCACTCCGGTCGAGGAGCTGGTGGGCCAGTCCCAACCCGACTTGCTGCTCGTGAACGACGACGACCTGACCTACTGCAAGCTGCGCCTGGACGAACACTCCTTGCGCACGCTCCGCGGCGGCGGCATCGCTCGGCTCGCGGATTCGTTGCCCCGAGCCCTCGCCTGGTCCGCGGCGTGGGACATGACCCGCGACGGCGAACTACCGACGCGCGACTACGTCGCGCTCGTGCTCTCAGGAGCGCAGGCCGAGACCGACATCGGGCTACTGCAGTCGATCAACCGGCAGGCGTTGCGTGCCTTGGAGATCTACGCCGATCCCGCCTGGGCACCCGAGGGCCGTCGACTGATCGCCGAGAAGGCCCTGACCGCACTGCATGACGCGGCACCCGGCTCGGACTTCCAGCTCGCCTGGACGCACGCGTTCCTCGGCGCGGGCGCCGGCGACGAGCACGTAACGATCATGCGCGGACTGCTCGACGGCGGGTACGTCGTCGAAGGGCTGCGCATCGACCCCGAGTTGCGGTGGTCGATCATCGCGGCACTGTCGGCCCGGGGTGGAATCGACGACGAGGTGATCGTGGCCGAGCTCGATCGCGATCCCTCGGCGGCCGGCCAGCGCCACGCGGCCACGGCCCGGGCGCTGACTCCGACCGCTGAGGCCAAGGCGGAGGCGTGGCGGCTCGCCGTCGAGGACGACACCCAGACGAACGCCACGCAGGACGCCGTGGTCGCAGGTTTCGCCCACTGGTCGCAGGGCGAGCTGCTCGAGCCCTACGTCGCCAAGTACTTCGACGTCATCGCGGACGTGTGGCAGCGCCGGAGCAGTGAGGTCGCGCAGACCATCGTGGTGGGGCTGTTCCCGACCTGGACCTCGACCATCTCGGCGGACAGCCTGTCGGCCGCCGATGCGTTCCTCGGGCGGTCGGACGTCCCGCCCGCGTTGCGCCGGCTGGTGAGCGAGGGCCGGGCCGACGTCGCCCGCGCGCTCGCGGCGCGCGCGGCGGACACCGCCTGACGCGCGCCGTCCTGCGTTACGTCGTGGACGGTTTCTTGCTCGGACCCGCCGAGTCGGCCAGCATCCGTAGGCCGTTCACGATGCCCCCGGTCAGGTCGCCGTTCGAGAAGGACGCCCGCATGCCCAGGGCGGCGAGCGCGCACGCCCGGTTCGGAAGTCGAGGAGCGGATTCGACACCGGTAACGATGTGCAGCACGCGCTGGCCGGGCGACACGGCGACCAGTACCGGTTCCTGCAGGTGGGTCAACTGGCCGAACAGCGACTCGGCGCTCGCGCGGGACGGGTCGGCCAGCTCGCCTACGTAGAGCGAAAACGTCAATCCGGTCTCGCGGCTGGACAGCGTCAGCGCCTCGTCGATGCGGGAGAGCTGCCGGGCATTGAACGGCCCGCGCTGGGCAACTTCCGGCGGTGTCGGTCCGTGCCCGATCGACCCCTGCGCGGGCGGCCGCTCGGCTGGGTCCAGCGGGCGCATGTCCTGGCCGGGAGGTCCCGTGTGGTCGGCTGGCCCGAGGGCGGAGCGTTCCTGCGTGCTCTGGCGACTCGACGAGTCCCGGTCATCGCTTCTAGCGTCATCGCTTCGGCCGTCACCGTTTGCGGCCGCGTCGTCGCCCAGGTCGTCGTTTCCTGCGTTGTCGCGCTCGACGACGTCACCACTCACCGCTGGCACCGCCCTCGGCGGCTAGCGCCGGCGCGACCGAGCCCGCGATCGCCGGCCGGGTCGAAGCGATCTCACCGGCACTGAGCAGGTGCGGGAGGTACCACACGGGCGGGTAGTTCCACGGACGACCGGGGCGATAGCGGTTGGGTTGGCGAATCTCAGAACCGCCGTACACGGCGGCGGCCAGGAGAAGGACGACCGCCAGCGGGATACCGACGAAGATCAGGGCCGTCTCGACGATGCTCACTGCCCGTCCCCTGCCTTCCCGCGCGAGTCGTCCTGATCCGTGTGCAGTGCCGTGGCGCCACCGTAGCGAATGAGCCGGTGCGGGTCGTGGCCAGGATCGGCGCGGCGGAGTTCAAACGGTGGACGTGATCGTCCCACTCGCGCGTAACGCGGTTCGCGGCGCAGCCGCGACGCGACGCGACGATCTGAGGGGATAGCCCTCACTCGTCCCAGATCGGTGGCCGCCGATCCCGCCACGGCACGGCCGCTTCGACTTGCGCGGCCAGCGCCAGCAACGGTGCCTCACCGGCGGGCCGGCCGACGAGCATCATGCCGATCGGCAGTCCCTCGGTGCTCCACGCCAGCGGTAGCGACACGGCCGGCTGGCCGGTGGTGTTGTAGACCGCCGTGAAGGGGGTGAACCGCTTCTGCCGCTCGAAGTCCTCAGCCGGGTCGCCGCCGTCGGTGAACCATCCCACCGGACGAGCCAGCTGCGCCAGGGTCGGGGTCAGTACCGCGTCCAGGTGGTCGGTCGCGGCAATGCTTCGTCGCGCGAACAGGTTGAGCATGCCCGCGGCTTGGGCGTACTGCGGCCCGCTGACGGCGGCGCCGCGCTCGCGTAACCACCGGGTGAGCGGCCGCAGCTCGCCGGCTCGGGCCGGGTCGACCGGGGCACCGTTCGACGCCACGGCCCATACCGTCTCGAAGTAGCCGATGGCGCCGGCCGGAATGGGCATGGCGATGTCGACGACCTCGTGCCCCAGGTCGGTCAAGACGTGGCTGGTGTGGTCCCACGCCGCCGCGATCTGTGGGTCGACCTCCGCCGGCAGCGGCGGCTCGATGTAGCGGCCGATGCGCAACCGCTGTGGGTCGCGGTCGCACCAGGCCAAGAACGTTTGGCCGGCCGGCAGCAAGGGCAGCGGATCGGGGTCGCCCGATTGGGGCACCGCCACCGCGTCGAGAAAAGCGGCGGCGTCCCGAACGGTCCGGGCCAGTGGTCCGTAGACGCCGAGCCGGGCGGCGTCCACGTCGAGAGGGCCGCGCGAAATTCGGCCGCGAGAGGTCTTGAGACCGACCAGTCCGCACAGGCTGGCCGGGATGCGAATCGACCCTCCTCCGTCGCTGCCCTGCGCGATCGGGACGAACCCCGAGCTCACGGCGGCTGCGGCGCCACCGCTCGAACCGCCGGCGAGCCGCTCGGGATCCCACGGGGTGCGCGCGGGTGGCCCGATGTCGGTCTCGGTATAGCAGGGCAGGCCGAATTCGGGCGTGGCCGTCTTGCCGACGCTGATCGTTCCGGCGGCGCGCAACAGCGCGACCACGTTGTCGTCGAGATCGGGCACGAAGTCGCGGTAGAGCGCCGACCCGAGATGGGTGGGCACACCCTTGGTGAGGTTGAGGTCTTTGATGGCCGTGGGCACACCGAGCAGCGGCGGCAGCACACGGACGTCGTCCGCGGCGAGGACGTCCTGCTCGGCCTGCTTGGCCTGTACGCGAGCGGCGTCGGCCGTCACCGTGACGAACGCGCCGACCTGCACGTCGAGGCGCTCGATGCGCTCGACCGCGTGCTCGACGAGTTCGGTCGGGCTGACCTCGCGGGCTCGGACGGCCGCGGCCGCCTCCAGCGCGGTCAAGTCGTGCAGGTCGGCCATGCGTTGCACGCTAGCGAGCTGCCGCCCCGTCCCGGCGCGCGGTGCTCAGGTCGCCGGCAGGACACGAGGCGCGGTGACGCCCAGCCCGAGGTATGGCGACCACGCCGGATCGCGCTTCGCCCACCCCAGAACGACAGCCACCGTCGCCGGTGGCTGTCGCGGGGGCGGATGCAGGTGCCAGCCGATCTCACCGAGCAGCCGGTCACCCTTGCGATGGTTGCAGCGGGCGCAGGCCGCCACCACGTTCGTCCACACATGAGTGCCGCCCCGTGACCGGGGGCGGACATGGTCGATCGTGTCGGCGCGCACCCCGCAGTAGACGCACGCATGCCCGTCCCGTTCGAGGACGGCGCGCCGGGTGAGCGGAACCTCGCGGCGGTAGGGCACGCGCACGTAGTGCGACAACCGGACCACCGTCGGCACCGGAATCGCGGTGCGCTGCGAATGCATGACCTCGGCGCCGGACTCGACGACCACGGCCTTCTCGGCGAGGACCAGGACGACCGCGCGACGCAGCGGCACGACGCACAACGGCTCGTACGTCGCGTTGAGCACCAGCGCGCCGGACACGTCGCTCACCTCCGTCTGGTAACAGTGAACCGGACGTCGGCCGGCAGCGCACGTGACAGTTCGGTGTCGGCCCGCGCATCCCGAGGCCGGGCGTGTCGGCGGCTCGTCCGGTGTGAGGACAATGGGCAGGTGGCCGCGCCCGCCCAACCGTCCCCGACGCTGTACGAAGCGATCGGCGGCGAGGCGACGTTCCGGCGCCTGGTCGACGCCTTCTACGCCGGTGTCGCGGCCGACCCGCTGCTGCGCGCGCTCTACCCCGAGGACGACCTCGGGCCGGCGGCCGAGCGGCTGCGCATGTTCCTCGTGCAGTACTGGGGTGGACCGACGACCTATTCGCAACTGCGCGGCCATCCCCGACTGCGGATGCGGCATGCCCCGTTCGCCATCGACGCCGCGGCCCGTGACGCCTGGCTGCGACACATGCGTGCAGCGCTGGACGGCCTCGACCTGACGCCTCAGGCCGACGCGCAGCTGTGGGCCTACCTGCAGATGGCCGCCGAGTCGCTGCGCAACACGCCGGGCTGAGCCGGCCGGCGTCACGACCAGCCGACGCGTCTCCCGCACCCGTCCCCTACGGTGGCTGCAAGCGCTTACCCGTCCCCGAGGAGCACCGTGTCCGAGTCGATCGAGGAGCATCCTCACCTGCCGTGGTGGCGAGACGCGGTGTTCTACCAGGTCTACCCGCGCAGCTTCGCGGACGCGAACGGCGACGGGATCGGGGACCTGCCCGGGGTCACCGCGCATCTCGACTACCTAGTTCAACTTGGCGTGGACGCCCTGTGGCTGAGCCCGTTCTATCGCTCGCCGATGGCCGACGGCGGCTACGACGTGTCCGACCCCTGCGACGTCGACCCGATCTTCGGCACGCTCGCCGACTTCGACGCGCTCGTCGCCGGGGCCCACGAACGTGGCGTGCGGGTAACCGTCGACATTGTGCCCAACCATTTCAGCGTGGAGCACCCGTGGTTCCGGGCAGCGCTGGCGAGCCCTCCCGGAAGTCCCGAGCGGGCACGTTTCGTGTTCCGTCCCGGCCGCGGCGAGCACGGGGAACTGCCGCCGAACAACTGGCCGTCGGCCTTCGGCGGATCTGCGTGGACGCGGATTCCCGACGGCTCGTGGTACCTGCATCTGTTCGCTCCCGAGCAGCCTGACCTCGACTGGACGAACCCGGAGGTGCCGGCCGAGTTCGATCGCATCATGCGGTTCTGGCTCGACCGCGGCGCGGACGGATTCCGGGTCGACGTGGCCAACAGCATGGCCAAACCAGCCGGGCTGCCGGACATGGCTCCGGACGCGCTGGCCATCGCTGGCCAGGAGCACATGCCGCACGTGGCCGACGTGCGGTGGGACCAGGACGGCGTGCACGAGCACCTGCGCGGGTTCCGACGAGTGCTCGACGAATACCCAGGCGATCGGATGGCCGTCGGGGAGGCGTACGTGGCCGACGCCGGGCGACTCGCGCGCTACGTTCGCTCGGACGAGCTCAACCTCACGTTCAACTTCCTGCTGATCAAAGCCCACTGGGATGCCGACGAGTTCCGGTCAGCCATCGACGACTCCTTGCGGGCGATGGCGAACGTCGGAGCCGTGTGTACCTGGGCGCTCGGCAACCATGACAACGTGCGGGACGTCACCCGCTACGGAGGCGGCCCCGTCGGACTGGCTCGGGCGCGGGCCGCCGTGATCATTCAGTTGGCCCTGCCGGGAGTGGTTTACCTGTACAACGGCGACGAGTTGGGTCTGCCCAACGTCGAACTGCCCGACGACGTGCTGCAGGACCCGACCTGGGAGCGCAGCGGCCATACCGAGCGCGGACGCGACGGGGAACGGGTGCCGCTGCCGTGGTCCGGCGACCGGCCGCCGTACGGGTTCAGCACGGACCCCCACACCTGGCTCCCGATGCCGGCCGACTGGGGCCCGTTGACCGTGGCCGCGCAAGAACGCGACGCCGCGTCGACGCTTGCCCTGCACCGAGAGGCGCTCGCCGCTCGCCGCAAGGAGCCGGTGCTGCACAACGACGAATTCGCCTGGGTCGATGGGCCGAGCGGTTCGCTGGCGTTTAGACGTGGCCAGGACTTCGTTGTGGTGGTGAACTTCTCCGACTCGCCGGCCCCGCTGCCGCCGGGCGAGATTGTGCTCGCGTCGAGTCCGGTCGTCGACGACGGGATCTTGCCGGCGAATACGGCCGTGTGGCTGCGCAACACGATGGTGCCCTGACGGAGCGCGCCGGTTATCTAGCGGCTCAACGCAGGACGGTCAGGCCGGCGCGAGATCGTTCGAGATAACCCGATCCGTACTCGGCCGCAACACGTACCCAGCCGCCGGCGACGTCGATGGCCACGTACGAGCCGCGCGGCAGGAATCCCATGCGGGTGATCGCACTGAGTACCCGCAGCGTGACCTCGACCGGCCGGGCGGGCTCAACCTCGTCAGCGGCGACGATGACCACCGAGTCGAGAAGGCTGGGGCCGGCGGCCACCGGATCCGGCGCGTCCCGTAAGGCGAGCGCCCCGCTGCGCACGAGCGGACGGACGGTGGTGTCGGGAACGGTCTCGACGCGCCGCCACCCCACAGCTGGCGGTGCGCCGCCACGCCACTCGGCATCCCGCGGGCGCGGAAGGCCGCCGCTGCCGTCCAGCCAGGCCAGCGCCTCGGCGGCGCCGACCGTCGTATCCGTGCCGCTGTGGCCGTTTGTGCCGCCCGTGCCGCTTCGGTCTTCCGTGCCATTTTGGCCGCCAGGACCGTCCGCTGGAGCGTGAAGCAGGCTTCGGCCCACCAGCACGCCGAACGGCAGGCGCACCAAGCCGGAGATGGATTCGGCGCCGATCCGAAGGCGCAGCAGAGCGTCCGGCTCGAGGGCGACCACCCGCCGCAGCAGCGGCGCGAGCTCGGTCGCGGCGGGGGCGGCCGCCGCCAACTGCGCATCCCGAGCAGCGCTCACGGTCATCCCCTGCCGAAGTTGTCGAATCCCGCAGTCCTGTGCACGATAGGCCGCAGCGCACTACACGCCCGAGCTCCAGCCGATGGTTTCGGTTCAGCACCTTGAGGGCCGTCGTTGCCACGCTGGTAGCACCTACGCATCGGAGCTGACACGCCGTTCAGCCCAGCGTCTGCGGGCATGCGTCGGTGTCCTTCGGCCCTCGAAGGGCGGGCAGGACTTGGGTAGCTATCCGTCTGTTGGAGTCTTCTAGCAGCTGTGGGTCGGAGTCTCGGGAGCCGGGCACGAGGACGATGCGGTCGAGCCCGAGTCCGATGAGTTCGGCCAGGCGGGTGCGGCACTGTGCAGGTGTGCCGGCGATGGTGAATCGGTCGAGAAAGTCGTCGTCCAGGATCGTTGCCTGGGTTGCGGTGCTGAGCCCGTGTTCGGCTTCGTTGTACGTGCCGCCGAGCGTGGACATGACTTGAGCGTCGTCGTGGGTGCTGGTGGCGGTGGTCCGCGTTGGTCCCGTGGTGGCGAAGTGGGCGAAGATCGCGGCGCTTCCGCGGACCAGGTCACGCGCCTCGGCCTGGTCCGGTGAGCAGGCGATGTTCACGTAGGCGCCGACTCGCAGCTGGGCCGGGTCGAGGCCGGCGGACGCGCGGGCGCGGCGCGCGACGGTGATCGCTGCGGCGAGGCGGTTCGGGTCGGCGCCGAGAGTGAGCATCGTCCGGTCGCTCGTGGTTGCGGCCAGAGCGATGGTCTTCGGTCCGGTGGCGGCCAGCTCAACGGGTGGTGGCGTGAAGGTGGTCGGGTCGAGCCAGCCCAGCCGGCTTGGTGTTCCATTCAGATCGACGGTGTCCCCGCGGAGGAATCCGCGCACCTGGCCGACGAACCGTCCGAGCTGGCCGGTCGAAGGTGGGCGCAGGCCTATTTGGGCTAACGAAGAGTCGCCGCGTCCGACGCCCAAGGCGGCGCGGCCTCCGGTTTCCAGTTGCAGGCTGGCCATGGCCGACGCAACCACAGCCGGATGCCTAGTCAATGGATTGACGATGCCGGTGCCAAGGCCCAGACGGGTCGTGGTCTGGGCGAGGATGCCGAGCGCGACGAATGGGTCCCCGACGAGGTTCTGGCTATCGGCGAGAAGCAACCCGTCGAAGCCCAGGTCTTCGGCCTGGTGGGCCACGCTTTCGATCTGTCCCGGTATGGGAAACCAGTGCAGCCAAAACTGGCAACTCACGCCTTCGGTCCTGTCTCGCGAGCGGCTGATGGCGGGTCGGGCTGCGGACGGAGCAGCAGCGCGGTGAGGCTGGTCGTGACCCACTTCTGGTACTGGTCAAGGGTGTAACCGCGGATGCGGACGAGCATGTCGTAGGTGTCGGGGCTGGCGACGACCCAGGCGGTGTCGGTCGCGCCGGCGCGCGAGAGGCCCGATCGGAGGCTCCGCGCCGGCAGTCGGTTGATGAGCGTGGCGAACGTTTGGTGCCTCGAGCTTTGCAGGAC
>CAXTNQ010000061.1:0-374 GCA_964245745.1 uncultured Jatrophihabitantaceae bacterium
GTCGTAGGACGCGTCGAGCGCCGCGGCCTTACGGCGGTTGCGGGTCGTGGTGTCCGAGCGGACGAGCTGGTGCAGCCGGGACAGCAGCGGCCCGGCGTCTACCACGTACCGGCGGACAGCTGAGTCCGTCCACTCGCCGCGGCCGTACCCGTAGAACCGCAGGTGCAAGAAGACGAGCTGGGCGACCTGCTCGACGATCTCCTTCGGATAGCGCAGCGCGCGCAACCGGGCCCGCGCCATGCGTGCCCCGACGACCTCGTGGTGGTGGAAGGTGACCCGGCCGTCCGGGCCGAACGCCCGGGGGCGCGGCGTACCGATGTCGTGGAGTAGCGCCGCCCGGCGTGCAAGAAAAATCCAACGGACTCGCCGCCCGG
>CAXTNQ010000061.1:384-14727 GCA_964245745.1 uncultured Jatrophihabitantaceae bacterium
TTGCTCCACCGACCTCGCTATCGGGGGTCGGCGGAGCAAAAGTGGGCTCGGTTTCCAGGGCGATGGCCTGGTCGAGCACCTGCAGGGTGTGCGCGTAGACGTCCTTGTGCTGGCCGTGCTCGTCCGCGGCCATGCGCAGCGCAGGCAGTTCCGGGAGCACGACGTCGGACAGGCCGGTGTCGACCATGAGCTCCAGGCCGGCCCGCGGCGCGACGCCTAGCAAGAGCTTCGAGAGCTCGGCCTGAACCCGTTCGGGCGTGACTCGAGCCAGCTCGCCGGCCATCGCGGTCATGGCCGCCCGCACCTCGGGCGCGACCTCGACGCGCAGCGTCGACACGAAACGGGCGGCGCGCAGCATGCGCAGCGGATCGTCCGCGAACGACTCCTCGGGGGTGGCCGGTGTACGCAGGACGCCGCGAGCCAGGTCCTGCAGCCCGCTGTACGGGTCCGTGAACACGCGGTCGACCACCGACAGGGCCATGGCGTTCATCGTGAAGTCACGCCGGCGCAGGTCATCGACGAGGGACTCGCCGTACACGACCTCGGGTTTGCGGGTCACTCGGTCGTACCGGTCGGCGCGGTAGGTGGTGATCTCGCACCGTACGTCGTCGATCTGCACTCCGACCGTGCCGAATTCGATGCCCGTTGTCCACGTGGCGCCGAGCGCTGCGACGGCAAGAAGCACGTCCTCGGGACGCGCATCCGTGGCCAGGTCCAGGTCATCGGACGGCCGGCCCATGAGCGCGTCCCGAACCGTGCCGCCGACCAGGTTGAGCTCGTAACCGGCCGCCGCAAAGACCACCCCCAGCCGGGCGGCCACCGGCACCACCGGAACGAGATCGGCCGGCGTCGTCACGGCCGGCAAGCCTAGTTGTCCCCCTCGCGCGCCAGCGCGAGCTCGCGGCGACAGCCGCGACGGGACAACCAGCAGGCACAGTTGTCCCCCTCGCGCGCCAGCGCGAGCTCTCGGCAGAGCTGCGTCCGCTGCTCGGGAGCGCGGGTCTACGCCCGTTACCATCGCAACCATGTCCCGGGACCCCTCGGACGCAGCCCGACAAGGGCGAAGCGGCCGATCCAGTTCCCGGCACACCGGCGGTCGACGGGGGTCGCCGGACGCGCGACGGGCACGTCCCCGATTACAACGGGTCGACGAGACCAGCGCCGGCGGCCTCGTCGTCGACCTCGGTGGCGAAGTCCCACGCGGGGCGATCATCGGCCGCACCGACCGGCGGGGACGACTGCTGTGGTCGCTGCCGAAAGGCCACGTCGAACCCGGGGAGACTGCTGAGCAGGCCGCCGTTCGAGAGGTCGCCGAGGAGACCGGCATCGAGGGGGAGATCCTCGGCACCCTCGGCACCATCGACTTCTGGTTCATCGCGGACGGCCGGCGCATCCACAAGACCGTCCACCATTTCCTGCTGCGGGCGATCGGCGGCGAGCTGTCCGACGCCGACATCGAGGTCACCGAGGTGGAGTGGGTGCCCATCCAGGCGATCGCGCAGCGCCTGGCCTACCCGGACGAGCGAGGCCTCATCGATACCGCTGGACGACTGCTGGCGGAGTCTGCTTGAGCCAGCGAGCATCGCGGTTTCGCGCCGGGCGGGTCTCGGCGCTCGTGCTCGCCGCCGGGCTGGCCCTGGCGACGGTTACGGTCGCGGCGCCGGCCGCCGGGGCTCCGTCCGCCGACCCGTCCCGGACCGCCGTCGCCGTCTCCGTGCTGGACGTCAATCCGACGTCGCCCGGGTACACCACCGACCGGCAGCCTCTGATTCTGAAGGTGGCGCTGACCAACACCGGAGCCCAGCCGCTGCAGCAGCTCTCGGTCACCGTGGCGCGGGACGTACCGATCACCGACGTCAATGCGCTCGAGCAGCTCATGGCCAGTCCCAAGACCGTCGACCCGAGCTCGACCGTGCAGATGCAACGCATCCCGTTGAGTGCACCGCTGGCGCCGAAGGCAAGTGCCATCGTCACCGTGAACAGCAGCACGAGCGGCCTGGACGACGGCACATCGCAGCTGTGCCTGTGCTACGACGGCGTCTACCCGATCGACATCACCGTGCTTGGTGCGGTCGACGACCAGCACTACCCGACCGAGGTCGGGTTCGGCCAGACGTACCTGCCCTCCTTCCAGGACAAGCCCACCCCGGCCCGGGTCAGTTGGGTGTGGCCGCTCATCGACCGGCCGCATCGGCTCACCAGCGACACCACCTTCACCGACGACGTGCTCGCTACCTCCGTGGCGTCGGGTGGCCGGCTCTACCGCGCGCTGGACGTGGTTGCGAAGGTGACGGCGGCACACGTCCGGATGACACTGCTCGTCGATCCTGAGCTGATCGACGAGCTGGTCGTGATGTCCCACGGCTATCGAGTCGGCACCGAACCGGTGGCCGGCAGCGGCGGTTCGGTAGCCGATGCGTGGCTCACCACCTTGCGGGGTCTGCTCAACCAGCAGGACGTCGTCCTGACCCCGTGGGCTGACCCGGACGTGGACACCCTGGCCCAGTCCGGCACGCCCTGGCTGACCGGCTCGTTCACCGCTGCCGCGCAAGAGCGGGTGGCGTCAGTCCTGGGCGGTGCGGCGAGCGACCTGGCCTGGCCGCCCACCACGGCGGTCAGCCGTCGCGGGGTCAGCGCGCTGCTGGCCACCGGAACGTCGACCATCATGACGGCCGACAGCAGCTTCGCCGCCGGCCCCCGCCGCAATCCCCGCCCGGACGCGATCACGGCGCTCCCCGATGCGTCGGGCGGGCGCGGTGCCCGCGCGGTCGTCCTCGACACCGGCGCGCAGCGGCTGACCGCTGCGGTGCTCACGCGCGATCCGTCCGGCGCCGGGACGTTGCCCAAGCTGGTCAGCGACCTCGCCGTGCGCGTCGCCCAGACCCCGAGCGCCGGACGCAATATCGCGCTCGCCGCTGATCGGCACGTCGACGTCGACTCCTCCCTCGCCGCCCGCGCGATCACCGAGACGTCGTCCACTCCGTGGTCGGTACCCACCACCGTGCGCAGCGCCGTCCAGGCCACCCAGGCGGCCGACCGTGGCGACCTCGTCGACCAGACGATCCGCCCGCAGGCGTCGGCCGGGATGCTGGACGTCGCGGCGCGGGCGACCACCTTCCGCGCGGACTTCTCCTCGGCGTTGACGCCGACCGACGCCCAGACTTTGCTTGGCGGGGTGCCGGCCGCGGTGCAGCGCACCCAGTCCGCCGGCTGGGTCATGGACCCGGCGGCCGGCAGCCGCAACGCCGGCGAGCTGGCGGCGCTGGTCGATCACTGGCGACGTGGGGTGTCCATCGCGCAGCCGGCGAACGGCACGTACACGCTCGCATCGTCGAGTTCTCCGCTGTTCGTCACAGTGGTCAACGAGCTCAGCGTGCCGGTCAGCGTTCGGGTGTCATTGAGCACCGCCAACGGCGTCATCGGCTTCCACGCTGACGACATCGGTGCACAGGTGGTGCAGTCCGGCCAGCGCTTGCCACTGCGGGTACCGGTGCACGTCCAACGTCCCGGCCGGTTCACGCTGATCGCGTCGCTGACGACACCCGCGGGCACCGCGCTCGGCCAACCCGCGACCTTGGGTATCCGCAGTACGGCGCTCGGCACCATCGGCGTGATCATCATGGTGGTGGCTGGGGCGGTCCTCGTCGCGGCCCTGGCCGTGCGCGTGATCCGACGCCGCCGCGCACGACGCCGCGAGCCGGTGGCTCCCGTCCCGGACTTGCCCCAGACCGCGCGCTCAGCGGCGGACCGATGACGGACGACGACTGGGGCCAGCCGTCGCTGTACGGGCGCGGGCTGATCACCGTGGAGCCGCGGCTGTTCACCGAAGCCGACCCGGTGCCGGCCGCTGTCGTCCCGGCGTGGCAACAGATCGCCGACGAGGACTGGGCGCCGGTCACCCTCGTCCACCCGCAGTGGAGCCCGGCCACCTACTCCGGCCCGCGCCGACACCGTCCCGACGACCTCGCGCCGGAGCCACCCGAGGACGCGGCCGGTCACCCTCCGGTGGTCGAGACCAACCGGCAGGTGCTGGCGTCGAGCCGGACCATGGCGGTCGCGGCGCTCATGGGCCGCATCACCGGATTCCTACGCAACATCCTGCTCGTCGCCGCGCTCGGGGTCGGCCTGGTCGGCGACGCGTACAACGGCGCCAACGGCTTTCCGAACATGATCTACGAGCTGCTGCTCGGCGGGGCGATGACCAGCATCATGGTGCCGCTGCTCGTCCGCGCGCAGGAGCAGGATCGCGACCGCGGCGAGGGCTACACCCAGCGGCTGCTGTCCATCGCCACCGCGAGCCTGGGCGCCGCCACCGTTCTTGCGGTGGCCGCCTCGCCGCTGATCGCGGCGCTGTTCGTGTCCAACCACGCGCAGCGCGGCCTGACCACGGCGTTCGCTGCGCTGTTGCTGCCGCAGATCTTCTTCTACGCGCTGACCGGCATCTTCGTGGCCGTGCTGAACGTCCGGCAGGTGTACGGCCCCGGCGCGTGGGCGCCCTTCGTGAACAACGTGGTGGTCATCGCGACGGTCGCCGTGTTCTTTGCGCTGCCCGGACCCAAGACTCTGACCCCGTCGAGCATCACGACCGCCCAGATCCTCGTCATCGGCATCGGCACCACCCTGGGCATCGCCGCCCAGGCCATCTTCCTGCTGCCCTATCTGCGCCGTTCCGGCTTCCGGTGGCGATGGCGGTTCCGTGCGCGGCCGAACGAGGCCGGACGCCTGCGGGAGGACGGCGCGCTCACCCTCTGGGTGCTCGCCTATGTCGTGGCGAGTCAGGTCGGCGTGGTCGTCGTGACCCGTGTGGGCTACCACGTCCCCAACGGCGGAGTCACGCTGTTCACCAACGCCGACCTGCTGTTCTCCGTCCCCCAGGGCGTGCTCGTCGTCTCGCTGCTCACCGCGCTGATGCCCCGGATGTCGCGCGCGGCCGCGCGCGGAGAGACCGCAGCGGTGATCGGCGATCTCTCGCTCGGGGGCCGACTGTCGGCCATCGCCCTGGTGCCGCTGACCGGCGCCTTTATCGCGCTCGGCCCGGTGTTCACCACGTGCCTGTTCGCCTACGGACAGACGCCGATCGAGGGTGCCCGGCTGATCGGCATCTCACTGGCGTGGTCCGCCTTCGGCCTCCTGCCCTTCGCCGTAGTCATGCTGCAGCTGCGGGTGTTCTACGCGATGCGCGACGCCCGTACTCCGACGTGGATCAACGTGGCGATGGTCACCGTCCGGGTGATCATCGTCCTGGGTGCGCAGGCGCTGTTCCACGACCGGCAGCGCCTGGTGATCGCGCTCAACTTCTCGACGTCCGCCTCCTTCGTCGTCGGCGCGATCCTGGGGTACCTGGTGCTGAGCCGGCGCTTCGGTCACCTTGGATTACGCCCCCTCGCCACGACCGTGGGACGGATCGCCGTCCCGGCGGCCGTCGCCACCGGGGTCGCCATCACGGTCGTCTGGCTGGTCCGGGACCTGCTCGGCACCGGGCGGAGCGCGGCCGCTGTGGGCCTGGTGGTGGGCGGTCTTGGCTTCGTCGGCGTGTTCCTGGCCATCGCCTCACAGATGAACCTGCTCGAGTTCAAGGAGCTGCTGTCCGGCGTGCGGCCCGGGAATCCGCGCACACCTGGCATGGTTGACCGGAATGAGAAGCGAGGTAGGCCGAAGTGAGCAAGCGCAAGGTCATCATCGTCGGGTCCGGACCGGCCGGGTATACCGCTGCCCTCTACACCGCACGGGCGGACCTCGCCCCCCTGCTGTTCGAGGGCTCGCAGTTCGGCGGTGCCCTCATGAACACGACCGAGGTGGAGAACTACCCCGGTTTCCCGGACGGCGTCATGGGCCCTGAACTCATGATGTCGATCCGCTCGCAGGCCGAGCGGTTCGGGGCCGAGATCCTCAGCGACGACGTCGTCTCGATGGACCTCACCGCGCCGGTCAAGATCGTGCGCACGCACGGCGCGGAGTACACCGCGGACGCCGTGATCCTGGCCATGGGCTCCGCCTATCGGAAGCTGGGTCTGTCGCGCGAGGACGAGCTGTCCGGCCATGGGGTCTCGTGGTGCGCCACCTGTGACGGATTCTTCTTCCGGGACAAGGACATCGCTGTCGTCGGTGGGGGCGACACGGCCATGGAGGAAGCCACCTTCCTGACCCGGTTCGCCCGTTCGGTCACCGTGGTCCACCGCCGGGACCAGCTGCGGGCCAGCCGCATCATGGCGGACCGGGCACAAGACAATGCCAAGATCGACTGGGCGTTGAACAGCGAGGTAGCGGCGATCTCCGGAGACGGTTCGGTCGACGGCGTGACGCTGCGTGACACTCGTACCGGCGAGCAGCGTGACCTGGCCGTCCAGGGCCTGTTCATCGCCATCGGCCACGAGCCGCGCAGCGAGCTGATCAAGGGCCAGGTCGACCTCGACGACGAGGGGTACGTCCTCACCGAGGGAAAGTCGACCCGGACCAACCTGGCCGGCGTCTTCGCTGCTGGAGATCTCGTCGATCACACCTACCGGCAAGCGGTCACGGCGGCCGGGACGGGTTGCCAGGCCGCGCTCGACGCGGAGCGCTACCTGGCGGCCCTCGGCGACGGGCGCGTCCCGGGAATGCCGCTCAACGCGCCGGCGTTCACCGCCTAGACCGCTTTCACCGCAGAAAGGTAGCTCTTCCGATGGGACAGAACACCAAGGACGTCACCGACGCCACGTTCGACGCCGACGTGCTCAAGGCGGAGGGTCCGGTCCTGGTCGACTTCTGGGCGGAATGGTGCGGTCCCTGCCGGATGGTGTCCCCGGTGCTCGACGAGATTGCCGGTGAGAACAAGGACAAGATCACCGTCGTCAAGGTGAACATCGACGAGAACCCGCGCATCGCGCGTGACTACCAGATCATGTCGATCCCGACCATGTCGGTGTTCCAGAGCGGCCAGGTCGTGAAGTCCATCGTGGGCGCCAAGCCCAAGGCTGCGCTGCTTCGCGACCTCGCCGACTACCTCAATTAGAAGCCCGCCTCGCGCGTGAGCGCGAGCTCGCGGCAGAGCCGCGACCGGGCGACCTAGGAGACAACGCCTGAGATCCGCGTTCGACCGCTGTGGCGCCTAGCCGCGGCGGTCGTGTCGTGTCCGTGCCGTTCGCAAGGCGGCGGGGCGTCCGGAAACGAGACCACGGCCTAGTGCACAATGACGATCGTCCGTATCCGGCCGGTACCGCTTACGCGCCGGCGCTCTCCTGGTGAGGCTTGTCCGTCTGATGCAGTTGTTGCGACGCGGCGCCGATGACGCTGCCGTGGTCGAGGTCCGGCAGATCCTCGCCGGACTCGGGCTGCTGGCCAATGCCGAGCCCGAACGAGAATCAGTCTTCGACGAGGACACCGAACTCGCCGTCCGTCACTTTCAGCAGCGCCGCGGTATCTCGGTGGACGGCATCGTCGGGCCGGAGACCTACGCCGCCCTGCACGCCTCCCGGTGGCGCCTCGGTGACCGCGTCCTGTCCTTCCAAGCGGCTCACCTGCTGGTCGGGGACGACGTCGGCGAGATGCAGAGCCAACTCCTCGAGATGGGCTACGACCTACGTCGGGCGGACGGCGCTTTCGGGCCGGTCACCGACCGCGCGCTGCGCGCGTTTCAGGGCGACTACGGCCTGAACCCGGACGGCATCTGCGGTCCGGCCACCCTGCGCGCGATGCGCCAGCTTCAGCGCCGGGTCATCGGCGGCCGGCGCAACTGCTGCGCGAGCTGGCGGCAGTGTCAGCGGCCGGTCCAAGCCTGCGGGAGAAGCGCCTCGTCCTCGCTCCCGGACACGGTGGAGACGACACCGGGGTAACGGACGGGCAGGTCACCGAAGCCGACCTGGCCTGGGATCTCGCGACCCGCGTCGAAGCGCGGCTGGCCGCGCTCGGCATCGGCACCTGGTTCACCCGCGGATCGTCGAACGGTGCCACCGACGAGCAGCGTGCGCAGATGGCGAACGACGTCGACGCCAACCTTTTCCTGTCCCTGCACGTCGACGCCGCACCGTCGCCGCGCCCGAACGGCATCGCCACCTACCACTACGGCGGACCCGAGTCCGGATCGACCATCGGCGAGCGGCTCGCCGACCTCGTCCAGCGCGAACTGGTCGCTCGGACGGGGCTGCTCGACGCGCACGTGCACGCCAAGACGTGGGGCACGCTGCGGCTGACCCGGATGCCGGCCATCCGCGTCGAAGTCGGCTATCTCAGCTCGCCCCGCGACCGGGCCCGGCTCCTGGACCCGGCGTTTCGCGACACCGTCGCCGAAGGGCTGCTGGTCGCCGTCCAGCGGCTCTATCTGCCCCAGGCGGACGACCCACCGACCGGCGTCATGCGCATACCCGCCGCCGTCGGCTAGGTGCCGTTCCGGACCTCGGCTAGATACTCACCGATCCGTCCGATGGCTTCCCCGAGGTCGTCGACATGCGGCAGCGTGACGATGCGCAGGTGATCGGGATGCGGCCAGTTGAACCCCGTGCCCTGGACGACGAGCACGTGCTTGCGGCGTAGCAGGTCGAGGACGAACTGCTGGTCGTCGGTGATCGGGTACAGCTGCGGATCGAGCCGCGGGAACACATACATCGCCCCTCTCGGCTGCACACACGTGACGCCGGGAATCTCCTTCAGCGCGCGCATGGCGGCATCGCGCTGTTCACGCAGCCGGCCTCCCGGCAGCACGAGGTCCTGGACGCTTTGCCGGCCCCCGAGCGCCGTCTGAATGGCGTGCTGCGCCGGCACGTTGGCGCACAGCCGCATGTTGGCCAGCACGGTGATGCCCTCGAGGTAGCTGGCCGCACGCTGCTTCGGACCGGTCACGAGCATCCACGCGGAGCGGAAGCCGGCCAGCCGGTAGGCCTTCGACAGCCCGTTGAAGGTGAGGACGAACAGGTCCGGGGCCACCACCGCGAACGGTGTGTGCGTCGCGTCGTCGTAGAGGATCTTGTCGTAGATCTCGTCGGCGAGCACGGCCAAGCCGTGACGGCGGGCCAGTTCGGCGATGCCGTCGAGTACTGCGCGCGGGTAGACCGCGCCCGTCGGGTTGTTCGGGTTGATGACGACGATTGCCTTGGTACGCGGCGATATCTTGGCGGCCAAGTCCTCGAGGTCGGGTAGCCAGCCTTCGTCCTCGTCGCAGAGATAGTGGACGGGTCGCCCACCGGCCAGAGCGGTCGTCGCCGTCCAGAGCGGGTAGTCGGGGGCGGGGATCAACACCTCGTCGCCGTCGTTGAGCATGCCCTGCAACGCCATGCCGATCAGCTCGCTGACTCCGTTACCGAGCCACACGTCGTCGACGGTCAGCTCGTCGACTCCGCGCTGCTGGTAGTGCTGCACGACGGCCGTGCGGGCCGACAGCAACCCCTGCGAATCCGAGTAACCCTGCGCCGTCGGCAGGTGCCGAATGACGTCGACGAGCACCTCTTCGGGCGCCTCGAAGCCGAACGGGGCGGGGTTGCCGATGTTCAGCTTCATGATCCGCCGGCCCTCGTCCTCCAGGCGGCGTGCCTCTTCGAGCACCGGCCCCCGGATGTCGTAGCAGACGTTGGCCAGCTTGTCGGATTGCTGCAAGTTCACCGTGTCACCCTCGCACAATGCCCTGCGCGCTTTTGCATACCGCGGCCCGCTCGTCCCGCTCGTTCGTGACGCCGCTCGCCCATGACACCGCTTGCCCATGACACAGTGCGGCATGGAGTTCGCGACGGTGGTCCATCGCCGGCACATGGTGCGCCGCTACCAGCCCGATCGTCCGGTCAGTCGCGACGTCATAGACAAGCTTCTCATTCTGGCCACTCGGGCACCGTCCGCCGGCTTCACGCAGGGTTGGTCGTTCCTCGTGCTCGACGAACGCGCGGTCGTCGACGCCTTCTGGGCCTGCACCACCGGGCCGCAGGACGGCACCACGACAAGTGGCGACGGAACCTCCGACGACGCGTGGCTGACCGGCATGCGGACAGCGCCTTGTCTCATCCTCGTTCTATCGGACAAAAGCTCCTATATGCGCAGATATGCCGAACCGGACAAGGGCTGGACTGACCGCTCGGAGCGCCACTGGCCGGTGCCGTACTGGGACGTCGACGCCGGGATGGCCGCGTTGCTGATGCTGTTGGGCGCGGTCGATGCGGGGCTGGGCGCTTGCTTCTTCGGCGTCCCCGGCGAACGCTGGGCCGCTCTTCGGGAGGTGTTCGACGTGTCGCAGCACTTCCGCCCAGTGGGCGTAGTCAGCCTGGGCTATGCCGCCTCGGACCGGCGTTCACCGTCTTTGCGCCGCGGTCGGCGCCCGCTCGCCGATGTCGTCCGCTACGGCTCGTTCGCCGGCTGACCGGCGGCGACCGGCACCGCCGCGACGCTGTGCAGCTGCGCAACGCCGGACGGTTCGCTCGACCGAGTGGCCAGGTGGGGCGCAATGAGCGCGACGATGCGCTCGAGGTCGTCCACCGACGCGAACTCGACAGTGATCCGTCCCTTGCGCCGTCCGAGTTCGACACGGACGCGGGTGTCCAGGCTGTCCGAGAGCCGACCTGCAAGGTCCTCGATGGCAGGGGCGACGAGTCTCGGTCCTGACCGGCGGCGAGGGACCGGGCGGCGCGCCGTGTCCGCGAGCGCCACCTGCTCCTCGGTGGCCCGCACCGAAAGCCCCTCGGCGACAATCCGCGCCGCCAACTCCTCCTGGGCGTCGCTGTCGTCCAGGCCGAGCAGGGCGCGCGCGTGTCCGGCACTGAGGACGCCGGCCGCGACGCGGCGTTGTACGGGGACCGGCAGGTTAAGCAGTCGGATCGTGTTCGTCACCTGCGACCGACTCCGGCCAATGCGTTGCCCGAGCTCGTCGTGTGTGACGCCGAATTCCTCAAGCAGTTGCCCGTAGGCCGCAGCCTCTTCGAGGGGGTTGAGCGCCGTGCGGTGAATGTTCTCGAGCAGGGCGTCGCGGAGCATCGTGTCGTCCGCCGTCTCGCGCACGATGGCCGGGACGACGCGCAGTCCGGCGGCGGTGGCGGCGCGCAGTCGACGCTCGCCCATCACGAGCTCGTAGCCGTCGACGACCGCCCGCACCACGACGGGTTGGAGCATGCCGAACTCGCGGATCGAGTGCGTGAGCTCGGCCAGGGCGTCCTCGTCGAACACCTGCCGGGGCTGGCGCGGGTTGGGCCGGATTCGGTCGACCTCGACCTCGCGGAAGTGCGCCGCTCGTCCCTTCAGCGGTTCGCGGTCAGCGGGTGACGGCTCTGTTGAGTGGTCGGCAGCCAGACCGTTCAGGCCGGCGACACGGTCGAGCTCGGTCTCGGCGAACGGCGCGCCGCCGATCGGGGGCTCGTCGGTGACGTCCACAGGGCCGGTCGGGATGAGGGCGCCGAGGCCACGGCCCAGTCCGCCACGTCGCACCCGCGTCACGAGCCAGCCTGCCACGACGGCTCATCGGTACGGACCGGCTTGCTGGCAACAGCAACCTCGCGCGTCCCCCCGCGCTCGGCGATCTCGGCGGCCGCGGCGACGTAACCCACCGCGCCGCGGGAGCCCGGGTCGTAGGTGATGACCGTCTGGCCGAATCCAGGCGCCTCGGAGACGCGGACGCTACGCGGAATCACGCTGCCGAGAACGAGGTGGCCGAAATGGGTGCGGACCTCCTCAGCTACTTGGTCGGCCAGCCGGGTTCGGCCGTCGTACATCGTGAGCACCACGGTGCTGACCTCCAGCGTCTTGTTCAGATAGGAACGCACCATCTCGACCGTCCCGAGCAGTTGCGCCAGACCTTCCAACGCGTAGTACTCGCACTGGATCGGGATGAGGACTTCACGCGCCGCGACCAGCGCGTTGAGGGTGAGGAGTCCCAGTGAAGGCGGACAGTCGATGAACAGATAGTCGGGGACCAGCGACTGCGATGACTCGAGCAACTCGGTCAACGACCGTTGCAGGCGATATTCGCGCGCTACCTGACCGCTTAACTCAAGGTCCGCGCCCGCCAGGTCGATGGTCGCCGGGGCACACCAGAGTCCGTCGATTCCGCTAACCGGCACCGTGACGTCGCTCAGCGGCTTACCGCCCAGCAATACGTCGTAGGTCGACGGCGTACCGGCCGCATGGTCGACCCCGAACGCCGTAGAAGCATTTCCCTGCGGATCAAGGTCGACGACCAAGACCCGCAATCCGTGCAGGGCGAGCGCCGCAGCCAGATTGACTGTCGTGGTGGTCTTTCCGACCCCGCCCTTCTGGTTGGCCACCGTAAGCACGCGAGTGGCCGCTGGGCGAGCCCAGCGTCGGCGGTCGTCGTCGAAGAGCTGGACCGCATGCAGTGCTTCGCGGGCGATTGGGGTGTCGAGGGAGGTTTCACGTGAAACCTGGTCCGTCAGCTCCGTGGACGGTGTTTCACGTGAAACAGCGACGTTGTGCTCGATCATCGGCGTCCAGAACCCCCGGTGCTCGACCTCGGCCCATCCGAGGCAGCTCGTTGGATGCAGACGACAGTGGTCAGCGAATCGAGCATGCCTGCGCCGCAGGACACGACCTCGGCGTTCACCCCGCCGGCTCGCTCGACGGCGCGGTGATCACGTCGCAGTTCCGCGTCGGCCTGATCTCCCTTGATGGCCAGCAGTGTTCCACCGGGGCGCAGTAACGGAAGGCACCACACCGCAAGCCTCTCGAGAGGAGCCACCGCGCGCGCGGTCACCCAGCTCGTTCCGCCGACTCCGGCGACGGTTTCCGGCGCTTCAGCGCGTCCTCGAAACACCCGGATCCGGTCGCCCATGTTCAGGCGGGCGACGACCTCCGTCAGGTAGGTCACCCGCCGGGCCAACGACTCGACGAGGTCTACGCGCAGGTCTGGGCGCCGGCACGCCATAGCCAGTCCTGGTAACCCGGCACCGCTGCCGACGTCCACGACCCGTGCCCCGGTCGGCAGCAAGTCCGTTACCACCGCGCAGTTGGAGAGATGCCGGTCCCATATCCGGTCCCGCTCACCCGGCCCCAGCAAGCCACGCTCGATGCCGTCGGTGCTCAACAGTTCCGCGAGCCGGCTGGCCACGGCCAGGTGCGGGCCGAACACCACACCGGCACTAGCGGGTGGCGCCGGCGTCAGCGACTCACTGATCGGTCAGTACGACGACTCGCCGCTCAGGCTCGTCGCCCTCGGACTCGCTGCGAACCCCGTCGATCGTGGCCACCACATCGTGGACCACTTTGCGCTCGAACGGATTCATGGGGTCGAGCGTGACCGGCTGACCGGTGTCAAGGACCTGCCGGGCCGTGCTCGCCGCCAGGGCGCCGAGTTCGTTGCGTCGTGCCTGCCGATGCCCGCTCACATCGAGCATCAGCCGGCTGCGCTGCCCGGTCTTCTGGGCTACGGCGAGACGAGTGAGCTCCTGTAAGGCGTCCAGGGTGACCCCATTGGGGCCGACCAAGGACTGCAGGCCACGCCCAACGATGGCTACAACCGCGCGGTCATTTTCCACGTCGAGGTCGATGTCCCCGTCGTAATCGACAATGTCGAGCAACCGTTCGAGGTAATCAGCCGCGATATCGCCCTCTTGAACGAGCAGGCCCGGGGCGGTGTCGGTGTCGGTGTCGGTGTCGGTGTCGGTGTCGGTGTCACGGTCGTCGCGGTCCAGCTCGGTATCTTCGGTCGGTTCCGTCGCCACGGCGGCGGCGGCGTTGTCCTGCTGCAGATCGGTGTCACTCACGGAAAGCTGCGGTTCCTCTCAGCGTCGCTTTTTTGCCTGGTTGGGCCGTTTCGAGGTCGGACGTCCCCCGCCGGACCGGTTCGGCCGCTGGCCGGGACGTGGGGTGGCTTGGCGCGCGTTGGCTCCGGATGCGGGAGTCCCGCGCGCCGCATCCGGGGTCGAAGCCGTGCTCGATGCTGCGCCGTTCGCGGTCGCGCCATTTGGTGTCGTGCCGTTCGCTGTGCCGGCGTCCGCGGGCCCAGCCGTGTTCGCCGTACGCCTATTTGTAGGTTTTTGCCCGGGTTTAGGAGCAAGCGTCCGGCCGAGTTCGCCGACCGGGGCGGCCTCTTTGGGGACGTGCGGGTGGAACTTGTTGATGTAGAGCTGCTGACCCATCGTCCAGGTGTTGCTCGTGAACCAGTACAGCAGTACACCCAGCGGGAACCAGATACCTGAGATCAGCACCGACACCGGAATGCCGAACATCATCAGCTTCTGCACGGTGGCTGCCGTGCCCTCGGGCTGCGTCGGATTGCCGGCCTTGACCAGGCGCTGGGCCTGGTTCGCGGCCTCGATCTCCGACCGCGGCGACGAGTTCTTTGCCCAGTTCACCGAGCGCCATAATGCGATGCTGGCCGAGCAGCGGGCCGGGGCCGGGGCGTACTACCTGCTCGTCGCCGAGGACGGCGCGGTGCTCGGC
>CAXTNQ010000062.1:0-388 GCA_964245745.1 uncultured Jatrophihabitantaceae bacterium
ATTGCGGCCATGACCAGGCCGAGACGAACCCGCCGTTCGGCGATCCGCCGATAGAAGACGCTGATCTGACCGATGATCGCCCGCGGATCACCGCGGGTGCCGTCGAGCAGCGCAGCGATCATGTCGGGCAGCGCCTGCGGATAAGACGTGTCTGGATCTCCCGCCAGGGCGGCCTCCATGTAAGCCCGCAGCAGCGCTCGTTTGCTACCCCACGCCAAGTAGAGGGTCTGGACGGTGACCCCGGCCCGAGCCGCGATCCGGACGACGGTGGCGGCGGTGTAGCCGCGTTCCGAGAAATCTTCTTCCGCTGCGCCCAGCAGCCGGCGGCGCGTCTACGCGCGGGAGGCGGCGCCGGCTTCCTGCTGGCGGGTCGGTCTCGAAGCAGCAG
>CAXTNQ010000062.1:398-14684 GCA_964245745.1 uncultured Jatrophihabitantaceae bacterium
GCAGTGGTCATGGCGCCACCATATAGAGGATTTGAGCTTGACTCAAGCCGGCTAGAGTGTCACTCTAGCGCTGACGGCCGCCTGGCCTTCCGCCTAAGGAGACTCTCGATGCTCACGACCACCTCGTCACCGGCCCCGAATCTGACCGCGGCCACAACCCAGGTGAAGTTCGGCCGCTTCGCCACCCGAGCTACCGGTCCCACCGGGCGTCCAGGCGGCATGACCGCCGTGATCTGTGTCGCCCTTGCGGCAGTGGTAGCCGCCATGGCCTCGCTCAATGTGGCGATCCCGGACATCGCCCGATCGACGCACGCGTCGCAGACGCAGCTGTCCTGGATCATCGACGCCTACTCGCTGACGTTCGCGGCGTTGCTGTTGCCCGGCGGCGCCCTCGGCGACCGCTACGGGCGACGGCGGCTGCTCCTCACCGGCCTGGCCATCTTCGGGGTCGGCTCCGCGGCAGCCATGACCGCCTCAGACGCCACCGTGCTCATCGCCTTGCGTGCGGTTATCGGCCTCGGCGCGGCGCTCGTCATGCCTGCCACCCTGTCGACCATCACCGCCACCTTCCCGGCCGCCCAACGCGCCAAGGCGGTCAGCGTCTGGGCTGCCGTGGCCGGTGGGGCCGCGGTCCTCGGTCTACTGGTGTCCGGGGCCCTGCTTGAGGTCTATTCGTGGCGGTCGGTCTTCGCGGTCAACGTCGTCTTGGCTGCCGTCGCGCTGGTCGGCACGTTCCTGCTCGTGCCGGAGTCCGCCGACAAAGACGCGCCTCGGTTGGATGCGCGAGGTGCGGTGCTGTCGACGGCCGGTCTGGTCGCGCTCGTCTACTCGATCATCGAAGCGCCCACCGCGGGGTGGCTGTCCGCGCGCACCCTCACCGGACTCGTTCTCGGCATACTCGTGCTCGTCGCTTTCGTGCTCGTCGAGCTCCGCCAGCAGCACCCGATGCTCAACCCGAGGGTCTTCACCCACCGCGGGCTGAGCGCCGGCAGCCTGTCCATCTTCGTGCAGTTCTTCGTGTTCTACGGGTTCATCTTCCTGATCCTGCAGTACCTGCAGATTGTGCGGCGGGACTCCGCCCTGGTCGCCGCGGTCAGCATGCTGCCCATGGCGGCCACCCTGATGCCCACCTCCCGGCTCGCGCCCAAGCTCGCTGGGAGGTTCGGGTCCCGGGGGCTATGCACCGGGGGTCTGGTCACCATCGCGATCGCCCTCGTGCTCATCGCCCGAGTGGACGCCCACACGGCGTACTGGCACCTCGCCGTCGGGCTGGTGGTCCTGGGCGTCGGTATGGGAGCCGCGATGACGCCGGCCACCAGCGCGATCACCGGTGCCTTACCCAAATCCCAGCAAGGCGTCGCCTCGGCCATGAATGACCTGTCCCGCGAGGTCGGAGGTGCCCTCGGCATCGCCGCCCTCGGCAGCATCGCGGCCGCCGTCTATCGAGCGCACCTGACGCTGCCCGGCCTGCCGGATGCGGTGGTCGAGAAGGCGCGCGCGTCCTTCGCCGTCGCCGCGCACGCCGACGGCCCCGTCGCCAGCCACGCCAGCGCAGCGTTCATCGACGGCTTCCACACTGCATTTCTCACCGGCGCCGGCGCCGCCGTCCTCGCGGCGATCGCCGTGACCGTCCTTCTCACTCGCCGCGCTGGCCGCAACAACGACTCGGCCGGGTTGGAGTCCGCGCACCCGTCGCCGCACGATCGCGAGCTGCGCCATGACGGCGCGACTCGATTCGACGCCTGCCGCTCACGTCGTGCGTCCGTCGACCTTCGACGGCTGGTCGGCGAACGTCGCCAGTAGCGCACGCTCCTCGGTGGTGAGGCGGCGCGGTCGATCCCGGTCGAAGTCGAACGTGACCAACATCGTCGCCGCGGTGGCGGCCCGGGTCGCCCCGTCGAACACGTCGTAGAGCACCCGGAACGAGGCCGCCCGCACCTGATCGACCCACAGCTCCATCCGAAGCGGTTCCGGGTGATAGACGACTGGCCGCAGATAGGTGATCTCGTGATGGGAGACCACGGTGCCGCGCTCGAACGACGAGTCGTACCGGTCGAAGAACATGGCCACCCTGGCCTGCTCGAGGTAGGCGAGGTAGGCCGTGTTGTTGACGTGGCCATATGCGTCCATGTCTGACCAGCGCATGGCGCACGGAGTGACGAACCGAGCCATGATCGTCAGGCCGGCTAGTCGCGGCTGAGCTTGCGGTAGGTCACGGCGTGCGGCCGCGCCGCGTCGGCGCCCAGGCGTTCGACCTTGTTCTTCTCGTACGCCTCGAAGTTGCCTTCGAACCAGAACCACTGCGCCGGATTCTCGTCGGTGCCCTCCCAGGCCAGGATGTGCGTCGCCACCCGGTCGAGAAACCAGCGGTCGTGGCTGATGACGACCGCACAGCCCGGGAAGTCGAGGAGCGCAGCTTCTAGGGAGCTCAGAGTCTCTACGTCCAGGTCGTTCGTGGGTTCGTCGAGGAGCAGCAGGTTGCCCCCTCGCTTGAGCGTCAACGCCAGGTTGAGCCGGTTTCGCTCGCCTCCGGAGAGCACTCCGGCCGGCTTCTGCTGGTCGGGACCCTTGAAGCCGAAAGCCGATACGTAGGCGCGGGAGGGCATCTCCACATGCCCGACCTGAATGTGGTCCAACCCGTCCGAGACGACCTGCCACACCGTCTTGGTCGGATCGAGCTGCTCTCGGCCTTGATCGACGTAGCTGATCTTCACAGTCTCGCCAACCTGGACCGTGCCCGAATCCGGTTGTTCCAAACCGACGATCGTCTTGAAGAGCGTCGTCTTACCCACGCCGTTCGGTCCGATGATTCCGACGATGCCGCCGCGGGGCAGCGAGAACGACAGGTCCTTGATCAAGAGGCGACCATCGAAGCCCTTGTCGAGGTGGCTGACGTCGACGACGACGGACCCCAGCCGAGGACCGGGCGGAATCTGGATCTCTTCGAAGTCGAGCTTGCGCGTCTTGTCGGCCTCGGCGGCCATCTCCTCGTAACGTGCGAGCCGCGCTTTGCTCTTGGCCTGCCGGCCCTTCGCGTTCTGGCGTACCCAGTCGAGTTCGTCGCGCAGCCGCTTCTGCAGTTTTTGGTCCTTACGACCCTGCACCTCGAGCCGCTGGGCCTTCTTCTCCAGGTAGGTCGAGTAGTTGCCCTCGTAGGGGTAGGCGCGACCGCGGTCGAGCTCCAGGATCCACTCGGCCACGTTGTCGAGGAAGTACCGGTCGTGGGTAACGGCCAGCACCGTGCCCGGGTACTTGGCGAGGTGCTGCTCGAGCCACTGGACGCTTTCGGCGTCCAGGTGGTTGGTCGGCTCGTCCAAGAGCAGCAGATCAGGCTGCTCCAGCAACAGCTTGCACAACGCCACGCGACGACGCTCGCCGCCCGACAGATGGACGACGGGTTCGTCCCCGGGCGGACACCGCAGCGCGTCCATGGCCTGCTCGATGCGACTGTCCAGTTCCCAGCCGTTACCGTGCTCGATCTTCTCCATCAGGTCGCCCTGGCGGCCCAGCAAAGTGTCGAAGTCCGCATCCGGTTCGCCCATCGCCGCCGACACGGCCTCGAACTCGGCCAGCCACCCGCGCAGCTCGGCCACGCCGTCCTCGACGTTTTCCCGAACCGTCTTCGTGTCATCGAGCGGCGGTTCCTGCTGCAGCAGGCCGACGCTGCAACCGGGCGACAGCATGACGTCCCCGTTGGACGGTTGGTCCAAGCCGGCCATGATCTTGAGCACCGTTGACTTGCCGGCGCCGTTGGGGCCGACCACGCCGATCTTGGCGCCGGGCAAGAACGACAGCGTCACGTCGTCCAAGATCAGCTTGTCGCCAACCGCCTTGCGGACCCGCCGCATCGTGTAGATGTACTGAGCCACGTTCCGTCCTCGTCGAGTGATGGTTCGGCGAGCACAGAGCGCCGCGCCTTCGCAGCGTCTATTGTCCCAGTTCTCGGACGAGGCGGATCCCGCCGCCGGGGCTGAGCCACGACGGCGGCCGCCGACGTCACCCGACGGAAACCAGCACGGGGCCATCGTCCGGAGCCAGCGCCTCACCGGACAGGTCCGGCGGCACTCCGTCGTCATCGAGCTCCACCGTGGTCACGGCGTGGTTACGCATCACCTTGTTGAACGACGCCACACCGCGTGACAGATCGTGCCCGACCGCGATGGCTTCCATCTCGTAGGACGCCCGCAGCACCTCGTCCTTGACGTACTCGCGGCAGTAGTAGCGGCCGGTCGCGACCACCGGCTGACCCCGCCGCAACGACTTGGTGACGTTGTCGGCCATACCCCGCCAGCACGTGACGGTGACGAACAGCCGCTCGTTGTCCTTCCACTCCCCGGCCTCGCGGTCGAAGCGCCGCGACGTCGAAGCCACGCGAAAGCTCGCGACCTGGACGCCCGCGCTCGTCGTGCGCACCTTCGGGTCGTTGACCACGTTGCCGACGATCGTCAGATAGGTGTCGTTCATGATCTTGCTCCTGTCCTCCGTATTCCCGGTTCTGACCGGCGCCCGCTGCGGGCGTGCCGTCAGGCAAACACGTCGGGCCGTCGCCGGCGGGGCTTCCCGAGCATCTGTGGATGACGGTGGGAGCTGTGGACGGCGGCGATCGAAGCGTCGGACACAAGTGGTAGCGGCGGCGCGGTTGACCGAGGTCCGTCCCACTAGAATTGGACGCGTCGCCCGAGAGCCCTCGTAGCTCAGCGGATAGAGCAGGTGCCTTCTAAGCACTTGGCCGCAGGTTCGAGTCCTGCCGAGGGCACGCGAGCCGGACCGCCGTAGTGGAATATGGCGAAGCAGTCGGCCGTTACACAGACGGTTCGTCCCGGTGACCGTGTCCCCGGGTTCCACAATTGATCCGCCGCCGTGGACGATGGCTTCGGCACAAGCCACGGTGTGCACCGCGCCGCGAGGCGACCGCACCGGGTCGGACCGTTTCGTGCCACGAGGAAGATCGGGACATCACGTGAAAGGCGACCGCGTCGAGATCGTCATCGACGCTGGCAATTCCAGCCGCACGTACGACGTCGTGGCGACGCGCGCCGGTCGCCGGGTGGAGATCACCTACGGCCGCGGGACGGTCGAAGTCACCGAAGTGACGCGCCGAGGCACTCCGGTGCGCACCGCCCGCTTCCAGACCGCGCGGGTGCTCGCCGTCGTCGAACATCCGGCGCAGGAGAGCTCTTCGACATCCGCCTAAGCAGGCGGATAACGTGCGGCCACGTCGTCGATGCGGCCGGCCAGTTCGAGATCCTTCTCCGTCACGCCGCCCGCACTGTGGGTCGACAACTCGATGTCCACCCATCGCCACCGCAGCGCCAGGTCGGGATGGTGATCGAGTTCCTCGCAGATCGGCGCCAACGCGTTGATGAACTCGACCGCAGTCGGGAAGGACGCGAACTCGATCGAGCGGTGCAGGTGTTCGGTGTTCCCCGTCCAATCTGCGCTGAGGGTTCGCAGGCCGGCGGCCACACCGTCGCTGCTCAGCACTTCGCCCACGTCGGGGACGGTAGCGGTTGATCGATACGCTCGGGCGCGTGGACGGTCAGCTGGTATGGGTCGACTGCGAGATGACTGGCCTCGACCTGCGTCGTGACGCGCTGATCGAGGTTGCCGTCGTGGTGACCGACTCGCAGCTCGTCCCGCTCGACGACGGCATCGACGTGGTCATCCACGCGGACGACGACCTCCTCGATGCGATGGTGCCCGTCGTCCGCGACATGCATGCCGCCTCGGGGCTGACCGATCAGGTGCGAGCGTCCACCGTGACACTCGGCGATGCGGAACAGCGGGTGCTCGACTACGTCAAGCGCTATGTCCCGCAGCCAGGAACTGCGCCGCTGTGCGGCAACTCCATTGCGACAGATCGCGGCTTCCTGGCCCGGGACATGCCCGCGTTCGACGCGTACCTGCACTACCGCATGGTCGACGTGTCGTCGCTCAAGGAGCTGGCCCGCCGTTGGTACCCGGCGGTCTACTACGCACAGCCGACGAAGGGGCTTGCCCACCGCGCCCTGGCCGACATCCGGGAGAGCGTGCGCGAGCTGGCGTACTACCGCAACACCTTGTTCGTGCCGCCTCCCGGGCCCAGCGCCGAACAGGCCGGCGACGAGGCTCGCGCGCTGCTCGAGCGCCCGCCCGAGCGGCTAGACTGAACGCGCTTCGACGGGCCTTCCGTCGACACGGTGGGTGTAGCTCAGCTGGTAGAGCTCCTGGTTGTGGTCCAGGTTGTCGCGGGTTCGAGTCCCGTCACTCACCCCACTACGAGCAGCCGGGCACGTCCGATCACCGTGCTAGGGTTCGAACTCGGCCGGGGCAGTTTCGGTGCTTTCGGCCCACGGCGCCGCTAGCTCAATTGGCAGAGCAGCTGACTCTTAATCAGCGGGTTGGGGGTTCGATTCCCTCGCGGCGCACCATGTGATGTCTCGAGACATCGTTCGCGCTTCGCGCGTGTGGGCGGCGCTGAACGCTTCACGGCAGGAGCACGAAGTCCAAGTCCAGTTGGGCCGAGGCGGCACGCAGCACGTAGGGCGGCAGGACGCCGGGGCCGCACGCCGCCGTCCCCAATCCGTGTTGCCCCACATCGAGGTTCACCCATACGCGGTCGCCGGGCTCCAGATCCGTCGTGTGTCGAGCCCGGTCCAGGTCCTCGCTCGTCCAGCGACGCACGGTGAGGTCGAAGTGGGGCGTGCCCTCGACCCGTACGCCGTGGCCGTCGGCGGCGCGCAGTTCCGCCCACCGCACGTCGACACGGTTGCCGTTTTCCTGAGGCCTCACGTACGGCGTCTGCCACTGTTCGACTGTGCAGCGGTGACGAGCGATCCGCACCGCCGTGCGACTGTCGCGGTACGCCTCTCCTGGGCCGCCTCCGAACCATTCGACGGTGCTCAGCTCGATGGGCAGGCCGAGCCGCAATCCGAGGCGGGGCAGCACGACCTGCGACCAGTCGCCGTCCGGGACGACGTTGAAGTGCAGGTGCAGTCGGCTGCCGTCCGTAGTCCAGCGGAAGGTGCCGAGCAGTCCGAGATCCGTCGCGGCGGGCGCCGAGCGAATGCTCGCCACCACGGCGTCGCCGTCCCGACCGAAGTCGACCAGACGGTGCCGCAGCCGATCCAGGCCGAGCGCCCGCCAGCGGGGTTCGAGTTGCGGACCGTGGGCGCCATAGTCGTTGGCGGTGGGCGCCCGCCAGACGTCGAGGCGCGGCCCGTCGACCGTCATGGGTCCCAGCCGAATCAGTCGCCCCGTCGTCCGGTCGAACCAGTTCTCCTCGATCCTCCGGACGAGTCGCGCCGATCGCTGGGCGGCCGGGCGGAGCTGCGCCTGAGTGACCACGATCTCGTGTCCAGCGGGCCCCCAGGCCGTACTCTTCGCCAACACGGCCCGGATGGTCAGCCACGTCTCGCCGGGGATCACGGTCGGTCGGACGGGCAGCGGTACGCGCCGCCACTCGCCGGCCGGGACGGACGCCACGTCGAGTGTCCCGTCGTCGACCGGCTCGCCGTCACGCTCGACCAGCCACGCGAACCGCAGATCGGAGGTGTCGGCGAAATCGCGCCGGTTACGGATCTCGACGGCGTCGCCCACCACGCGAAGCTGCACCGGCGTGACGACGGCCGCGAACTCCAGCAGGCCCGGCGACGGCGTGCGGTCCGGGAACACCAAACCGTCACACACGAAGTTGCCGTCGTGCAGCGGCTCGCCGAAGTCCCCGCCGTAGGCGAAGTACTCGCGGCCGTCCGCCGTGGCCTGGCGGATCCCGTGGTCGATCCACTCCCACGCGAACCCGCCCTGACACCGTGGATGATCGTCGAACAGGGCTTGGTACTCGGCGACGCCCCCCGGGCCGTTACCCATCGCGTGCGCGTACTCGCAGAGGACGAACGGCAGCGCGCGACGATGTTCGTCCGCCGCAGGGTCGACGGTGACCGGCTCCGTCCCGCGGCCGATCGCGTCGACCTCTGCGTGCGTCGCGTACATCCGGCTGTAGACGTCGACGTATGCGCTGTCGCCGTCGCCTTCGTAGTGCACTGGCCGGTCCGGGTCGCGCGCGTGCACCCACGCCGCCATCGCGGCCAGATTGCGGCCGCGCCCGCTCTCGTTGCCGAGCGACCACAGCACGACACTGGGGTGGTTCTTGTCGCGCTCGACGGTTCGCCGCATCCGGTCGAGAAGGACGGCGTGCCAGTCCGGGTCGTCGCACGGATTGCCGCGCCACCCGTTCGGCTCGAACCCGTGCGTCTCGAGGTCGCATTCCAGCACCACGTACAGCCCGAACTCGTCGCACAGGTCGAGGAAGTCCGGATGCGGGGGATAGTGACTGGTCCGCACGGCGTTGACGTTGTGCTGCTTCATCAGCAGTACATCTGTCCGCATGTCTTCGGCGGTGACCGCTCGCCCGCGGTCGGGGTTCCACTCGTGACGATTGACGCCCCGGAACTGGACGCGCCGGCCGTTCACCTGCAGCAGACCGCCGGAGACTTCGACCCGGCGAAACCCAATACGCAGCTCGACCTGCTCCTCCTCGGTGCCCACCGTCGCCGCGTAGAGCCGCGGCGTTTCCGCCGACCACGGCTCGACCGTGGGGATGCGATGCGGCCCCTGCGCGGGCACGTCGTGCAGACCGAGCTCCGCGACGGTCAGTCGTGCCGCCGGGTCCGCCGCGACGGTCAGCCGGCCCGCCCCCGTCGTGGCCTCGTAGTCGGCGTGCACAAAGACGTCGTCCACGCCGCCCGTCGGCCGGCTGAGCAAGGTCACGTCCCGGAATATGCCCGAGAGCCACCACATGTCCTGGTCCTCGAGGTAGCTGCCAGGCGACCACTGGTGGACGCGGACGGCCAGCACGTTGCCACGCGGACGCAGGTAGGCACCGACATCGAACTCGCTGGTCAGGCGGCTTCCGGTGGCCCAGCCGAGTTCGTGACCGTTGAGCCACGCCGCGAAGATCGAATCGACGCCCAGAAAACGGACGACGGCCGGCCCCGGTGGCCATCCCGACCGCAGGTCGAACGTGACGCGATACTCGCCGGTCGGGTTCTCGTCGGGCACGTGGGGCGGGTCGACCGGGAACGGGTACCGCACGTTGGTGTAGGCGGGCGCGCCGTAGCCCGCGAGTTGCCAGTGGCTTGGCACGCCGATGTCGTCCCAGCCGGAGTCGTCGTAGTCCGGCGCCTCGAAGCCGAGGGCCGGCGCGCCCGCGGTGGGCTGCCACCGGAACCGCCAACGCCCGTTGAGAGATAGCGCCGGCGCGTCCGAGCGCAGATGTCCACGCGGTGGCCGCAGGCCGGCGTGCGGCGCTGGCGTGCCGAGCGGCGGAGTCGGCACGCTCAGCCCTTGCTGGCGCCGAGGGTCAGACCGGCCACAAAGTGGCGCTGCAACAGGATGTACACGACCAGCGTGGGAATGACGGTGAGCATCGCGCCGGCGGCGATGAGGTTGTAGTCCATGAAGAACTGGCCGCTCAGCCGACTGATGCCGGTGGTCACCGGCAGCCGGTCGCCCTGCTGGATGAACAGCAGCGCCCAGAAGAAGTCGTTGTAGATCCAGATGACCTGCAGGGTGCCGAGTGCGGCCAACGCCGGCCGGCACAGCGGCAGCACGATCGACCAGTACTGGCGCCACACGCTGGCGCCGTCGACCATGGCCGCCTCGGTCAGGTCGTGCGGCAGTGCCTTCATGTAGTTGGAGAGCACGAAGGCGCAGAACCCCATCTGGAACGCGACGTTGATCGCGATGACGCCGTAGTAGGTGTTGATCAGGCTGCCGGAGTCGCTCACCGAATACGGCAGGCTGAGGTGCTTGTACATCTGGAACAGCGGGGCCGCGAGCGCCTGCGGCGGCAGCATGTTTCCGGCCGTGAACAGGATGAGCAGCGTGATGTTGAACTTCCAGGCGAAGCGGGAAACCGCGAAGGCGACCAGCGAGGCCAAGCCGATGGTGAGCAGGACGGCGGGCACGGTGATGATCACCGAGTTGAGGAACAGGTCCTTGAAGCCGCCCTGCGTCCACGCGTCGGAGTAGTTCTTGAAGTTGAACGGACCGTGGACGCTCCAGTAGCCGTGGTCGCGGGTCACGTTGTTCGGACGCAATGAGGTGTAGAGGGTCCAGAGCAGCGGAACCAGCCACATCAGGCCGAGGACGGTGAGGAAGAGGTAGGTGCCGGTTCGGCGTGGCTGCGGGCCGCCGGCTCGGACCCGGCGGCCGGTCAATTGCCCAGCCCGATCAACCGTCGCGACGGCGTCCGTGTCGGTCACGCTCGTCATGGCTGCGCACCCCGGCCCGCGCGGCACAGCTGCGCCGGTGTCGTGGACATCAGCGGTCCCTGCGGAACACGCGACTGAGGTAGAGCGTGATCGGCACCAACGCCACGACGAGCAGCACGGTGGAGACGGCGGCGCCCACTCCGATGTCCAAACCCTCACCCCGCAGGTTCTGGAAGATGACCGTGCCGAGGGTCTGCAGTCCGTTGCTGCCGCCGTTGAAGATGTATGGGATGTCGAACGCCCGCAGGGATTCGATGACCGTGATGACCACGACCACGATGTTGATAGGACGCATGGCCGGGAACACCACGCGGAAGAAGGTCTGCGTCTCGGTGGCCCCGTCGATGGCCGCCGCCTCCTTCAGGGCCGGATCGATGCCCTTCAGGCCGGCGAGATACAGAACCATGATGTAGCCGGAGTGCCGCCAGGTGGCCGCGATCAGCGCCGACCAGATGTTCACGCCTGAGTTACCAAGCCAGTCGACCCCGCTATTCGCCCCAGCGGTGCCCAGCACGTTGTTGATCAGCCCCGACTGCCGGTCGTACATCAGCTCCCAGATGATGCCGACCAGCGCTAGGGACAGCATCACAGGGATGAAGAACACGCTCTGGTAGATGCGGCTACCTCGGATGTTGCGATCGAGCAGCACGGCCAGCAGCAGGCCGAGCGGAGTGGCCACGCAGGAAAGGACCAGTAACCACAGGATGTTGTGCTGGACGGCCGGCCAGAATTGCGGGTAGTTGCTGAAGACGTACCGGTAGTTGTCCAGCCCGTTGGACTTGATCTCGTTGAGGTTGACCCCGTCCCATTTAGTGAAGGACAGGCCGATCGAGCCCACCGCCGGGATCCAGATGAGTACGGCCTCGACCAAGGTCGGAATCCCGACCATCAAGGCCATGACGAGCTTGTCCCGCCCCGTCAGCCGGCGTACGTGCCTGGACCGCCGTGGTGTCCGAGGCTCGGTGCGTGACTGCGTCGACGGCACCGTCCTCGTACTGGCCATAACGGTCCTCAGCTGTTGGAGGAGTAGATCTGCTTGGCTTGGGACTCCACCTGGCTCGAGTTGAAGGTGCCAGTCTTGAGGAAGTCCTGCAAGGCCGGCTCCATGACGTTGCTCGCGAACGCGGGCAGCGCGTCGCGGTCGAGGAACTGCGAGATCTGCTTCGCGCCGCCGATGAGGTCCGCGGACTTCTTCTGGATGGCGTTGTACTTGGTGGTGTCGACCTGCTTGTTCGCGCCGACGTCACCGGTGTCCGTGGCCAGGTACAGATTCTGCGCCTCGGCCGTCCCGCAGTACGCCACGAAGTCGCGTGCGGCCTGGTTGTCGCCGCCCTTCTTCGACAGCATCATGCCGTCGATCGGCGCCTCGACCGCGTCCTGCCCGTAGGACTCGTTCACCGTCGGGAAGGGGAAGAACGTCAGATCGTCGAGGTCAGGGCCGGTGAACTGCTGAGAGACGAACGAGCCGAGCAGGTACATCCCACTCTTCTTCTGCAGGAGCAGCTGGGCCGAGTCCTGCCACGTGCGTCCCAGAGCGCCGTCGATGTT
The DNA here is from genome assembly GCA_964245745.1 of uncultured Jatrophihabitantaceae bacterium. Lineage (GTDB taxonomy): Bacteria > Actinomycetota > Actinomycetes > Mycobacteriales > Jatrophihabitantaceae > CAXTNQ01. The sequence goes on from CAXTNQ010000062.1 coordinate 12,200, forward strand.
GTGGTACGGAAGCAATGCCTTCCAAGTGTCGAAGACGTTCTTGACCTCGGTGGAGTCCCACGACTTCTGATGGGCCATCAGGCTGATGTGGTAGTCGTAGCCGTTCAGTCGCATGTTCAGATAGTCGAACGTGCCGAGCGCGGGCCACTGGTCCTTGTCGGCGAACTCGATCGGGTTGAGCCCGTCCTTTTTCATCTGCGTGGCCAAAGCCTTGAGTTCGTCCAGGGTCTTCGGCTCCTGGTAACCCTTCGCCGCCCACACGCTCTTGCGGTAGAAGAAGGCCCACGGGTAGTTGTAGAGCGGCACGAAGTATTTCTTGCCGTCGTCGCCCGTCGAGGCTTTGGCAAAGGCGTCGGACATGTTGCTGCCGAACTTGCCCCACTCGGTGTCGAGCGGTGCGACGAGGCCCTTCTTGGCGTAGAAGCGCATTCGGAAGCCCGCGAACCACGTGAAGGCGTCGTCCGGACTGCCCTGCAGGTAGTTGTTGATGTTGTTCTGGAAATCGTTGTGCGCCACCGTGTTGACCTTGAGGGTGTCGCCCGATTGCTTCTGGAAGCCGTCGACCATTGCCTGGAAGGCACCCTTGGGCACGGCGTCGGAGTAGTTCGAGCCCACGCTGCTGCTTTTGCTGCCGCCACCGGCTGACCCGCTGCTCGACGAAGACTTGCTGCTACCGCCGGTGCAGGCCGCAAGCAGCGGCAGGCTGACCGCTCCGACTCCACCCGCGGCCAGTCCCTTGAGCAACGTGCGCCGACTGACGGAGGTGGCTGGCCGATCGCTGCCCGACGAGCGGTTCATGACGTCTCCTACCGTGCCGCGGGATGTGAGGTGGACCACCGGTCCTAAACGCCATCATTCAGCAGAATCCAACAAGCAATGTCAAGAGGTGTTCGGTTGCTGTCCGATAACGGGCACTCGAGCGTCGTGGTTGTGCCATGCTGCGTCGGTGGCCACGGCCTTGGTGGGCTCCGAAGGCACTGGTCTCGTCCTCGTGGCCGAACGTGGCGAACGACCGCAACTGGCCTGGTTCGGACCGGTGGCCAAGGGGTTGGACGCCCGCCAGATCGCGGCCGTCGTGGGCGCGGTCCACCCGCCGAGCTCGGTGCTGGACGCCGCGGCTCGAGCCGTCGCTCTCGTCCCGCAGGCCGCTGACGGATGGGCGGGACGGCCCGGGCTGGCGGGCCATCGCGTCGGCGCCGAGCGCCGGGACTGGTTCGCCGCGTGGCGTACCGACGACGTCGAGCTCACCACCGAGCGGGTGGTCGTGCACAGTCGCGACGACGTGGCCGACCTGGGGCTGGACACCGAGATCGAGGTGCTCGCGGGCGGAGCGATGCGGCTGCGGCACGTGCTGACGAATCAGGGACCAGGGGCGTACGAGCTCGACTGGCTCGATGTCGTACTGCCGTTGCCCGACCACGCCGGCGAAGTGCTGGACAGCACCGGACGCTGGGGCCGCGAACGTATGCCGCAGCGTCGCTCGGTCCGCGACGGCTTGTGGCTGCGTGAAGGCCGGACCGGGAAAACCGGTGCAGACGCGCCGACTTTGCTCGTAGCGGGAACGCCCGGTTTCGGCTTTCGCCACGGCCAGGTGTGGGGCCTACACGTCGGTTGGAGTGGGAATAGCCGGTACTTCGTCGAGCGCCGACCGAACGGCGTGGTCACGATCGGGGGCGGGGAGTTGCTGCTGCCTGGTGAAGTCGTGCTGGACGCCGGGAAGTCGTACGCGACGCCGTGGGTGTACGCCGTGGCGGCGGCCGCCGGCCTCGCTGCCCTGGCGACGCAACTGCACCGGTTCCAACGCGCGCTGCCGGCGCATCCGAGACGGCCTCGTCCGGTCACGTGTAATACCTGGGAGGCCGTCTACTTCGAGCAGCGGCTCGACCGCCTGACGGCCCTGGCGCAGCGCGCCGCGCGCATCGGTGCCGAACGCTTTGTGCTGGACGACGGATGGTTCGGCAGGCGTCGCGACGATCGGGCCGGATTGGGCGACTGGTGGGTGTCATCCGACGTGTGGCCGGACGGCCTCGATCCGCTTATCGCACGCGTGCACGAGCTCGGAATGAAGTTCGGCATCTGGGTGGAACCGGAGATGGTCAACCCCGATTCTGACCTGTACCGACAGCATCCGGACTGGGTCCTTGCGGCGGCGGACCGTACGCCGCTGACCTTTCGGCATCAGCTCGTCCTGGACCTAAGCCGTGCGGAGGTGGCTGAGTACCTGGTGGCTCGGCTGGACGTGTTGCTCGCCCGGTACCCGATCAGCTTCGTCAAGTGGGACCACAATCGCGATCTGGTCGACGGAGCCGGGCAGGGTGGCGCGGCCGGCGTGCACCGCCAGACCGTCGCCTACTACGCGCTTCTTGACGAGCTTCGGATCCGGCATCCGGGGGTCGAATGGGAGAGCTGCGCGTCGGGGGGTGGCCGCATCGACCTGGGCGTGGTGGAACGGGTACAGCGGGTGTGGACGTCCGACATGACCGCC
>CAXTNQ010000063.1:0-5357 GCA_964245745.1 uncultured Jatrophihabitantaceae bacterium
CCGGCTGCACGTAGGCGAACGCCCAACGTTCAGCCCTGGAAGGCCCGGTCCCCTTGTGGCATCACCCACGGCGGCGTGCGCTGGTAGACGTCGACGTGCGCGGCCTCACGCGCGACCTCCGGCACGAGCTGCACGGCCGACGCTCCGCTGCCCACGACGGCCACCCGTCGTCCGGCGAACCCGCTGCCGACGATCAACACCCGGATGTGGGGTCGGCATGGGCGAGCGTACGAGCACCCGTTCGGCCGCTAATACGCCTCGGCGGTGGTTACTAGGATTGCCAACTATGGCGATGCTCGTCCGGCGCAACCCCCATCCGCGCACGGCCGACGAGCGGGCCGCCATCCTCGCCGACCCTGGGTTCGGTCGTCACTTCACCGACCACATGGTGCGCATCGACTGGACCGCGGACGGCGGCTGGTCGGACGGCGAGATCGCGCCCTACGGGCCGCTCACCCTCGACCCGGCCACCATGGCGCTGCACTACGGGCAGGAGATCTTCGAGGGTCTGAAGGCTTACCGGCAGCCGGACGGCTCGATCGCGGCCTTCCGTCCCGACGCGAACGGCGCGCGCTTCCAACGGTCCGCACGCCGGCTGGCCATGGCCGAGCTGCCCGTCGACCGCTTCGTCGAGGCGCTGGGCGCCCTCGTGAACATCGACCACGAGTGGGTCCCGATGGACCCGGCCCAGTCGCTGTACCTGCGCCCGTTCATGATCGCGACCGAGGTCGGACTGGGCGTGAACAAGCCGTCCGCCGAGTACGCCTTCGTCGTCATTGCGTCTCCGGCCGGCCCGTACTTCCGTAGTGGCGTCCAGCCGGTCACGGTCTGGCTGTCGACCGAGTACACCCGGGCCGCGCCCGGCGGTACGGGGGACGCCAAGTGTGCCGGCAACTACGCCGCCGCCTTTGTCGCCCAGGCCCAGGCCACCGCGCAGGGATGCGATCAGGTTGTGTGGCTCGACGTCCTCGAACACCGCTGGGTCGAAGAAATGGGCGGCATGAACCTGTACTTCGTGTACGGGCGCGGCCCGACGACCCGCATCGTGACCCCGGCGCTCACCGGCACGCTGCTGCCCGGGATCACCCGCGACTCGTTGCTGACGCTCGCGCACGAACTCGGCTACGGCGCGGAGGAAGGCAAGATCTCCACCGACGACTGGGAGGCGGCCAACGCGTCAGGCGAGCTGACCGAGGTGTTCGCCTGCGGCACGGCGGCGGTGATCACGCCGGTCGGCGCCGTGAAGAGCGCCCACGGTTCCTGGACCGTCGGTGACGGCTCGCCCGGACCGGTCACGATGCAGCTACGACAGAAGCTGTTGGCCATCCAGACCGGGCAGGAGGCCGATCCGCACGGCTGGATGCGTCCCCTCTCCTGAGCGCGCCTAGACGGCGCGCGGCCAACGCGCCTTCCACGCAGCAGCCGAGCTGTAGCAGGATGAACAGCGCCGGGACGTGCAGGGCGAGCAACATCCCGGGCAGGGCCGGCCCGACGGCGTTCGCCCGCGAGCACGGCCACCGTCCGCCGACGAAGCCACCGAGAGCCACGCCCAGGTTGAGCGCGATGACCTGCAGGCGAACACGTCACGGCGGCGCGCCTCGGACGTCCAGTCGAGGAGCATGACGTGAACGGCCGGTTGCGTGGCGGCGGACGCAGCTCGCGGCCCTGCTCGAGAAGGTGCTGGGTGGTCTGCCGCGAACACCGTCGCTGTGATACTCACATGGCGTGACCGTCACCGACGCCCTCGTCGCCAACAACACCACTTACGCGCAGTCCTACGACGGGTCGGTGGCCGGCACGCCAGCCCTGCGCGTCGTGGTCGTTGCGTGCATGGACGCGCGCCTCGACGTCTACCGCGCTCTCGGGCTGCGTCGCGGTGAGGCGCACGTCCTGCGCAACGGAGGTGGTGCCGTCACCGACGATGTGATCCGCTCACTCGCGCTCAGCCAGCGCCTGCTCGGCACCGAGGAGATCGTCCTCGTCCATCACACGCAGTGCGGTCTGCAGACCGTCACCGATGCGCAATTCAAGGGCGCCATCCGCGCGGACACCGGCCTGGAACCGCCCTGGGACGTCGAGACGTTCACCGACACGGACGAGGACGTGCGCAAGGGCATGGCCAGGATCCGGGCCAACCCGTTCCTGCCTCATCGCGAGGCAGTTCGTGGCTTCGTCTTCGACGTGTCCACCGGCCTGTTGCGCGAGGTCGTCTGAGCCCTTTACCGGGTCGGCCAACGCCGGAAGTTGACGTACGCGCGACTGGGCGTCGGCCCCCGCTGGCCCTGGTACCGCGACCCGTACACCGCCGAGCCGTAGGGATATTCGGCCGCACTGGACAGCCGGAACAGGCACAGCTGGCCGATCTTCATGCCGGGCCAGAGGGTGATCGGCAGGTTGGCGACGTTGGACAGCTCGAGCGTGATGTGCCCGCTGAAGCCGGGGTCGATGAACCCGGCCGTCGAGTGGGTCAGCAGTCCGAGCCGCCCGAGGCTGCTCTTGCCTTCGAGGCGACCCGCGAGGTCGTCCGGCAAGGTAACGACCTCGAGGGTCGAGCCGAGCACGAACTCACCCGGATGCAGGACGAACGGATCGTCGTCCTTCGGCTCGACGAGTGCGGTCAGATCGTCCTGCTGTTGGGCGGGGTCGATATGCGTGTACTGCGAGTTGTTGAAGACCCGGAAGTACCGATCGAGCCGGACATCAACGCTGGACGGCTGCAGGAGGTCGGCGTCCCATGGATCGAGCACCACGCGTCCGGCTGCCACCTGGGCACGGATGTCGCGGTCGCTGAGCAGCATGACCTGCGAGGCTAGCCCTTCGTCTCTGGCAGCTGGGCGAACCGCTCGTCGGGCATCTGCAGGGTCTGCACCGGATGGCTGTGCGTGCTCCGGCGGTAACATGTCGAGCGCCGCGGGTGTAGTTCAATGGCAGAACATCAGCTTCCCAAGCTGACAGTGCGGGTTCGATTCCCGTCACCCGCTCTCCGAGTGGCAGATTGCGCATGAGCGGTCTGTTGAGCCCCGCTCGCCTGATATCGAGTTGATCTCAGCGCCGTCGATGAAGCCCGCCCGTGCCTAAGGTCGGTCCACGATCACCTGATCCGAGGACCGCCCGTGCCGCGCATGCCTTCGCTGTTTGTGGCTGGCGCACGTTCTCGGTGGGGTCAAGGTGTCGCCGTGGCGTGCCTGTCCGCCCTCGCCGTCGCGGCCTTCGCCTTCGGCCCGTTGTACCTGCGCGCGGTCGAGGACGCCCAGCTGCGTCTCACCTTCGATCACGCAACGGTGCCGACGCGCGGGGTGACCGTCTCGACGACCGGCCTACTCGGGTCGCTCGACCCCTATCTGCCACCGCCGGCTCTAGCCGCGTACTACGGCGCGCCAATCCCGTCGGTCGAGGTCCCGGTAGCCTACGCGGCCGCCGGACAGTCGATCACCGGTTCGGTGGTCAATCGCACGGATCAATGCCGGCACCTGACGTTCGTGGCGGGACGCTGCGCTCGGTCGTCGCGCGAGGTCGACGTCAGCGCCGCCAGCGCCACGAAGCTCGACTGGCGTCTCGGCAGTCCCATCACCGTGACGATCAAGGACGTAAAGGCCCGCGAACCGCTGACCGTCGTGGGGATCTATGCGGAGTTCGAGGCCGCGGACCCGTTCTGGTTCGGTCATCCCTACGCCGCCTCGTCCGGTGCGTCGCTCATCCACGACGCTCGCTCGAGCGCCGAGACCTACACCGGCGACGCGCTGTTCGCGGTACCTGGCTTCCCGAGCGACCTGCAAGGCGTGCTGCCGAAGGGGCCGGACGGCGAAACGGTCGACCTCACGACGATCACCACGCAACGTACCGACCTGCCCTTGCGCAGCGACACGTTGACGCTCGATCAGCTGGCCGACCTGCGTACCCGCAGCGACGCGTGGCGACAGGTGGTGGCGACAGCCGACGCCGACACCACCGTCACGACGATCACCGGCCTTGATGGTCTGCTCGACGAGGTCGAGCACGGACGTCATCAGGCTCGTGCCGTCATCCCTGCGTTCGCCGGCGAACTCGCACTGCTGCTCGTCGTTGCGATCGTGGCGGTCGTCCGAGCCGCTGTGGAGAAACGACGGCCGGAGCTCGCCCTGGCGCGACTACGCGGCTACGGCGTGCTGCCGGCGGTCGCGTACATCGGTCGCGAAGTCGCGGCCGCGATCACGGCGGGCGCGTTCATCGGGGTCTCGCTGGCCTGGGTCGGTTGCGGCGCGGCCGGACGGTGGTGGCTGGACGGGCGAGCGTCCCCTGAGCTGCGCTGGCCGCCGGTGTGGGCGGCGGTGGGCATGCTCGCCCTCGAGGTGTCGCTCTTAGGGGTGATCGCCCTACGGAGAGCGCGCACTCCCATTCAGGAACTGTTGCGGCAGGTGCCGGCCGTCTCGACCCGGCGCGCTCTGACCGCCGGCGAGGCCGCGCTGCTGGCGGCGGCCGTAGCGGGCCTGGTCGTCGTACTGTCCGGCGACCGCACGAATGCCGTCGCTGTGCTCGCGCCCGGTCTGTTGGCCATCGTGGCCGGGCTGGCGCTCGTTCGGGTGCTTGGACTGAGCGCACGACTGATCGGCCGTCGCACCTTGTGGAGGGGGCGGCTGGCCGCGGGACTGGGCGGTATCCATCTCGCCCGCCGGCCAGGGACGCGACAGGCGGTGGCTTTCCTGTGCCTGGCCGTCGCGCTGGCGGTCTCCGCCGCGGATCAGTGGCGGGTCTCCGATCTGAACCGCACTGTCCGCGCGGGCGTGGAGGCGGGCGCCCCGGTCGTCCTGACGGTGAACGCGCGCACCGTTGGTCAGCTCCGCACCGCCGTGCAGGCCGCTGACCCGGGAGGCGTGTTCGCGACGCCGGTCGTTGTCCAGCAGCCGCCGAATGGGGAACCGGTCGCCGCGGTAGATCTGAAGACGTGGCCCGGCATCGCGGCGTGGGGATGGCCGAAGGACAAGCCCATGCCCGAGGTGATTCGACGACTGACACCGCCGCGCCCGCCGCCGGTCAGGCTGGTCGGCAACCGCTACACCCTCGGACTGGCCGGTGTGCAGGTGCGGCGCAAGCCCTACACGGGAGCGGTGTCGACCGCTGGTCCGCTCGTCCTGCAGCTGGTGGTGCGTGGCTCGGACGGACAGCGGGTCATTGTGCGTACCGGCCGGCTACCTGAGAGCCCAGTAACGGTGACGTTCGCCGGGACGCTGCCGTGCGCGACCGGCTGCACGCTGAGCCAGGTCACGCTATCCCGCTCGGCGTCTGATACCGACTACGTCGACGTGGCCGCCGACCTGGCGCTCTCGACCGTGACGGCGGACGGCACATCGACGTCCGTCGCCCTCGGACCGGCCCGGGAC
>CAXTNQ010000063.1:5367-14442 GCA_964245745.1 uncultured Jatrophihabitantaceae bacterium
GGACTGGGGCGACGCAAGCCCACCGGACGCCAGTTCGGTCGGGCCGTCACCGCTCGCGCAGCTGACCGAGCGCGCTGGAGGCCTGCGGCTGGTGATCGCCAACAACTCCGGCCAACCCGCGGTACTACAGCAGCTGTCCACACCGCTGACGGTGCCTGCCCTGAGCGCAGGGTCGCTTCCCGGCTCGAAGGACGGATCCCTGACCGCCAACGGGATCGACGGTCTGAGCACGATGTACAAGGCGGTGGGCAATGTGGCGTTGGTGCCCGGCCTCGGTGCTCCGGCCCTGCTGTGTGACCTCGCGACGAGCGTCGACCTGGCGCAATCGGAGGACGTCAGCGCGAGCACGCTGCAGGTCTGGCTGGCCCACGACGCAGCGGCTCGCGAGCGACGCGTGGTTGCTGACCTACGCGCGTCCGGCGTGACCGTCGTACATCGCGACAGCATCGCCGACCGTCGAAGGGCACTGGGCCGCAGCGCGCCGGCGTGGTCGATGCAACTGGCCTTGGCCGCGGGCGCCCTCACCGTGCCGGTCGCCGTACTCCTTCTGTGCGTTGCCGAGTCTGCATCGCGCGCGAGCCGGCGACGCGACACGGCCGCGCTCGCCGTCGTGGGGGTGCCGAGGGCCGCCCTGCGCCGAGCCACCCTCGTCGAGTTCTTGGTCACTGTCGTGACCGCGACGGTGGTGGGTGCGGTCGTCGGACTTGTGGGTGCCCGGCTGGCCTTCCCGGCGGTGCCGATCTTCGTGCAGGACGTCGATGTGCCGGACGTGCTGAGGCCCACCGCCTGGCTGACGTTCGCCGGGGCGACGGGCGCGGTGCTGCGCGTCCTGAGTGTCAGTGCCGTCATCCTGGCCGAGTCCGGGCGCCCCCGGCCAGAACGCCGGCCACGGTGAGCGGGTTGGCCGTGGCGGCGCGCCAGCTGGTGCACATCTACCGGCTGGAAGGCCACGATGTCGTCGCCCTGACCGGCGTCGACCTGGACGTCGCACCCGGCCAGCTCGTCGGCGTGCTCGGTCCGTCCGGTGCCGGGAAGTCCACACTGCTGCGCCTGTTGGCCGCCCTCCAGAGGCCGAGCGCGGGCCGGCTACGGCTCGGCGAGCACGACCTCGGCGCCATCGCCGGTCGCGACCTCGACCGGGTCCGGGCGCGCGACGTCGGAGTCGTCCTGCAGGGCGCTGAGCAGAACTTGCTGCCCTACGCGACGCCCGAGCAGAACATCGCCTTCGCACAACGCCCCGCCCGGCGCTTGGGCCACCGTGAGCTACCCGCGGCGGGCGACGTCCTCGACCTCGTCGGACTGGCGCAGCTCGCTCGTCGCCCGTTGTCCGGGCTGACCCCGGGCGAGCGGCAACGACTCGCCGTGGGCGTCGCTATCGCGGCGTCCCCCGGCCTGCTGCTCGCGGACGAACCGACCAGCCGACTCGACCACGCCTACCGCGACGAGGTGTTGGACGCCCTGGTCAACGTCAACGCGCAGCGCGGCACGACGATCGTCGCGGTGACCCACGACCCCGCAGTGGCGGCGCGCTTCGAACGGACCATCACCATCCGGGACGGCCGGATCGGCGCCGAAGGCCGCCGGGGTCGCGAGTTCGCCGTCCTCGGTGCCGACGGATCACTGCAGCTGCCGCCACTCGTGCGTGACCAGATCCCGGCCGGGACGTTGCTCGAGGTCGAAGTGGACGACCACGCCGTCATCACCATCCGGTCGGTGCCCGAGTGACGCCGCGTCGCTTCCGCCCGAGCCGCGACGGCTTTCGGTACCGCAACGCCTTCGCCCGGGCACCGGTGCTCGCCTTCGGTCCGATCCGCATCGGCAACGCCGGCAACGGGCTGTGCGGCGGAATGGTGTTCGCGGCCGCCGACTACTTCGCGGTCGGGCGCACGATCCCGCCGGACGTCGAGCCGGCGCGTCCCACGGGCGCGGCCTATCGCTACCTCGTGCGGCGGTTGTTCGCGGCGTTCAATCTGCCCGGCGGTGTGTTCCGTTACTGGCGCTGGATGCTGCGTTCCGACGAGGACGTCCTGGCCCGGACCCGCTCGGGATGGGCCGCCGTCCGTGCCCGGTTGGACGCGGGCGAGTCGTGCCCGCTCGGCATCGTCACCGTGCGAGGCCTGAACCCCTCGCGGCTGCGCCACAACCACGTCGTGCTCGCGTACGCGTATCGCGCCGACGAGGACGCGACCACGGTGTCGGTGTACGACCCGAACACCGGCCCGTCCGACGACGTGACCATTACGTTCGACCGCGCAGCGATCGCCAGCACCGTCGACGTCGGACACTCGATCCGAGGTTTCTTCGCGTTGCGGTACCGGCCACGACGTCCGCCGCCGTGATCAGTCGCCGCGTTCGACCCCGTCGATGATCGTCCGGCAGATGCCTTCGAGTTGCCCCACCTGGTCGGGCCCGAGCAGGCCGATCATGTTTGCGCGCACCGCGGCGACGTGGCCGGGCGCCGCGTCGGCCAGCGCCGCAAAGCCCGCGTCGGTGAGCTCGGCGACCTGTCCCCGTCGGTCCGTCGTGCATTCGAAGCGGCGCACCCACCCGCGCTCCTCGAGCCGCGCCACCGCGTGGGAGAGCCGGCTGCGCGACGACCTCGACGCCTCCGCCAGCTCGTTCATGCGCAACGCCCGGCGAGGTGCCTCGGAGAGCCGGACGAGGATTTCGTAGTAGCCGTGGGGCATGCCGGCATCGCGCTGCAGCTGGTGGTCCAGCGTGTCGAAGAGCAGCGTGGTGGCCTCGAGGTAGGCGCGCCATGCGCGCTGCTCGGGCGCAGTGAGCCACTTGGTCTTCGGCACCCCATGAGGATACGGCTCATGGCACACTAGGTTGAGAGTTCAACGAAATCGGGAGTCAGCATGGCGATCCATCGCCTCAATCACGCTGTCCTGTACGTGCGCGACATCGAGCGCAGCGTGCGCTTCTACTCCGACGTGCTCGGGTTCCGCCCGGTCGAGGAGTACGGCGGCCTGCCGGGCGCAGCCTTTCTGCGCGCCGCCCAGTCGACCAACGACCACGACCTCGGACTGTTCGCGCTGGGGCCGGCTGCTGGCCCGTCCCTGGCCGGACGGGCCACCGTCGGGCTGTACCACCTGGCGTGGGAGGTGGACACGCTGGCCGACCTGGTGGATCTCCGGCAGCGGCTCGCCGAGGCCGGAGCGTTGGTGGGCGCGTCCGACCACGGCACCACCAAGTCGTTGTATGGACAGGATCCCGACGGCCTGGAATTCGAGATCGCGTGGATCGTCCCGCTCGACCAACTCGACGAGGCGGCACGTTCGGCCATGGGCGTGCGACCACTCGACCTCGACGCCACGATCCGCCGATACGGCTCCGACACGCTGGGTGGCGTCGGGATCAGCCGCACCGGCCCGGCGTTTGAGCGCTCCAGCGGGACGGGTAACCCCTAGCTGGCGCGGCGCGGGGCCCGCCAGCTAAGGAGTGGACGACCGCTATGTTCGGCTTGATCATCTCGCTCATCATCATTGGACTTATCGCCGGAGCGATCGCCCGCCTGGTGGTGCCCGGACGTGACCCGATGGGCATCGGCGGCACCCTCCTGCTCGGCATCGTCGGGTCGTTCATCGGCGGGTTCCTCGGCTATGTGATCTTCCACAAGGACTCGCAGGACGGGTTCTTCCAGCCGGCCGGCATTATCGGCTCAATCATCGGCGCCATCATCGCGCTGCTGATCTACCGCCAGATTCAGACCCGGCGCGGGGTGCGCGCCTAACTGCCGCCACTCGACCGCCGCCTCCGTCCATCCCCCCGGGACGGGGGCGGCTCCATGTGCACGGGTGATCGCCGCCTCGCCCGTAGACTCGGGCGACACCGTTTCACCTGCCTGTGAAGGATCATCGTGGTCGATCGTCCCGTACGCGTCCTGTTGCTGGAACAGATTCATCCGGACGCGGCGAGCATCCTGGCGTCCGCCGGCTTCGACGTGCGCACCGCCGAAGGCGCGCTCGACGAGGACGAGCTGATCGCGCAGATCGCCGACGTGAGCCTGCTCGGCATCCGTTCGAAGACACACGTGAGCCAGCGGGCACTGGATGCCGCTCCTCATCTGGTGGCCATCGGCGCCTTCTGCATCGGCACCAACCAGATCGACCTGGACGGGGCAGCCGAACGGGGCGTAACGGTGTTCAACGCGCCGTACTCCAACACTCGCAGTGTCGTCGAGCTCGCGCTCGCGCAGATCGTCGCGCTGACCCGGCGGCTCACCGACAAGAACGCGCTCATGCACGCCGGCGTGTGGGACAAGTCCGCCGACGGCGCCCACGAGGTGCGCGGGCAGACGCTGGGCATCGTCGGCTACGGCAACATCGGCACGCAGCTGTCCGTGCTGGCTGAGAACCTCGGTATGCGCGTGCTGTTCTACGACACGAGCGACCGGCTCGCGCTCGGCAACGCGCAGCGCTGCGGCTCGCTCGGCGAGTTGCTCGCCGCCGCGGACGTCGTGACCCTGCACGTCGACGGGCGTGCCGCCAACGACAACTTCTTCGGCGCGCAGGAGTTCGCGGCGATGCGGCCGGGCAGCCTGTTCCTCAACCTGTCCCGCGGGTTCGTCGTCGACTACGCCGCGCTGCGGACGCACGTCCAGTCCGGCCACATCGCGGGTGCCGCCGTGGACGTGTTTCCCACCGAGCCCAAGCGGCGCGGCGAAGAGTTCCGGTCCGAGCTGCGCGGCCTGCCGAACGTCATCCTGACCCCGCACATCGGCGGCTCGACGGAGGAAGCCCAGCGCGACATCGGCCGTTTCGTGGCCGGCAAGTTCCGCGACTTCGTGCGGGACGGATCGACGGCCATGAGCGTCAACCTGCCCGGCATTGCGCTACCGCAGGCTCCCGGGACGCACCGGCTCGTCCTCATCCACCGCAACGTGCCGGGTGCGCTGGCCACGATCAACGGCGTGCTGGCCGAGCACAAGGTGAACGTCGAGGCGCAGTTGCTGGGCACGCGTGGCGAGGTCGGCTACGTGGTCACCGACACCGGCGCTCCGTACACCGACGACATGCTGACCGAGCTGCGCGGGCTCTCCGAGTCCATCCGCCTGCGCGTGTTGTCCTAGCCGGAGCGCCCCGCCTCAGGCGTCCGGTTGGGGCCGGCACAGCAGGTGGGCCACAAGCGCGGTCCATCCCGTCTGGTGGGTGGCGCCAAGTCCCTCGCCAGTGTCGCCGTGGAAGTACTCGCTGAACGTCACGTGGGCCGCCCACAGGGGATCGGAGCTGGCTTCGATGCGTGCGCCGTCGCTGGGCCGCCGGCCGTCCGGTCCGCGGCGGAACAGCGAGACCAGCCGGTCGTCGATGAGCTGCGCGCCCTCGGTCAGCGTCAGCGGCCCGTCCGGGCCGGCGACGGTCAACTCGTCGCCGTAGTAGTCGGCGTACCGGCGCAGCGCATCGGCGATGAGGACGTTGGGCGGGAACCACACCGGACCGCGCCAGTTCGAGTTGCCGCCGAACAACCCGGTGCGTGACTCGCCCGGCTCGTAGTCGATCGACATCTGCTCGCCGCCGATGTCGGTGACGTACGGCGTGCGGTATGCGGCGGACAGCGAGCGAATGCCGTGTGGGGACAAGAAGCGCGACTCGTCGAACATGCGCGCCAGGATGCGCACGAGCCGGTCGGCATCGAGCAGCGACAGCATGACGTGCTGGCCGTCCGGGCCGGTGCGCTGTACGAGCCCGGCCAGCAGGTCGGGTCGTCGTCGTTGCAGCCAGCTCAGCCGGGCGGTGAAGTCGGGCAGCTGCTCGGCCACCCAGGGCGGAGCGATAGCGACAGCCAGCAGTGGCAACAACCCGACCATCGACCGGACCCGCAACGGCTGCACGGTGCCGTCCGGATGGACGAGCACGTCGTAGAAGAAGCCGTCCACGTCGTCCCACAGGCTGACGCCCTGCGAACCGAAGTCGTTCATGGCCCGGGTGATCCACAGGAAGTGCTCGAGGAACTTCGTCGCGATCTCGTCCCACGCCGGGACGGACCGGGCGAGCGCCAGAGAGATCTGCAACATCTGCAGGCAGTACGCCGCCATCCAGCTGGTCGCGTCCGACTCCTCGAGCCGGTAACCAGGCGGCACCTGCGAGCGGTCGAACAGCGCGATGTTGTCCATGCCCAGAAAGCCGCCCTCGAACAGGTACGACCCGTCGGCGTCCGTGCGGTTCACCCACCACGCGAAGTTGAGCAGCAGTTTGGTGCAGATGCGGATGAGGAAGTCGACGTCCCGACTGCCGTCGATCAGGTACACCTGCCACGCCGCCCACGCGTGGACGGGCGGGTTCACGTCGCCGAACGCCCACTCGTAGGCCGGCAACTGGCCGTCGGGATGCATGGCCCATTCCCGGCAGATAAGCAGCAGCTGCTCCTTGGCGAACGCCGCGTCGACATGGGCGAGTGCCACGCAGTGGAAGGCCAGGTCCCACGCGGCGAACCAGGGGTACTCCCACTCGTCCGGCATGGACATCACGTCGGCGAGGGCCACGTGCCGCCACGCCGTGTTCCGGCCGGTCAGCCGCTGCGGTGGTGGTAGCGGCTCGTCGGGATCGCCGTCCAACCACTCCTCGACCGAATACCGGTAGAGCTGCTTGCCCCACAGCAGGCCGGCGAACGCGCGGCGGGCGATGGACGCGTCCTCCTCGGACAGCCGCTCGGGCAGGACGGTGCGGTAGAAGTCGTCCGCCTCGGCGCGCCGGTCGGCCACCACCGCGTCGAAGCTGACCCCGAAGGTGTGCTCGTCAGGATCGCGCGGAGACAGTCGCAACCGGATGCGCCGGGTTTCTCCGGACGCCACCGCGTCGAACCGGAACCAGAACGCGGCCTTCGTCCCTGCTCCGGCGGGATTGACCGCGGACTCGTCGCCGTGGATCACTCGCCGGCCGATGCCGTCCTTGGTGTAGGGCACGGGATTGGCGGCGGTGCCGAAGAGCGCGACGTTGTTCGTCTCGTTCTCGCACACGAGGACGTCGGCATCGCCCTCGACGCTGAGCACGTACCGGCCGAGGAAACCGTGATCGCACTCGATCGCGCGCACGCTGCCGAGCGCGACGGGCAGGGCTCGCAGCGCGGGCCGGCGGGCGTCCCGGCCCCAGATCCAGGTGTTGCGGAACCACACGTGGGGCAAGACGTGCAGTGGTGCCGGGTCCGGCCCTTGGTTGGTCGCTTCGATGACCACGCAGATGTCGTCGGGTGCCGCCTTGGCGTAGGTGACGGTGATGTCGAAGAACCGGTTCTCGGCCAGGACGCTGGTGTCCGCCAGCTCGTACTCCCGCTCGTCTCGGCTGCGGCGGGCGTTCTCGGTGCGCAGCTGCGCGTACGGGTACTCGGCGTGCGGGTAGCGGTACAGCCACTGCATCCAGGCGTGACTGGGCACTCCGTCCAACGCCCACCAGTACTCCTTGACGTCCTCTCCGTGGTTGCCCTCGCCGTTGGTCAGGCCGAAGAGCCGCTCTTTGAGGATGGGATCCCGGCCGTTCCATAGGGCGAGCGCCAGGTTGAGGAACCCGAACCGGTCGCAGATCCCACCGAGTCCGTCCTCGCCCCATCGGTACGCGCGGGCGTGGGCCTGCTCGAACGGCAGGTAGTCCCAGGCGTCGCCGTTGGCCGAGTAGTCCTCGCGGACCGTGCCCCACTGCCGTCCGGCGAGGTAGGGCCCCCAGAGCCGCCACGGGCCGTCCGAACTGGGCGATTCGGCAAGCCGCGCCCGTTCGGCCCCAAGTTCCCCGGCTCCGGCCGTCTGCGCCATGTCGCGCAGCCTAAAGCGCTGGGCGGCTCGGCCTGGCGAGGCGTAACGTCGAGCGGCTGTGCCCGACGATCCCGTATTGCGTGCTGAACGCGCCTACCTCGACCTCGCCGACGCCGCGTTGACGGACATGCGGACGACGGCCGAGGCGATCGGCGATTACGCCGGCAACGCCCTGACCAGCGAGGCGCTGGGCCGGGTCCGGGCCGAGCGGCTGGCTTCGCTCGCCGCGGACCCCGACGCTCCGCCGTTCTTCGGCCGCACCGACCGGGACGGCAACGAGTCGTTCCACATCGGCCGCCGGCACATCCGCGATCGCCATGGCGACCCGGTGGTGATCGACTGGCGGGCGCCGATCTCGCGGGCCTTCTACCGGGCTGCGCCGACCGACCGGATGGGCGTGCGGCTGCGGCGCCGATTCGGGTTCCGGCACAACGAGCTCAGCTCCTACGAGGACGAGCGCCTCGACCGCGGTGAGTCTCTCGGTCTGCGCTCCGGCCTGCTGCGCGAGGAGATCGAACGCCCTCGGGTCGGCCCGATGCGCGACATCGTGGCCACCATCCAGCCCGACCAGGACGAGCTGGTGCGCGCCGACCTGGCGACGTCGCTGTGTGTACAGGGAGCGCCGGGTACCGGTAAGACCGCCGTCGGCCTGCATCGCGCGGCCTACCTGCTCTACACCTATCCCGAACGCTTGCGCCGCTCGGGCGTGCTCGTCGTCGGGCCCAATCAGGCGTTCCTGCACTACATCGGCCAAGTGCTGCCGGCGTTGGGCGAGTCGGGTATCGAGCAGCACACGGTCGACGAATTGGTCGCGCACGTGCCGGTGCGGGCGACCGAGCCCGCCGCCGTGGCGACGCTCAAGGGCGATGCCCGGCTGGCCGAAGTGTTGCGTCGCGCGGTGTTCTCGCACGTCGCGCGGCCGGACGCGGACGTGGTGGCCGTCGTCGGCACCAAGCGGTACCGGACACCCGAACACCGGCTGCGCCGCTACGTCGACGACACCCGGCGCTCCGACGTGCGCTGGTCGGTGGCCCGCGACCGGCTCCGCCGTCAGTTGGCCGAGGACGTCCGCCGCCAACGCGAGGATGCCGGCGGAGCGCCGTCCGATGCCGAGACGGCCCGGGTGGCGCGGTCGGCCGGCGTCCGGGAGTTCGTCGACCAGGTGTGGCCGGCGTTGGACGCCCGGACGCTGCTCTACCGCCTCTACACCGACGACGCGTTCCTGCGGCGCTGCGCCCGCGACACACTGAGCAACGCGGAGTGCGCGGCCCTGCACTGGGAGCCGGCGCCTGCGTCCCTGCGGGTCGCGCCATGGACGGCCGCCGACCCCG
>CAXTNQ010000064.1:0-14432 GCA_964245745.1 uncultured Jatrophihabitantaceae bacterium
AAAGCGGCCGGTGCGGCGCTGTCGTCGGCAGCGGCCGGCGCCTGCTCAGCTGGTGCGGGCTCGGTGGCCGCCGCACC
The DNA here is from genome assembly GCA_964245745.1 of uncultured Jatrophihabitantaceae bacterium. Taxonomy (GTDB): domain Bacteria; phylum Actinomycetota; class Actinomycetes; order Mycobacteriales; family Jatrophihabitantaceae; genus CAXTNQ01. Next base: position 78 of record CAXTNQ010000064.1, read on the forward strand.
GTCCGAGCCGTCGCCGATGACCGCGAGTTCGACGCCGATCTCGACGGTCTCGTCCTCGCGGACCTTGATGGACGTCAGCACGCCCGACGCTGGCGACGGCACCTCTGTATCGACCTTGTCGGTCGAGACCTCGAGCAACGGCTCGTCGGCCTCCACCTGGTCGCCCTCGTTCTTCAGCCAACGGGTCACGGTGCCTTCGGTGACGCTTTCCCCGAGGCGCGGCATGGTTACGGAGACCGGCATGGCGACTGTGACTCCTTCGTCAGACGATCGATGGCGGGGCGGGCGGCGCGATCAGCTGTGCACGTGCAGGGGCTTGCCGGCCAGGGCCAGGTGCGCCTCGCCGATCGCCTCGGACTGCGTGGGGTGCGGGTGGATCAGCGCCGCCACGTCACTCGGCAGGGCCTCCCAGTTGTAGATCAGCTGCGCCTCGGCCACGAGTTCGCCGACCCGGCTGCCCACCATGTGGATGCCGAGGACCGGCCCGTCCTTCTCGGCGACGAGCTTGACCGCCCCTTGGGTCTTGAGGATCTGACTGCGGCCGTTGCCGCCCAGGTCGTACGTCAATGTGGTGATCTTGTCCGCGCCGAGGCGCTCGGCCGCCTGGGCTTCGGTCAACCCGACCGACGCCACCTCGGGATCGGAGTAGGTGATCCGCGGGACACCGGCGTAGTCAATCGGGATCACCGGCAGGCCGGCCAGGTGCTCGGCGACCAGGATCCCCTCCTGGAACCCGAGGTGGGCGAGCTGCAGCGTCGGGATCAGGTCGCCGACCGCGTACACCCCGGGGACGCTCGTGCGTAGATACTCGTCGACCACGACGAAGCCGCGGTCGAGGGTGACACCGTTCTCCTCGTATCCGAGGTTGCTCGAGGTCGGGCCGCGTCCGACCGCCACCAGCAGCAACTCGGCTTCGAGCGTCTGCCCGTCCTGCAGGTGCGCCCGAACTCCGTCGTCGGTGAGCTCGACGTGGTCGAAGCGAGACCCGAGCCGGAAGTCGATCTTGCGCCGGCGGAACGCTCGCTCGAGCAACTTGGAGTTCGCTTCGTCCTCGAGCGGGACGAGGTGCGGCAGGGCCTCGACGATCGTGACCTTCGCACCGAACGAGGTCCAGGCGCTCGCGAACTCGCAGCCGATCACGCCGCCACCCAGGACGATCACGGACGCAGGTACGTGGTCCAACGTCAACGCGTGCTCACTGGCGATCACCCGTTGCCCGTCGATCTCGAGACCGGGCAGCGTCTTCGAGTACGAGCCCGTCGCCAGCACGACGTTCGTACCCGTGTACGTGTCGCCGTCGACGGTGACGGTCCTCGGCCCAGTCAGGCGTCCCGCTCCGGCGACGACCTGGATACCGCGGCTGGTGACCAAGCCCTGTAGGCCCTTGTAGAGCCGGCTGACGACGCCGTCCTTGTAGCTGTTGACCTGGCTCATGTCGATGCCGTCGAACGTCGCCCGCACCCCGAACTGCTCGCTGTCACGAGTGCCGTCCGCCACTTCACCCGCGTGCAGGAGCGCCTTGGTCGGGATGCACCCGCGGTGCAGGCAGGTGCCGCCGACCTTGTCCTTCTCGACCATCACGACCGACTTGCCCAGTTCCGCCGCGCGCAGCGCGGCCGCGTATCCACCGCTGCCGGCACCGAGAATGACCAGGTCGGCCTCGTTGTCTGCCACGATCACTCCGCTTCTACGCGCCGGCTGTCTAGCCATCTTGGCACTGCTCGGAACCCGCGTATATGGCGGACCGTTGTCCGAGCGGGCACGCCGAGCGCCGCGACGGCGTTTGCCGGCGCCGCCGGCACGGTGCCAAGGTGTGCGCCGGCAGGCGTCTATGGAAGGCCGAGACGAGGGGATGGCACGTGGCCCTGTTCCGCCGCAGGAGACACCGCCCGGGCACCGTGCGCGGCGCGGATCCGCGCGATGTCGCGCATCTGGCCGGTTTTGCCGCGTCGCATGGCGGCGTGGAGGCGTACCTGGAACCGCGGACCACGGTCACCGAAACGACAATCGTGCTGGTGGCTCCGTCCGGCGAGTGGACGCGTCGGCGCATCGACGGTCCGGACGGCGCTCGCAACTTCGCTCGTAAGCACAAGGTGCCGCTCTACGACGTGGGCGTCGTTGGCTACCCGCAGCGCATGCGGGACTGGACCACCCGCCGCAAAGCGGCGGGGGAGACCGGACCGCCCGGTATGAGTGGCCCGTCCGTCTGAGGCTCAGGCGGATCCGGTCGCGAGGCGCTCGGCGACGGCCACGAGCGTGCGCACGCCGGCGCCCGTCCCGCCCTTCGCCGTGTACCCGTAGGGCGTGCCCTCGTGGTAGGCCGGCCCCGCGATGTCTAGGTGAACCCAGGGCAGCCCATCCGGAACGAACCGGTCGAGGAACAAGCCGCCCACGAGCATCGAGCCCCACCGCTCGGACGGTGAGTTGACCAGTTCGGCGACCGAGGAGTCGAGGCCGGCCCGCAGGTCGTCCGGCAGAGGCATGCCCCACGACGATTCCCCGGCCGCCTGCCCGGCCGCGACGACCTCGTCGCGAAACTGCGGCTCGCCCATGACGCCGATCACGCGAGGCCCGAGCGCCACAACCTGGCCGCCGGTCAGCGTGGAGATCTCGACCAGGTGATCGGGCTCGTCCTCGAGCGCGCGCGCAATGCCGTCAGCAAGGACGAGACGGCCCTCAGCGTCGGTGTTCGTCACTTCCACCGTGGTGCCGTCGCGCAGCGTCAGCACGTCGGATGGCCGATACGCCGAGCCAGACGGCATGTTCTCGGCCATGGGGACCGTGGCGACGACCTCGACCGGCACGCGCAACTCGGCGAGCGCCATGACCGCGGTCGCGACCGCAGCGGCGCCGGCCATGTCGCACTTCATGGTGGCCATTCCGCTGCCGGGTTTGAGGTTGAGGCCGCCGCTGTCGAACGTGATGCCCTTGCCGATCAGGGCGAGCCGACCGCGTGCTCGTCGGGGGCTGTACCCGATACGCACGAGCCGCGGCGGTCGCGCCGAGCCTCCGCCCACGCCGAGCAGGCCGCCGTATCCGCCCTTGCGCAGCTGCCCGTCGTCGAGCACCTCGACGTCGAGGTCGGCGGCCTTGGCGCGCTGCGCGATACGGTCCGCGAAGCTTGCCGGGTAGAGGTCGTTAGGTGGCGTGTTGACCAGGTCACGGGTGACGCCGCCTGCCGCCGCAACCCTCCGCGCCCGCCGCAGCTGATCCCGCCCCTGTCGCGGATCGGATACGCCGACCGTGAGCTGGACCTCAGGCGCCGACGGTCCGGACTTGTAGGCCGTGAACCGGTAGCTCCCGAGTAGGGCACCTTCGATGATGGCGCCGACGTCGTCGCCCAGGGCCAGGTGTACCCGCCGCCGACCGGACGGCACGGCGCGCAGTGCCGCTCCGGCCGCGCGGCGGACCGCCTCGCCGGCCGCCAGCGACGGCGTGTCCCCGAGTCCGCTGGCGATGACCAGCGGAAATGGCGCTTCGCCCAGGGTGGGGATACGGACGACGTCATCGGGTTCGCCGGTCGCTCCGGCGTCGCGCAGTGCTTGCCCCAACCGTCCGCCGAGTGCGAGGTCGACCGGAGTCGCCGAGGGCAGCAGCTCCGGCCCGGGACGGACGCCGATGACGACGACGTCGGCGCCGGCCAGTGCGTCGGGCGCGACGAGGGACACTTTGGGCATGCCGGGGATCGTAGGACGCCCTGGGTAGCGTGACGGCCATGAGACCCGCATCCGTCCGGCTCGTGAGGACGAGGTGACGGACCTGCGCCGCTCGCCGTTGTACGAACGCCATGTGGCGCTGGGCGCCAAGCTCGCCGACTTCGGCGGCTGGGAGATGCCCATCGAGTACCCCAGCAGCGGCGGGGGAGTGCTGGCCGAGCATCGCGCGGTTCGGACCTCGGCCGGGCTGTTCGATGTGTCGCACCTGGGCAAGGTGAGCGTGCGCGGGCCGGATGCGGCGGCGTTCGTCAACCGATGCCTGACTAACGACCTCGCGCGCATCACGACCGGTCAGGCGCAGTACACGTTGTGCTGCGAAGAGGCGGGCGGCGTGGTCGACGACCTCATCGCCTACCTCGTCTCAGACGTCGAGGTGTTCCTCGTGCCCAACGCCGCCAACAGTGCCGAGGTCGCACGCCGACTCGAGCACGCGGCGCCGCACGGCGTCACCGTGACCAATCACCACGAGGACTTCGGGATCGTGGCCGTCCAGGGTCCGCAGTCGGCCGCGGTCCTGGCCGACGTCGGCCTGCCGTCCGACCTGCCCTACATGAGCTACGTCGACGCCGCGTTCGGCGCGGGCGACGTGCGCATCTGCCGGACTGGCTATACCGGCGAGCACGGTTATGAGCTCATCCCGTCCTGGGACGGGGCGGCCGCGCTCTGGGACGCGCTCGCCGAGGCCGTCGCCCGGGTCGGCGGTCGACCAGCGGCGCTGGGCGCGCGCGACACCCTACGCACCGAGATGGGCTATCCGCTGCACGGCCACGACCTGTCGGTGCAGATCTCGCCGGTGCAGGCCCGGCTCGGCTGGGCGGTGGGGTGGGGCAAGCCGCAGTTCTGGGGCCACGCTGCACTGCGTGCCGAACGAGCGGACGGGCCACCGCGGACGCTCTGGGGGCTGACCGCGCTCGACCGCGGCGTTCCTCGCCTAGAGATGACCGTCCTCGACACAGCCGGGACGGCGATCGGCACCGTGACGAGCGGGACGTTCTCGCCCACGCTCCGGCAGGGCATCGCGTTGGCGCTGGTCGACGCGACGGCCGGGGTCGGCGAGGGCGACGAGGTGGCGCTCGACGTCCGCGGCCGCCGATTGGCCATGCGGGTGGTCAAACCGCCGTTCGTCCCGTCACACGTGCGCTGAGTCAGGTGGTCGCCGGCGCTGAGGGTAGACGGTCTCTCCGCGAGCGAGCATGGCGACGAAGTCTCGGATCCGTCGCTCGCGGGTGTCGGCCCGCTTGGCCTCGTGGACGCGATAGAGCACCGCGTACCGGTTCTGCCCGGAGAGGACGTCGAACATCGCCCGAGCGGCCGGATCAGCGGCGAGCGCCGCGGCGAGGTCGTGGGGCACCTCGATGGTCGCGGCGCCCCGGTACGCCGACTGCCACCGTCCGTCCGCCTGCGCCCGCTCGACCTCCGCACGCCCAGCGGGGTGCATCGCGCCGGCCTCGAGCAAGCGCGTCGCCAATTGCACGTTGCGGGCCGACCACGGGCTGCGCGACCGGCGCGGCGTGAAGCGTTGCCGGTAGGTGATCGCATCACCCCGGCGTACCTGCCCGTCGATCCAGCCGTGGCACAGGGCCGCCTCCAGCGCCTGGTCGTAAGTCACGCTGGTCGGCTCCGTGGTGCCCTTCTTGGCCAGCACGAGCCACACCCCCGACACGTCGTCGTGGTGCTCGCCCAGCCAGTGCCGCCAAGCGTCGGCGTCCGGCACGGTCAGCTCGGGGAAATCGTCGGCCACGGTTGCTCCGTTCGTCGGCCCAGGGCCCCGACCGCCGCCCGGAGCAGCGGCACCGCGGCCAGCGCACCGCAACCCCGCTGGGTGGTCAGGTCCAGGTCGAGGATCGGGTCCAGCCCTAGGCGGCTCAGGGCTACCCGGTGCGCCGGCTCGGCGGACGACGAGCCCGCCAACCACCAGCGCATGGCCCGAGGCGCAGCCTCATGAGCGGCCAGCGCCCCGGCCACGGTGACCAGCCCGTCCAGGATGACCGGTGTCCGGCGGCGCGCCGCCTGCAGGGCGAACCCAGCCAGGGCGGCGAGATCGGCGCCCCCAGCGACCGCGAGGAGCCGGTCGGGGTCGCCGCGCAGCCCCGCTGCCCGTCGCCGCGCGTCCCGGATCGCCGCCGCCTTGCGCATCCAGGCGTCATCGTCGATCCCGCTGCCCCGTCCCACCACCTTGACCGGCTCGGTGTCCGTGATCGCCGCGACGACCGCCGCCGCCGCGGTCGTCGACGCGGCACCGAGGGCGCCGGTCACGAGGATGTCGGCGCCGCCGTCGATCTCCCGGTCGGCGGTATCGATGCCGGTGGTGACGGCGGCGTCGAGCTCGGACGGGGTGAGCGCGTCCTCGCGGTCGATCCGTCCGCTGCCGCGACGAACCTTGCGGTCGTCGGCGCCCAGCGGGGTTTCGTCCTGCATGCCGACGTCGACGATCCGCACGCCGCCGCCCGAGATGTCGGCGAACACGTTGACGGCGTCGCGGCCGGCCAGGATGTCCTCGGCGACCCGTTTTGTGTCGGCCGGGCCGTCCCGAGAAACGTCGAGCACGCCGATCCCGTGATCGGCGACGAAGACCACCGCCCGCACCCGTTGCAGGTCGCGCGGCGGGAACCGTCCCTGCGTGGCGCTGAGCCACTCGCCGAGCGGCGCGAGCCGTCCGAAGGAGCGGCGTTGGGCGGGACTGCCCCGCGCGGCGACGCCCGCGTCGTGGTCGGGCCATTCGACCTCACTGGCCACCTCGGCGAGACGCTGGGGTGCGGGCATGCCTTCATCCTGCCCGGCTATGTTGACGGAGTGATCGCCCGCCGGCCGGAGGTGGCTCGATGAGTTGGACCTGGCGGTTGGAGCGAGCCGACGGCACCCCGGCGCCGGATGCGCCCGCAGCGCCGTCGCACAGCAGTCAGTCCGACGCGGAGAGCTGGCTCGGGGAGACATGGCGTCAGCTGGCCGAGGCCGGCGTCGCCCAGGTGACGCTCCAGCACGACGGCCAACGGGTCTACGGGCCGATGTCGCTGAGCGAGGCCTGATTCTTGGCAGCGGTCAGATCGGATCGCCCATGCCGACCTGCGGCTTCGGCAGTCGCCACCGTCGCGGCAGGTACGCGCGCGTGCCGACGTAGAACCCGAGGCCGAGCGGCCCACCCTGCACGGGAATGTCGCGTTCTCGGGCGAGCGCGATGATCCTGCGTCCGGTAAACCACCATTCGGCAACCAGAATGATCAGCAGCACGAGGACGGCCAGCGTGGCGAACGGCACAACGGAGCCGATGACCATGAGCGGGATGATCAGCAGCAGGTAATTGCTGAGCATCCGGTGCGAGTCCGCCCAGTCGCGGGCCAGCCGGCGTAGCGGCCCTCGGTCCCGTCGGGGGAGCGCGGACTCGTCCCCGCGGGCCAACGCCTCGCGTTGCGCCTCGCGCGTGGTGGGGATCGCCGTGGATCCCCCACGCTTGGCCTGTTCCTTCTGCCAGCGGTAGGCCTCCCGGCGGTTCCGCGGCGGCTGCGTGATGGCGGCGCGGCGCGGCGCGGCGTCCCGGCGCTTGGGGGTCGGCCGGCCCTTCGCGGCCGTCGCACCCGAAGCGTCCAGGACGACCTCGGCCGGTTCCGGCGTCTCGTCGGGCGAGCCGGCGGAGCGGCGAGGCAGGAGCTTCACGAGGGTTCGGCCTTTCCCGCAGTGCGCGCCGACGCACCGGCGACGTCAGTCGAGAATAGCTGCCGCCACCGGCGTCGCCAGCCGTGCCGGCAGGGCGAGCATGCGGTCCAACGCAGTGCGCGCGTGTGCCGCGACCACAGGATCGACCGTGATCTGGTTCTCCACCTGGCCGGCGGCGAGGGACTCGAGCGAGCGCACCAGGTGCGGCAGGTCGATCCGGTTCATCGTCGCGCAGTAGCAGACAGTCTTCTCCAGGAAAACGATCCGCTTGTCCGGATGCCGCTCCGCGAGCCGGCGGACGAGGTTAAGTTCGGTGCCGACCGCCCACGACGTCCCGGCCGGCGCGCGGTCGAGGGTGTCGATGATGAACTCCGTCGAACCGACGAGGTCGGCCTTCTCGACCACGTCGTAGCGGCACTCGGGGTGGACGAGCACCTGGACGCCAGGGATCCGGTTGCGCACCTCGTCCACGTTCTGCGCGGTGAAGCGGCCGTGGACCGAGCAGTGCCCGCGCCAGAGCAGCATGGTCGCGTCGCGGACCTGCGCGGCGGTCAGGCCACCGTGCGGCCGGTGCGGGTCGTACAGCACGCAGTCGTCGAGCGTCAGGCCGAGTTCACGGACCGCGGTGTTGCGCCCGAGGTGCTGGTCGGGCAGGAACAACACCTTGTCCCCTCTTTCCAGCGCCCAGCGCAGAGCACTGACCGCATTGGACGAGGTGCAGACGGTTCCGCCGTGGGCGCCGGTGAAGCCCTTGATGGCGGCCGAGGAGTTCATGTACGTGACGGGGACAGTGCGGTCCGCGACGCCGAAGTCGGTGAGCACGTCCCAGGCTTCGAGCACCTGCTGGTCGGTCGCCATATCGGCCATGGAGCAGCCGGCGGCCAGGTCGGGCAGGATCACCCGCTGCTGCGGCGAGGTGAGGACGTCCGCGGATTCGGCCATGAAGTGCACGCCGCAGAACACGATGTACTCCGCGTCCGGGCGGGCCGCCGCTTCGCGGGCCAGCTTGAACGAGTCGCCGGTGACGTCCGCGAACTGAATGACCTCGTCACGCTGATAGTGGTGCCCGAGCACGAAGACCCGCTCGCCGAGCGCCGCCTTCGCCACCCGGGCCCGCTCGACCAACGACGGATCAGAGGCGGCGGGTAGCTCTCCCGGACAGTCCACCCCGCGCTCGGACGCGGGGTCACGGCCCCGCCCGAGCAGCAGCAGGGCCAGCGGAGTGGCCTGCGGTTCGGTGAACGTCACGTTGACAATCTACGTACATCCACAGCCCATCATGGTGGACTGTGTGCGGACAGACGCCGTTCGCACCGCGACCCCGGGGAGGCCGCCATGACCGCCGGTTTCGGCGCGCCGCGGTCGTCCGACGTCCGGAGTGCCTCGCGCTCGCTCGCCTGGGTCCTGTTGCCGTTGCGGGGGTTCCTGGCTGTCGTCTTCCTGAACGGCGGCATCTCGAAGATCGCGGACGCTCGGTTCCTGGACAGCACGTCGCCGACCTCGATCCACTCCACGGTCGTCGCGGTGCGCGACGGCAGTCCCATCTCGTTCCTGCTCGGCCCGGTCGTCGACCACAGCTTCGCCTTCGGGGTCTTCATGGCGGTCGCGGAGCTGGCGGTGGGCATCGGTCTGTTGCTCGGCCTGTTCACGCGCGTCGCGGCGGCGGGCGGCATGGCATTGACCTTGGGCCTGTGGCTGACCGTCAGCTGGGGCGCCGAGCCCTGGTTCACCAGCGCCGACATCGTCTATGTCTTCGCACTCAGCCCGTTTGCCGTCGTCGGCGCAATGGGTGTTTTCAGCGTCGACGCGTGGCTGGCGCAGGCCCGCGAACGCCGGCCCGATCTGCGCGAGGATCGGATCCGCCGCGTCCTCGTCGGGTTCGGCGCGGCCGTCGTCGGCGGTGTCCTCCTGGGCGGCGCGTCACTGTTCCGTCGATCGAGCCGAGTGGCGACCGCTGTGGGGCAAGCGGACGGCACGGCGCCGTCGAGCACCGTCCTCGCCAAGGTGACGGACGTGCCTGTCGGCGGCGGCCTGCAGGTGACCGACGCCACGTCCGGTGACGCCCTGTGGATACTGCAGCTCGCGGCTGGCGCATTTACGGCGTACGACGCTGCCTGCCCGCACCAGGGGTGTCCGGTCAAGTTCCTCTCACCGTCCGCCGGATTCGCCTGCCCGTGTCACGGTTCAGCGTTCGACGCCACCGGCAAAGTGCTGCTCGGGCCCGCTCGCAGCAACCTCAAGACGCTGACCGTGGTGTCCGACGGCACGACGATCCGCCGCGCCTGAAGCACGACGGCTTTCGGCACGGTGGCCAAACGTTCGGTAAGCTCGAACTGTCCGTACCGCCGCGCCGGGGAGCCTCATGACCACCGTCGAAACGATCACCTCCGTCGAGATCACGGAGGCCCCGGCCGCGCCGTCACTGGCCCTGACCGAGACCGCCGCCGAGAAGGTACGCGCGCTGCTCGACCAGGAGGGCCGCGACGACCTGCGGTTGCGGGTGGCCGTCCAGCCCGGCGGGTGCTCCGGCCTGCAGTACCAACTCTTCTTCGATGAGCGATCCCTCGATGGCGATCTGCAGCTCGACCGCAGCGGCGTCCCGGTCGTCGTCGACCGGATGAGCGCTCCCTACCTGGCCGGCGCCACGATCGACTTCACCGACACTATCGAGCAGCAGGGCTTCACGATCGACAACCCGAACGCAGGTGGCGGTTGCGCGTGCGGGAACTCGTTCTGCGGCTGAACGATCTCTCGACGGTCGATCCCGTGATCGCGGGGTCGACCGTTTGGGTTTCCGGGCAACCGTAGGTACCGTCGCGCCGTGCCCGTCCTGGTGAGTGGCTCTATCGCCACCGACCATCTCATGCACTTCCCGGGGTCGTTCTCGGAGCAATTGCTGGCCGAGCACCTGCACACCGTGTCCCTGTCCTTCTTGGTCGACGACCTGGTGGTGCGTAGGGGCGGCGTCGCCGCCAACATTGCGTTCGGCATGGCCCAGCTGGGGCATGCTCCCGTCCTCGTCGGTGCGGTCGGCGCCGACTTCGACGAGTACCGGGCGTGGCTGACCCGGCACGGGGTCGACTGCGCGTCGGTGCACGTCTCGCCGATCCATCACACCGCGCGCTTCGTCTGCACGACCGACGACGAGATGTGTCAGATCGCGTCCTTCTACGCCGGAGCGATGAGCGAGGCCCGCACCATCGAGCTGGGCCCGATCGCGGCCCGTACCGGTGCCGACCTCGCGTTGATCTGTGCCGACGACCCGGCGGCCATGCTGCGGCACAGCCACGAATGTCGCGATCTCGGCCTGCCGTTCGCCGCCGACCCCTCGCAGCAACTGGCCCGCGTGTCGGGCACCGACATCGTCGCCCTGATCGAAGGGGCCATGCTGCTGTTCACGAACGAGTACGAGAAGAACCTGCTCGAAGCCAAGTCCGGACTCACCGACGCCGACGTCCTGAACCTGGTCGACGTGCGGGTGACCACCCTTGGCGCGCAGGGCGTCCGGATCACCGGCCGAGACGTCGACCCGGTGCTCGTCCCGGTGGCCCGGGAGGAACAGAAGGCCGACCCGACCGGCGTCGGCGACGGCTTCCGGGCCGGATTCCTCAGCGCCCGAACGTGGGGGCTGAGCTGGGAGCGGGCGGCGCAGGTCGGTGGTCTGCTGGCGACGCTGGTCCTCGAGACCGTCGGCACCCAGGAGTATCAGGTGAAAAACGCCGACTTCCTGGAGCGCCTGGCCGAGTCATACGGCGACGACGCGGCGGCTGACGTGTCCGACCACCTTCCGGTCACCGGCTGACGCGCGCGGTTACGCCGGCCAGCCCTTGACCTGGCGCAGGGCGATGGCGACCGCGTCGAATCGCGCCCGGTCCAGCACCGCACCCTCGCGCCGCACCGCCGACGGCACGATCCGCAGCACCCGGTCCAGACGGACCTCGCTCGGACGGCGTCGGCCGTCCCACCCGCCGGTCCCAAGATCGAACCAGTGCCGTCCGGCCCGCGCCTCCTGGGCGGCGTCTCGATCGTGGTCCTTGCTCGTCAGCGCGAGGGCGAGCAGGAAGTCGGCGTCACGACCGATCACGAGAACGGGACGGTCCTTACCGCGTCGCGGGTCGTCCTCGAAGGGCACCCAGGTCCAGACGATCTCGCCCGGGTCCGCCCGCCCGTCCGGGTGCGGGCGGTATCCGACGTGCACGATGCCGGCGAAGTCCCCGACGTAGACCGATCCCCGCGGACCGGGAACGGCCGGAGCGCGGCGCCACAGCGCCCGTAACCGGCCGAGGACGCGCATTACAGCCGGACCGGGTACACCGGTTCGGGCACGGTTGGCCGGATGCGGTTCTCCACGAAGATGCCGTGCCAGATCAGGAAGACCAGCAGCGTCCACACCTTGCGCGACAAGTCCCGACTACCGGTGCGGTGCTGGTCGAGCAGTCGCAGGGCGGCGTCGCGGTTTACGAGGTGGTCGGCCTGCGACTCGGTGATGAGGTCACGGGCCCACTCGTACATCACGCCGCGCAGCCAGAACCCGGTCGGCGTCGGGAAGCCCAGCTTGTCGCGGTTGACCACGTGCGCGGGGACGATGTCGGCCAGGGCCCGGCGCAGGGCGTACTTGGTCGTCTCCTTGGTCAGCCGCTGCGCGGTCGGCACGGTCGACGCGACGCGGAACACCTCGGTGTCGAGGAACGGCACGCGCAGTTCGAGGGAGTTGGCCATCGTCATCTTGTCGGCCTTGACCAGGATGTCGCCGCGCAGCCACGTGAAGAGATCGACATACTGCATGCGGGTCGGCCCGTCGAGATGGACGGTGGCCGCATAGTGCTCGCGCGTCACGTCGGTGTGGGACACCGTCGGGTCGAAGTGCCGGTAGACGCCGCTGGCCACCATCTCGTCGTCCCGGAAAATCCGGGCGTTGCCGTAGTACCGCTCTTCGATGTCGATGGACGCCCGCCGCAACAGGTCCTTGCCCCGGACGCCGTCCGGCAACCGGTTCGACGCCGCCCCCATGGCTCGGCGGACCGACCGTGGTAGCCGCTCGAACGGACGCAACGACATCGGCTCGTAGTAGATGTTGTAGCCGCCGAACAGCTCGTCGGCGCCCTCCCCGGACAGCACGACCTTGACGTGTTTTCGCGCCTCGCGGGCGATGAAGTACAGCGGCACGAGGGCGGGATCGGCGACCGGGTCGTCGAGGTACCAGACGATCAGCGGCAGGGTGTCCATAACCTCCTGCGGGGTGACGACCTTGGTGATGTGCTCGACGCCGATCTCCTCAGCGGAGCGCGCGGCCACGTCGATCTCGCTGTAGCCCTCGCGCTCGAAACCTGTAGTGAAGGTAAGCAGGTTCGGATTGTGCCGCTTGGCCAGAGCCGCGATCGCCGTGGAGTCGATGCCGCCGGAGAGGAAGGCGCCAACCGTGACGTCTGCGCGCATGTGCTTGGCCACCGAGTCTTCGAGCGCCTCACCGATCTCGCGGTACAGCTTGTCGGCGTCCGAGGTCGTCGCAGGCGACGTCGTAGTCCAGTCCGGCCGGAAGTACCGCGTCGTCTGCGGCTGACCGCCGGGCCGCAGGGTGAAGAAGGTGCCCGACTCGACGCGGCGGATCGCCGTGTGCATCGACGCCGGTTCCGGGACGTACTGCAGGGTGAGGTAGTACTGCAGTGAACGGCGGTCGACGTCGTCCGCGACGCCCGGCGCCGCCACGTCCAGCAGGGATTTCTTCTCACTGGAGAAGAAAGTGCCGCGCTCGTCGGCATACGTGTACAGCGGTTTGATGCCGAACCAGTCCCGCGCCCCGAACAGCACGCGGTCCTCGGTGTCCCAGATCAGGAACGCGAACATCCCGCGCAGCTCGCGCACGATGCGCTCGCCCAGGTAGTGGTAGCCGACGACGATGGCCTCCCCGTCGCCGTCGGTCTCGAACGTGGCGCCGTACTCACGGGTGAGCCGCTCGCGCAGTTCCAGGTAGTTGTAGATCTCGCCGTTGAAGATCAATTGATAGCGGCCGTCCACCGCCGGCAACGGCTGATGGCTGTGGTCGATGTCGATGATCGAGAGCCGGCGGAAGCCGATGACCACCTCGTCGTCGCTCCACACGCCGCCTTCGTCCGGCCCGCGGTGGCGCATGTCAGGTAACGCCTGCTCGACCGCCACCCGGGCGGCCTGAGCGTCGCGGTCGGCGGAGAGGAAGCCGAGAAGTCCACACACGAGGCCGAGTATCCCGGACCACGCCTCGCAATCCGCGCGCCGACCCGAGCCGGGTCCGGCTACCGCAGGCGGCGCACCGTGTAGGCCGGTGTCCCGTCGGCGGCAACCGACTCGCCCACATAGGCCTGCCCACGCATCCGACACCAGGCGGCGATGTCCGCACGAGCGGCGGGATCGTCGGCTTCGACGGTGATCGTGTCGCCGATCGGAACCTCGGGCATCGCCCGGGCCAGGTCGAGGATGGGCAGCGGACACCGCCGGCCGCGCGCGTCCAGGATCACCAGCGTGGGTCCCTCGGTGCGGTGCGGATCACAGGCCGGCCGCGCCGAGTTCGGCCCGGACGGCGGCGACCGCGTCCGGCAGGGCAGCCAGGAAGCCGTCGACGTCGTCGGCCCTGCTCTCGTGGTGCAGCGACACCCGCACGTTGCCCGACGTGAGAGCACCCATCGCGACCAGCACGTGCGACGGCTCGATGGTCGACGAGGTACACGACGAACCGCTCGACACGGCGAACCCCCGGCGGTCGAGCTCCGCGAGGAGCGCCTCGCCGTCGACGTAGAGGCAAGAGAACGTCACGATGTGCGGCAGGCGGCCGACGGGGTCGCCGAGCACCTGCACATCCGGGACGGTCGCCGCCACCGTACGGCGGATGCGGTCGACCCATCTCCGGTGTAGCCCCGCTTTCGCCTCGCGCTCGGCGGACGCCGCGCGCAGTGCCGCCGCGGCGGCGACCACCGCCGGTACGTCGGGAACGCCGGGCGTCCGCCCGTCCTCGCGG
>CAXTNQ010000065.1:0-5368 GCA_964245745.1 uncultured Jatrophihabitantaceae bacterium
GTGCAGGGGCACGACCTGCCGGCGGCGGCGCTGGTCACCTTCGGCGAGGCCTGGCACGGCAACCACCACGCCTGGCCCGGTTCGGCCCGGCTGGGCGTGGAGGAGGGCCAGGCCGACCCGTGGTGGTGGGTGCTGCTGGCGCTGCCGTTCCTGCTCGCCGGACTCGCCCCGCGCACCCTGCCGGCGATCCTCGACCGAATTTTCGCCCTGCTCGGGCGTCCCGGCCTGGACGATCGGGTTCGCCCGCGAGCGGTGCTCACGGCCACCGGGTGGTCGGCTCTGGGTTGGCTCGGCTTCGGCGGGCACATCGCCGTCTTGTGTGCTGCACTTGGGCACGGGGGGCTGTCGGTGTTCGTGCTGTGCACCGGCGGAATGGCGCTCGCCGTCTCGGCCGGTGTGTTGTTCGTTCCGGCGCCCGCCGGCGCCGGTATCCGGGACGTCATTCTCGGCTTGGTGCTCAGCCGCATCCTCAGTTCCGGCCAAGCAGTGGCCCTGGTCGTTGCGTCGCGGGTGATCCTCATTGCTATCGACCTGCTGCTCGCGCTCGTTGCTTCGGCGTGGGCGGTCCGCGGGGCGCGGCGCTCGGCCGGCGCCGCCGGATAGGCTGCCGCGGTCGGTTGGTCGAAGCGTCGAACGGTGATTCGGAGACTTGGTGCGGGTGCTGTTGGACGCGACGGCGGTCCCGGTCGACCGTCGTGGCGTCGGCCGCTACGTGGACAGCCTGGTGCCGGCCCTGTCCCGCGCGGGCGCCGATGTGCACGTCCTGTGTCGCCGGCCCGACGTCGCGCACTACGCCGCTCTCGGTGCTCGGCCGCCGGTGCCGGTGGGTGTCGTCGCCGACCGGCCGCCCACCCGGCTGGTGTGGGAGCAGGTCGGCTTGCCTAGGCTCGTCCGCCGGATCCGTCCCGACGTGCTGCACTCGCCGCACTACACGTCACCGCTACTCGGTCGGGTGGCCCGGGTCGTCACGCTGCACGACGCAACCTTCTTCACCGACCGCGACCTGCATACGACGATCAAGGGCCCGTTCTTCCGCGCTGCGACGCGCGTCGCCCTGCGCCGTGCGGACGCGTGCGTGGTGCCGTCGGAGGCGACCGCGGACGAACTGGTGCGCGCCGCGCAGGCTGATCGGAGCCGGTTGCACGTGGCGTACCACGGCGTCGACGGCGACGTGTTTCACCCGGCGACACCCGCGGCCGTTGACGAGGTGCGCTCCGCCGTCGGCGTGCCGAACAATCGCGGGTACGTCGCATTCCTCGGCACGCTCGAGCCCCGCAAGAACGTACCGGCGCTGATCCGCGGCTTCGTCGAGGCGTTCGCCGGACGGCCCGACCCCCCGGCGCTCGTGCTCGCGGGTGGCGCCGGTTGGGACAGCGGCATCGACGCCGCGGTCGCCGCCGTCCCGCGCGGTCTCACGGTGGTGCGGCCCGGATACCTGCCGGTCGGCCAGCTGGCGCCGCTGCTCGGGGGTGCGACCGTGGTCGCGTACCCGAGTCTGGGCGAGGGGTTCGGACTGCCGGTGCTCGAGGCGATGGCCTGCGGAGCGGCCGTGCTCACCACCCGACGGCTCGCGCTGCCGGAGGTCGGTGGCGACGCCGTCGCGTACACCGATCCGGACGCCGCGTCGATCGGGAAGGCGCTGGCCGCGCTGGTCGATGATCCTGACGAGCGGCAGCGGTTGGGAACAGCCGCGCGCGCCCGTGCGGCCGGCTTCACCTGGGACGCCTGCGCGCGGGCCCACATTGCCGCGTACGAGGCCGCCATTCGGCACTTCGCAGAGGCGCCCCGGTGACCACCAAGGTTTCTGTCGTCGCGGTCACCTACTCGCCCGGTCCGGCGCTCGCCACGTTCCTGGCCACGCTCGATCAGGCCACCGATGGGGCGGTCGAGGTCGTCCTGGCGGACAACGGCTCGACCGACGGCTCCCTCGATCGCGTTGGTGCCGATGTCCGGGTGGTCCGGACCGGCGCCAATCTCGGCTACGGCGCCGCGGCGAACATCGGAGTCGCCGAAACCGATACCGAACTCGTCCTCGTCAGCAACCCGGACATCGTGTGGCGTTCGGGGGCGCTCGACGAGCTCGTGGCGGCGGCAAGTCGCTGGCCCCACGCCGGGGCGTTCGGGCCGTTGATCTTGACGTCGGACGGTGAGATCTATCCGTCGGCTCGAGCTCTGCCGTCGTTGGGGCGAGGCATCGGGCATGCGCTGTGCGGCTGGTGGTGGCCGAGCAATCCCTGGACGCGCGCGTATCGCCAGGAACGCGGAGCGCCGGTCGAAGGCCGGACGGGATGGCTCTCGGGGTCGTGCCTGCTGCTGCGCCGGCAGGCGTTCGACGCGGTGGGCGGCTTCGATCCGGCGTACTTCATGTACTTCGAGGACGTCGACCTCGGCGAGCGTTTGGGCCGGCAGGGCTGGCCCAGCGTCTACGTGCCGAGCGCTGTCGTCGAACACACCGGTGGTCACGCGACGGAACGCGATCCGGCGCGGATGGCGGTCGAACATCACCGTAGCGCCTGGCGCTACCTGTCGCGCCGTTACGCGGGCTGGCGGTGGTGGCCTGTGCGCACGGTGTTGCACGCCGGCCTGTGGCTACGGTCCTTGCTTGCTCGCCGGGTGCCCGGCGTCGCGGCCGGAGCGGCTCCGCAACGGCAGGCCTGACCTGTGGCGGCGGCCGCGATCGAGGTGGTGGCCGCTCGGCTCGCGGCGATTCACCTCGGTCATCCGCTGCGCGTCGCCGTCGACGGAATCACGGCTGCGGGTAAGAGCACCTTCGCAACCGGGCTCACCGCTGCGCTGCACGATCGGAGACGGGAGGCAGTTCATCTGTCGACCGACGACTTCCACCACGTCGCGGCGCACCGCCACCGCAACCGCGACGGTGCCGTGGGCTACTACGAGGACGCCTTCGACCTGGCTGCGTTCCGTCGGCTCGTGCTCGAGCCCCTCGGACCGGAGGGTCATCGGCGCTACCGAGCTCGCGGGCACGACCTTGAGACCGATCAGCTGCTCGACGAGCCAACGGTCACGGCGGCAGCCGACGCGGTGGTCGTCGTCGACGGCAGCTTTCTCCAGTCGCCGGTACTGGCTGGTGCGTGGGACGAGGTGATCTGGCTGCAGGTGTCGTTCGATGTGGCGCTCGGACGGGCCCTAGTGCGCGACGCGGAGAGGTTCGGCGGTGTGGAAGCAGTGCGCGGGGCCTACGCCAGTCGGTACCACGCGGCGTGCCGCCTGTACCTCGCCGACCTGGACCCGCGAAGCACCGCAAGCATCGTGGTCGACAACGAAGAACTAGATGTGTCGAGCGGGGTCGTCCAGCCTCACCGACGACCGTGAGCGTCCAACCAGTACCGCCGTCGAGTGGGTGATGCCCGCGCGAGCCAAGCGTCCTGCACGATCTCGACCAGCTCTTGGTATTCGAGTTCGCCCACCCGGCTACCACGGATCAGCACGGACAGGTGACCGTCGAAGTGCGCCGTGGTGAAGAACGGCGAATCAGGGTCCTGCACCAGGGCCTGCTTCTCGGCCTCGTCGGCCACCCAGAAGACGATCACGTCGGGGTAGCGCTCACCTGAACTGGGATCCACCGCGTCCGGCCGCGGAGTGCGGAAGAAGACGAACGACTTGCCGCCGACCTGATAGACCGGGTTGTCCTGCCGGCCGGGCCAGACCGTCACGTGCGGCATGCCGAGGGCAAGCTGGTGGACGTCCTCGAGGCGGGCCCGGCGCAGTGCGGCCACGACGATCAGGCGTAGGTGGCGGCGAGCAACTCGGTGAGCCGCTTGACGTCCTGCGCCCGCTCCCGCCGACAGACGAGCACCGCATCGGACGTATCGACGACGATCAGGTCGCGCAGATCGAGCGTGGCGATCAACCGGCCGTCGTGCGGACGCACGATGAGGCCGGAACTGTCGAGATCGACCCACGCGCCGCCCTGGCCCACCACCGTGCCGCCCGATGTTGCCCGACCGAGCACCTGCGCGACCGTCTCGAAGTCACCGATGTCGCTCCAGCCGAAGTCGCCCGGGACCGTGCCGACCAGACCGTCGGCGGCGGCCGGTTCCATAACCGCGTAGTCGACCCCGATCTTGGGGATCGCGGGCCATCGGGATTCGAGTGACTTCTCCCGTGCCGGACCGTCCCACGCCGCCGCGATCTCGCCGACCGGCTGAGCGACGTCGGGACGGCGGCGCGCCAGCTCGCGCAGGAACACCGACGCAGACCACGTGAACATGCCCGCATTCCAGAGGTAGCGCCCCGACGCGACGTATTGAGCCGCGACATCGGCCGGGGGCTTCTCCCGAAACGCCAGCACGGGTTGTGCGGTGAACGGCGTTGGACGGTCGCTGCATTCGACGTAGCCGTAGCCGGTTTCCGGACGCGTCGGGGCGATGCCGATCGTCATGAGCTGCCCGTCGCGCGCGGCGGTCACGGCGACCTCGACGGTGCGTCGGAAACCCTCGACGTCGGTGACGACGTGATCCGCGGCGAAGCAGCCGACGACCGCATCGGGTGCCCTTTGCGCGATCAGGCCGGTGGCCAGCGCCATGGCCGCGGTCGAATCCCGGGCACTGGGCTCGACCAGGATGTTGTCGTCAGGCACCTCCGGCAGCTGCCGGGCTACGGACGCGGCGTGCGCCGTCCCGGTCACGACGACGATGCGTTCCGGCGGCACCAGGGTGATCAGCCGGTCGAACGTCGCCTGCAGCAACGACCGGTCCGTTCCGGCCAACAGCTGCAGGAACTTGGGATGGTCCCGCCGGGAGAGCGGCCACAGCCGGGTGCCGCTCCCGCCGGCGGGAATGACGGCGTAGAGGTCGTCCGGGGCGATCACCCGCAGGACTGTAGTCGAGCAGGCATGCTGGTCCGGTGTCCGCAACCACCCGCGAGCGCGATTGGACGCCCGGCCGACCGGTCGATCTCGGCGCGACGCTCGGGCCGTTGCGTCGTGGACGGGGCGACCCGGCGCACCGGACCACCGTCGACGGCACCGTCTGGTGGGCGTGCGCGACGCCGGATGGGGCCGGGACGTTGGCCCTTCGGCTGACCGGCAGGGGAGTGCGGGCGACGGCGTGGGGTGACGGAGCGGCCTGGCTGCTGGATCGCGTACCGGCGCTGCTCGGCGCCTACGACGACTGGACGGAGCTGGACGTCACCGCTCATCCCGTGCTGCACCAGGCCCGGCGCCAGCGTCCCGGGATGCGGCTGCCCGCCACGGGTCTCGTCCTCGACTCGCTGGTCCCGGCCATCCTCGAGCAGCGGGTGACCGGTCAGGAGTCGCGGCGAGCCTGGCGCGGTCTCGTGCTGCGCTTCGGCACGCCCGCTCCGGGACCGGACGTCGGAATGCGTGTGCCGCCGGCGCCCGCCACCC
>CAXTNQ010000065.1:5378-14257 GCA_964245745.1 uncultured Jatrophihabitantaceae bacterium
CTGCTCGACGTGCCGACCTGGGACTGGCACCGACTGGGTGTCGACCTGCACCGGCAGCGGGCCGTCCGCGCCGCGGCGACCGTTGCCGCGCGCCTCGAGGAGGTCACCGACGCCGATCTCGCGCACGACCGGCTACGTCTCGTCCCCGGAGTGGGCGCCTGGACCGCCGCCGAGACCGTCCAACGCGCGTTCGGCCATCCCGACGCGGTCAGCGTCGGCGATTACCACATCCCGAGCCTGGTGGCGTATGCCTTGAGCGGGGCCGCACGGGCCGATGACGACCAGATGCTGCGCCTGCTCGAACCGTGGCGTGGTCAGCGGCAGCGCGTCGTGCGCCTGATCGAGGTGTGTGGGCTGGGCAAACCGCGGTTCGGCCCGCGCTTCGCCGCGATGGACATCCGCGTTATCTGAACCTCACACGGCGTACGCGGTCAGCACGGCGTCGGACAGCTCCGGCCACCCCACCCTCGCCCAGTCGTCGAACGGCCGGTCGCTGAGCGCAATCAGCCCGACGCGGGCCGCCGGGTCGACCCAGAGCATCGTCCCGCTCTGCCCGAAGTGGCCGTAGGTGGCGGGTGCGTTGAGTGCTCCGGTCCAGTGCGGCGACTTGTGCCCGCGGATCTCGAACCCGAGGCCCCAGTCGTTGGGGTCCTGGCCGCCGAAGCCGGGCAGCACGCCACGCAGGCCGGCGTACTGCACCGCGACTGCGTCGGCCAGGGTCGACGGGTGCAGCCAGCCTGACGGGCGCAGCAACTCCTGCACGATCCGGGCGAGATCGCTGACGCAGGACCAGCCGTCTCGCGCCGGCGAACCCGCCAGCCGCGTCGCGGCCAGCCCCAACGGCGCGGCTACGGCACGGTGCAGGTACTCGGCGAACGACATTTCCACCGCCGCCTGCACGAGGTCGGCCAGGAGCTCGATGCCGACATTGGAGTAGACGCGCCGGGTCGCCGGAGGGAACGCGCGCAGCGGCCGCTCGGGTGCGAGCCCGGACGCGTGGGACAGCAGGTGGCGGACGGTGGCCCCAGGGATCAGTGCTTCGTCCGCGGCGTCGCCGAGTTCGAGCGCGCCCTCCTCCACCGCGACCAGCGTGGCGAGCGCTGCGAGAGGTTTTGTCACCGAGGCGAGATAGAACGGCTGGCCGGTCGGGCCGCGCTGCGCGACCACCCCGTCCCCGGTCACCACGGCGGCGGCGGTCGTCGGCACCGGCCAGGCGTCGATCAGGTCGAGCGGCTGGGCCGTCACCGCACGGTGAGGCGGCGGCGCACCCGTTCCAGCTGCGCCGGCAGTTCAGGCGCGGCACCGTCCGGCAGGCGGTCCCACGGAAACCAGCGCAGGTCGAGCGACTCGGCCGTGCGTACCGGCGACCGGTCGGCGCTGGCCCGCGCGACGTACTGGACGTCGAAGTGGCGGGTCGGCACACCCAGCGCGCAGGTGATCGGGTGTACCGCGAGGCTCAGCGGCTCGGTCTCGAACTGCAGGCCGGCCAACCCGGATTCTTCCGCCGCCTCCCGGCGGGCGGCCGCGAGCACCGACGCGTCGCCGGCCTCGCAGTGCCCCCCGACCTGCACCCACAGCCCAGCGCGGGGGTGCAAGGTGAGCAACACCGCCTGGCGCTCGACGTCGACGACCATAGTGCTCGCCGTGACGTGACCAGGCACGCAGCTTCGCCACATCGCGTCCGGCCGGGCCGAGAGAAACGCGAGAAACGCCTCGCGCAGCGAGGCGTCCGCCGGCGTGGCCGCGACGAAGCCCTCGATCGTCGCGACCGCCGAGGCGTGCAGCGGCGGCGCCGGCGCCGCCGCTCCGGCCACATCCGCGCGCCCGACCGCGACGGCTTCGGCGGTGCCCAGCCGGAACAGATCCTCGTCAGCCGGCCGGAGCAGCGGACTCGTCCCCAGACCGTCGTCGGGCAGCTTGCCGTCCTCGGCCAGCCCGCGCACGACCGCCACCGGAATTCCGCGCAGCTTTCCCTTGACCAGATCAGCCGCGGCCGCCACCTCGTCGGCCACGGCCACCTGCGTCACCTCGAGCGGCGCCCCGAACCGGTCCAGACGTCCGCGCGCGTCGAACACCGCCTGCAGGCCGGCCACGCCGATGGCGTTGTCGACGATGCCGGTGCGCCATGGCCGTCCCATCGAGTCGCTCACGACGACCCCGACCTCGATGCCCAAGCGGGCGCGCAACCCGTCGCGCAGCGCGGCCGCCGACGCATCCGGATCGACCGGCAGCAACGCGATCTCGTCGGTCGGGACATTGGACTCGTCGACCCCGGCCGCGGCCAACACCAGTCCCTGTCGGGTCTGGACGATCGACAACGGTCCGCGCTGTGCGACCACGCGCACGGTCTCGTCGGCGATCGCCCGTTCCCGGGCCGCGTCGCGATCCGCGTCCGCGCCGGCGATCAGCCTGCCCTCGACCTTGGACACCACCTTCGAGGTGACCACGAGGACATCACCGTCGCGCAGGTCAGGCGCGGCATCGGCGATGGCCGCCACCAGGTCGTCGCCGGGCCGCAGTTCGGGCAGCCCGTGCACGGCCGACACGGTCAGCTGCTCGACCGCGTGGTCCGGGCGGTCGTCAGCCACCAGCGAGCTCCAGCGCGGCGCGCACCATGTCGGCGGTCGCCGCGTCGTCGGTCATGAGCAGTGGGACGGCGCGCACCCGCACGCGCGGCACGTCCGCGGCGTCGCCCTCGTGCACCAGCCAGCCGTCGAGTAGGCCGCCGGAGCCACGAGCGCCGTAATGGCGGCCGACACCTTGCGCGCTGACCTCGACCCCGATGGCCGGCAGGCACGCGTCGGCCATCCCGCGAACCGGACGGTTGGCCACGATGGGCGAGACGCCGACCACCGGCGCGGCGGTCGCGGCCACCGCATCGCGCATGCCGGGCACTCCGAGGATGGTGCCGATGCTCACGACCGGGTTGCTCGGCGCGAAGAGAACGACGTCGGCATCGATGACGGCCTCACGCACGCCGGGGGCCGGCTTGGCGTCGTCCACGCCGACCTGGACGAACGCCCGGGCCGGTAGGGCGGCGCGGTAGCGGATCCACCACTCCTGGAAGTGGATCGCCCGCCGGCCCGTGCCCTCGCTCGCGTCGACGACGACGTGCGTCTCGCAGCGGTCGTCGGTCATGGGCAGCAGTCGCACGCCGGGCCGCCACCGTGCGCACAACGCCGCGGTGACGTCCGAGAGCGGGTAGCCGGCGTCCAGCATCTGGGTGCGCACGAGATGGGTGGCGATATCGAGGTCGCCCAACCCGAACCAGGTCGGCTCAGCACCGTAGATCGCCAGCTCGTCCTTGATCCGCCAGGTCTCGTCGGCGCGCCCCCAGCCGCGCTCGTGGTCGATCCCGTCGCCCAGGGTGTACATGACGCTGTCGAGGTCGGGACAGACCCGTAGCCCGTGCAGGGTGATGTCGTCGCCGGTGTTGACGACCGCGGTCAGCTCGTCGTCCGGGCACGCCAAGCGCACCCCGCGCAGGAAACGCGCGCCACCGATACCGCCGGCGAGGACCGTGATGCGCACGGTGTCACAAGTTACGCGGTCACCCGTCCCCGTCGCGCCCGGCGGATCATGGTCGACGCTGCGACGAGGTTGGCCTGCAGCGATCGACGGATCGGGTCCTCAGGAACACCGATGTGATCGAGCAGCGGCAAGAGCTCGCGGCGCAACGCGCGCGGACGCGGTCGGTTGCCGACCGCTCCGGACATCGTGCCGATGATGGCCAGCGCCACCTCGTAGCCGTCGACCGGCTCGCGGCGCCCCTCGGCCACGCCGAGTAGGTGCCGCTGGAGGTCGCCCATAGCGGCGGCGTCGGTGTCTCGGTAGGACGGGCGCCACCGGCCGCCCGCCCGTTCCCACTGCTCGCTGGCCACGAGGTCGTTGACGATCGCCGCCCGATCGGTGTGGACGTAGCGGTACCAGCGCACCCATCCCACGTTGGGCCGCTCGTCCACGGCGTCACGCAGCTGGTCGAGGAACCGGTTGCCCGTCGCGAGCGCCGGCGTCGGCAGCGGCGCGCGTTGGTGGGTCACGAGGTAACCGCCGAGCACGAGGTCGGCGAACAGCCCGGCCCGTAGGCCCAGATCGAGCGCGGCGCCGTGGCGCAGCCGTCCGGTGCGTGGGTCTCGAGCCAGCCGAGCCAACGTGGACGAGGTGAGCTCGGTGCGGCCGGCGCCGGTCACAGCTGCTGCTCGCGCCGTCGACGCAGCAGCGCGCCGACCGTGTGGAGGTCGACCTCGACCGCGCCGAGCCGGACGGCGTCCGCGCGGACCGGAGCGGGCAGGTCGTAATGCCACCGCCACGGGTGGTCCTGGAACAGCCGGCGGGGGACGCCGAGCCGATCGGCGAACGCGTGCAGCTCCTCGCGGGAGTCGGCCAAGAGGTGACAGAACTCGGTATACCGCCAGCCCGCGCGTGGATAGGAGCGAGTCGCATCCACGTAGCACGGCATCAGCGCGACGCTACGCCACCGCCACGTTCGTCGACATCCGCGCCGAATAGCAGATCTCGGCTTGACTAACCGCGAACGACACGGGTGTAATTTACGTGTGCCGAGGCGGTACGCCGGGGGCCGAGACGCCGCGGTACGCCGTTCAGTGTCAGGAGGGGCGCGGTGACGGACATGACGGACCACCTCAGCTACGTCGGCAACGTGGAGCTCTCCGAAATCTTCGGGTTGCCCGACGAGCAGAGCTGGCAGGAGCGCGCGCTGTGCTCGCAGACCGATCCCGAGGCGTTCTTCCCCGAGAAGGGCGGCTCGACGCGCGAGGCGAAGCGCATCTGCACCGGCTGTGAGGTCCGCGCCGAGTGCCTCGAGTACGCGCTCGAACACGACGAACGCTTCGGTATCTGGGGTGGCCTGTCCGAACGCGAACGGCGGCGGCTCAAGCGCCGCGCCGGCTGATCGAGGCTCACCCGACGGGCGGGTCCACCTCGTCGATGTCCTTGCCCAGTAGTTCGGCCACCAACTCGGCGACGACAGCGAACACGAGCTCAGCTCGGTCGTCCTGATCCATGCTGCGCGCCTCGATCGGCCGCCGGTAGAGCACGAGCACGGGATGGCCGTTGCCGGTCAGCCCTGAGCGGTGCAGCCGGCCCAGGGGTACGCCGCCGTCTGCCACTACATCGGGCTCGAACTCTTCGGCCGGTCGCGGGGGTACGTCCTCCACCGCGAACTCGACCTCGGCCAGCTCGGCCGCGAAGCGTTCTTCGAGCTCGTCAGCCGCGTCGAGCACGAGGTCGTCGAAGGCCTCGCTCGGGCTGCGCGCGAGGGGTACGCCCTGGGGGGCCAGCGCGGAGCGCAGGCCGCGCCCGTGCCGGTCTCGATGACCTCGGCGCCGGTTCGCCACGACGAGCAAGCCTACGGTGCGCGACACGGCCGACGGCGCCGATGTCCGCGACGGCGACCAGCCGCGGGTCTAGGGTTCGGCCACGATGAGCGCTCGCGTGAGCACAGCGATGCGGAGGCTGCCGTGAGGCGCGTGCGGACCTGTAGCCGTACCGGCTGTGGCCGGCCCGCCGTCGCGACGCTGACCTACGTGTACTCGGACTCGACCGCGGTGGTCGGCCCACTGGCCAGTTTCGCCGAGCCGCATTCCTACGACCTTTGCGAGCACCACGCAGTGGGCCTGACCGCACCGCGTGGCTGGGAGCTCGTGCGGCACGCCGGGGAGTTCCCGTCCCCGATTCCGCACGCCGACGACCTGGAGGCGCTGGCCGACGCCGTGCGAGAGGCCGGCCGTATCGACTTGACGGCCCGATCGGTCGGGCCAGCCGTAGGCCACCACGGGGACACCGGTCGGCGGGGTCATCTGCGGGTCGTACCGCCGTCCGCCTGATCGGTCCCTCCTAGTCCGCTCGCTACGCTCGCTCACTGTGGCCCGTGACCTGGACGGCATCGTCAAGGCGTACGACGTTCGCGGCATCGTCCCCGATGAGCTGAACGCGCGCGTAGCGGCGGCCATCGGTGCGGCCTTCGTCGAGGTCGCCGGTGTTGCGCGCATTGTCGTCGCGCGCGACATGCGCGAATCGGGGCCCGCGCTGCTCGAGGCCTTCGCGGCCGGAGCCGCCAGTCGAGGCGCGGCGACGGTCGACGCCGGCCTGGCGTCCACGGACCTCCTGTACTTCGCGTCGGGACGCCTCGACCTGGCCGGCGCCATGTTCACGGCCAGCCACAATCCGGCTCGCTACAACGGAATCAAGCTGTGCCGGCCCGGGGCGGTTCCGGTCGGGCAGGACTCCGGGTTGGCCGACATCCGCGACGAGGCGCAGCGGCTGCTGACGTCCGGCTTCGCGGTGGACGACGCCGCCACGGTGGAGCAGGTCGACCTGCTGCCCGACTACGCCGTCCACCTGCGCTCGCTGGTCGACCTGACCGCGATCCGGCGGCTGCGCGTCGTGGTCGACGCGGGCAACGGCATGGCCGGCTACACCGTGCCGGCGGTGCTCGGCGACGCGGTGCTGGACGCTCTGCCGCTCCAGATCGCCCCCCTGTACTTCGAGCTGGACGGCTCGTTCCCCCACCACGAGGCCAACCCGCTCGACCCGGCGAACCTCGTCGACCTGCAGAAGGCCGTGGTCGCCGAGCAGGCGGACCTCGGGCTGGCCTTCGACGGCGACGCGGACCGTTGCTTCGTCGTCGACGCCGCGGGCAATGCCGTCTCGCCCAGCGCCATCACGGCACTCGTCGCTGTGCGAGAGCTCGCCCGACGCCCCGGGTCGACCGTCCTGCACAACCTGATCACGTCGCGGGCCGTGCCCGAAGTCGTTCGTGAGCACGGCGGCCGCCCTGTCCGCACCCGGGTCGGGCACTCGTTCATCAAGGCCGAGATGGCCCGCACCGGGGCCGTCTTCGGCGGCGAGCATTCGGCGCACTACTACTTCCAGGACTTCTGGCGCGCGGATACGGGGATGCTGGCGGCCATGCACGTCCTGGCGGCGCTGGGTGCGCAGGACCAGCCGCTCGCCGACCTGGTTCGCGAATACTGTCGGTACGTCGAGTCCGGCGAGATCAACTCGCAGGTCACCGACGGGGCCGGCCGACTGGCCGCGCTGCGCGAGACCTTCGCCGACCGGGCCGTGGACACCGACGACCTCGACGGGCTGACCATCCACCTCGGGCCGGACGGCTGGCTCAACGTCCGGCCGTCCAACACCGAGCCGCTGCTGCGGCTCAACGTCGAAGGTCCTGACTACGCCACCATGGCCGCCGTGCGTGACGAGGCGCTCGCCGTGATCCGAGCCTGACCGAGAGGGAAGACATCCATGCCGATCGCTGCCGAGCTGCTCGAGATCCTGGCCTGCCCGAGTGACGACCATGCGCCCCTGCGCGAGGACACCCGGGACGGGGAGGACGTGCTGGTGTGCACGAGCTGCCTGACCACCTACCCCGTGCGTGACGGCATCCCGGTGTTGCTGCTCGACGAGGGCACGCCCGGTCCGCGCGGCATCGGCGTGGCCGCCTCGGATCCTGAGGCCTAGGTTCCTCGCCAAAACTTGATCATGGCGTTCGACGAGCTCGTACTCGACGACGACGAGCTGATGGCGCGCCGCGACGAAGGCCGCCTGCTCTGGGCGTTGGCCACGGCCGGGGCGCTGGTGCGGCGGTACGTGGCACTCGCCGACGAGTCCGGTGTGCATCGCGTGGCCAGTGCCGACGTCCCGCGGTCGGTGCTCGTCGCGGTCGATCCCGCGAGCGCCGGCGCCGGCCGCGTGTTGGCCCGTTCCGTGACCGCGCAGGCGCCGGCCGTCGGCTGGTCGGGCGTGGAGTTGCCGCGCTGGGCCGGCCCCGCGGACGCGCTGCTCGGGGGCTCGCTCGACGGCCGGCATCCCCGCCTGGTCCGCCTGGTCGAGCAAGCTGCGCACCGGGGTCTGGCCGTGGCGGTGGTGGCGCCGGTCCCGTCGCCGCTCGCGCAGGCGGCCGGCCGGGAGCCGGTGATTGCGCTGGCCGACGGCGTTCACCTGCGCGCCGCGCGCTGGGCGGTGCTGGCCCCGTTGCTGCAGGTCGCGGACCGCCTTGGTCTGGTCGCGGCGCCAGCAGAAGCTCTGGGGCGGATCGCCGACGCCCTGGACGCGACGGCCCAGGCTTGTCGCCCGACGCGCGCCGCGTTCACCAATCCGGCCAAGCTGCTCGCCGCCGTGCCGTTGGAGCCCGGCGCCGGCCCGCTGGCCGGCGTGGCCGCGCGGGTGATCGCCGAGGCCTGCCAGCTGTTGGCCGGCAGCCCGGCGGTGGCCGTCGGCCTGCCGGACGAGGTGGCGATCGCCGGCGCGCTGCTGCGCGGCGACGTCCCGGCGTTCTCCACCGACGACCCGGAGGGGTTGTTCGCCGACCGTACGGAGGACGAGCCGCGCCGTCCGGTGCTGCTCACCGTCGGCGACGACGGATCGCCCGACGATCCCGGCCTCGGGCCGCGGACCGACGCGGAGGTCCAGCTCGACGAGCGGGCAGCGCGCCGGGCCGCCGCCGCGTTGCACGGGATCGCCACCCAACGTGGACTCCGCTCGGCTCGGGTGGACGTCGGCCGCGCCGTCTCACCGCTCGAACGGTTCGCGGCCGCCACGGCGTTCGGCGACTTCACCGCGACCTACCTGGCGCTCGGCCTGGGCTTCGATCCCTCCGAGCCGCGCCCGGGCGAGATCTCGTGAGTGAACACGCCGAGCACGCCGCACTTTCCGGTGGGCACGCCGAGCACACCGAGGCAGCCGGCGGCCATGCCGGCGGCACACGGGCCGTGCTCGCCGCGCTGGGCGCCAATCTCGGGATCGCGGTCATCAAGTTCGTGGCGTTCGCGATCACCACGTCCACGTCGATGCTGGCTGAAGCGGTGCACTCGGTCGTCGACTCGGGCAATCAGGTCCTGCTGCTCGTCGGC
>CAXTNQ010000066.1:0-14240 GCA_964245745.1 uncultured Jatrophihabitantaceae bacterium
GCGTGCCTCACTTCAATCCCCGTGCTGGCCCCTCGCAGGTGTCGGTGGCCGTGACGGCCGGCGCTGGGACGACGAGCGGCGTGCCGGTTCCGGTGCTCACGAGAGAGCCACGGGCGCCCAACGTGATCGCCACCGCGCCGGCCTGCCACCGATCGGCCAGGTCCGCGGCGCGGGCGCCGACGGCGGCCCAGCTCTGGCCAGGATGGTCGGGGGCGAAGCGCGCCGCTTCCGAGTCGTTCGGCGTGACCAGGTCAGCACCCGGCACCGGAGCCGGCCCGCGGGGGTGCGGGTCCCAGAGGAGCGGCGCGTGCCGCCGACCCCGAGCCAGCGCGCCGCGCAACTCGGGATCGCGGGCGGCGGCTCCGCCGTAGTCCGCGACGAGGACGGCCGCCGCCGAAGCCAGTGCGTCGCGGGCCTCGACCGGCCACACTCCCGCGTCTGCGGACCGGCCGCCGCTGTCCCAGCGCGCCAGGGCGTGGCCGCCGGCGCGCAGCCGGGTCTTGGTCGGCGTGCTGCCGGTCCACGGCACCGGCACCACGCGGACCGCGCCGGCCAGGAGATCGGCGACCTCGGCGGCCGCGTCGTCGTCCGCCCACGGCGCGACGAGCACGACCTCGTGGTACCGGCGGGCGGCGAGCAGGGCGGCGAGTGCCGCGCCTCCGGGTCGGCGGTGCTGGACGGTGTCGCTGAGCACGGGTACCGGCGCCTCGGGGGAGAGCCGCTCGGCGCGGCCCACGACGTCCACGTCGAGCAGGACGTCGCCGACGACCACCACGGGTCCGTCGTTCACGAGCCGAGCTCCTCGTCCATGGCGGCGCACACCAGGTGGACGGCGACGAGATGCAATTCTTGGACGATCGCCGTTTCGGGCGCATCCACCGCGAGCGCCTCGTCGGCGATGTCGTCCAGCGGGTTCGGGACCGGCCCGGTCAGTGCCCAGGTCGTCAGCCCGGCCGCACGCGCGGCGTGGATCGCGGCGACAACGTTCGGGCTGCGACCCGATGTCGACAGCGCGAGCAGGACGTCACCGGGTCGACCGTGCGCCTCGACCTGCCGGGCGAAGACCTGGTCCGGCCCGTAGTCGTTGAGTATCGCGGTGAGCGCAGACGGTTCAGCATGCAGCGCGATCGCGGAGAACGGCCGACGGTCCCGGGCGTAGCGGCCGACCACTTCGGCGGTCAGGTGCTGGGCCTGGGCGGCGCTTCCGCCGTTGCCCACCGCGAGCAGCCGGTGACCCGCGACCAGCCGGCAGGCCAGTTCGCGTCCCCACCGGTCGGCGCGGTCGAGGTGCGCGGTGAACTCGCGCAACGCGTCGGCCAGCGCCGTGACGTGCTCGATGCCGGAGCGCACCATCCGGGTGTCCGCCGTGGCGGTCATCCGACCTCCTCCTCTCCGGCGCGCGGGGGACGCGCCGTCCGGCGAGCGTCGACGAGCGTGCGCAGGTAGCTGCGTTCGGGGGCCCGCGCCACGCGGTCCCACCCGTAGCACCGCCGGGCACGCTCGACTCCGGCCTGCCCGTACGCCGCCCGCAGCTCCGGCTCGGCGAGGAGCGAGGTGACGACCTTGGCCACGAGGTCGGGGCGGCGGGGCGGTAGCAGGGCGCCGGTGACACCGTCGGTGACGGTGTCGAGCAGGCCGCCGACCGCCGTGCCGACAACCGGCACGCCGCACGCCATGGCCTCGAGGGGCACAATGCCGAACGGCTCGTACCACGGCAGGCACAGCACGAGGTCCGCCGACCGGATGAGCGCGGGTAGTTTCGGCCGGGGCACCAGACCGAGCAGGTTTACCCGTCCGCTGACGCCCAGGTCTGTGGCGACGCGGCACAACCGTTGGGCTTCGGGATCGTCGTCGAGGCGCGCGCCGGGTGGTCCGCCGGCCACGATGAGTTCGACGTCCGGCACGTCGGCTAGTGCAGCAATCGCGTCGTCGACGCCCTTACGCGGCACCAACCGGCTGACCATGAGCAGGCGCGGCCGCCGGGAGCGCGGTGCGGCCGGCCCGTCCGGGCCGAAGCGGGTCAGGTCGACCCCGCACGGGACGACGTCGATGCGGGACCGGGTCGCACCCAGCGACACCAGCTCGCGTACCTCGTCCGTGCAGGTGGCGATGATCCGATCGACGTCGCGCACGAGGTCCGCCTCGACGGCCAGGCGGTGCGACGGACTCGTGTCGTCGGCGCCCTGGCAGCGCCGCTTCACCGCGCCCAGGGCGTGAAAGGTCTGCACGACCGGTGCGCCGACCGCCGCACCGGCCGGTACGGCGGCCTGTCCACTCATCCAGAAGTGGGCGTGCACCAGAGCCGGAGTGTCGGCAACCAGCGCTCGGGTCAGCGACGCACGGAGCTCCGGCACGTACCGCGACAACCCGTCCTTCGGGACGGGCACGGCCGGTCCAGCGTCTAGGTGTTCGACGGTCACGCCAGGACCGAACGGCACCCGTCGCGGCGGCGCGGGGTCGTCACGCCGCGTGTAGACGACGACCTCGTGCCCGCGCGCGGCCAGGGCCTGCGAGAGCATGGCGACGTGCACGTTCTGGCCGCCGGCGTCCACGTCACCGACGGCGCGCAGCGGGCTGGCGTGTTCGGAGACCATGGCGACTTTCATCTCGTCACTCCTTTCAGCACCCGATCCCAGTCGGCCAGAAAGCGCGCGAGTCCGTATCGTTCCTGCGCGGCGCGACGGCCACGACGGCCGGCGGCGCGCGCCGCCTCGGGCTCGACCTGGTAGTTCCGCAGCGCGCCGACCAGTCGGTCGAGATCGGTCGAGACCACGCCGGCGTCCACGGGCACCGCCTCGGCGAGCTCGGTGGCCGCCAACCCGACGACCGGCATACCCAGATACATAGCCTCGACTACCGACAGCCCGAGCGAGGTCCAGCGCACGGGATGCAGGTATGCGCGACGCCGGGCCAGTTCGCGGTGCAGTTCGTGCTGCGGCAGGTCTTCGTGCGGCTGCACGTGTGGCACGTCGCTGACCCGCATGCCGAACAGGTCGATGGGCACGGCGTCGGCGAAGCGCTCGAGCAGGTCGGTGCCCACCATGCGCCCGCGGCGGATCGGATCGTTGATCACGACAGCCGCCCGCGCCAGCTCGCCGGTGTAGCGGTATCCCGGGTCGACGACCGCGTGCTCGATGAGTTCCGTGGCGGCGCGGCCGCTGTCCCAGTACAGCCGGTTGAAGTGCGTGACGTGGACGATCGGGATGCGGTCCTGGCCGGCGAGCGGGTGCCGGCTGTGCACCGGGTGGGGCTCGGGCGCGTTGTGGTCCAGGAACACCGCCGGCACGTCCCGGCCGGGACGGCGCCTGAGCCAACGCTCTGCCAGAGCCAGCTCGTGCGGGCGCTGCAGGACGACGACGTCGACGTCCTCGTCGGCCAGCTGCTCCGGAGTGCGCTCGACGACGGAGGCCGGCCAGTTCCAGGTGCGGGCCCGGCCGAGCCCGTCGCCGTCCCGGTCGGGCGTGACGGGCAGCAGGTAGTCGTGGCCGCCTTGGACGAACGCCGTCGTCCAGCTGCCGTGCACGTGCCACACGACGATCCTCACGGCGCCCCTCCGGTCAGCGTCTGGACGGCGGCCACGATCTCTTTCGGCGCTACGGACGCCAGGCACGGGTGACCTTCGACCGGGCAGTGCCGGGCCCGGGTGTCGCGGCAGGGCGCCGTCTGGTCGCCGAGCAGGATGGTGGGCGTCCGATACGGCGCCCACCGTTGCGCGGGCACGACCGGTGCGAACAGCGACACCACGGGGGTGCCGACCGCCGCGGCCATGTGGGCCGGTCCGGTGTTGCCGACGACGACGGCGGCGGCACGGGACAACGTCCCCACAAGTTCCGGCAGGGGGTGCGTCGTCATGATCGTGCCCGCGGCTTCAGCCACCGGGCCGCCGACCTCCTCGTCCGCCGCGGTCCCGGTCACGACGACCGGGCATCCGTCGTCGCGTAGTTGCTGAGCGACCTCGACCCACAGATCGACCGGATAGGCGCGGGCGGGGGCGGTGACGCCCGGGTGCAGGACGACGAACGGCCGGTCGGGCAGGCCGGCGGGCTCGACGGCTCCGCGCACTGCGAGCCGGCCGTCATCGCCGGCGTTCAACCGGCCGCCGCCGCCGCGCGCGATCGCCAACATGCGCTCGGGCTCCGGGCCATCCGGCGGGTCAGCCAGCCGCCTGTCCAACAGAGCACCGGGGTAGTCCTCGCTCACGGCCGTGATCTGGTCGATGCCGGCCAACCGCAGGACGAGCGCGGTAGGCAACGCCGACTGGTGGAACGAGGTCAGGACGACCGCTTCCTCGATGTCGAGCCGCCGCAGCTGGCCCGCGATCGTCAGGAGGTCGTCCGCCGTGACCGGCGGCGGGTCCGCGGCGATCCAGGGACACGACCACACGACGACGTCGTCGACGCCCGGCAGCAGTCGGGCGGCGGCGGCGCCCGCAGGTCCGGCCAGCACGGTGAGCCGGTCGGCGACGTTGGCCAGCGCGCGGATCGCGGGCCCGCAGACCAACATGTCGCCGAGGCTGTCCAGCCGGACGACGAGCACGTGCCTCACGGTGTGGCTGCACTGAGGACGAGGTCGACTGCAGCGGACAGGGTGGGGCGCACGACCGCAGCGGACGCGATTTCTTCGGGCCGCGTCGCGGGCGTGGGCACGAGGACGCCGAAGGCGCCGGCGGCGGCGGCGGCCTGGAGGTCAGCCCCAATGTCGCCGATCACCACGCAGCGCTCGGCCGGAACGTCCAGCGCCGCGGCAGCCGCGTGGACGAGCCCCGGTCGCGGTTTGCGGCAGTCGCAGCCGGCGCCCGGCGCATGCGGGCAAACCTGCCATGTCTCGAAGGGGCCGAGCAGCTCGTCGACCCGCCGGTTCACGGCGGCCAGGGCGTCTGCAGTGATCACGCCGCGGGCCACACCGGAGTGGTTGGGCACCACCCCGATCGGCAGGCCACCGGCGCGCAGCCGGTCGAGCGCCGGGCGCGCACCCGTGAGCGGCCGCACCTGCTTCGGATCGGCGTTGTAGGGCACGTCGTGCACCAAGGTGCCGTCGCGGTCGACGAGCACGGCCTCGACGGGTCGGGGCATCCAGGCGCCGGCGTTGCGGTGCCGCACCGTGCCCCGCGCCTTGTGCCACACCGCGGCCGGCGGGATCAGCGCGCTGGTGACGACCATGCGGGTCACTTCGCCGACATCGCGTGGCCCGGGAGCGATCCGGGCGGCGGCGAACTCGGCCGTGCCCGCGGCCCACACCGTGCCGGCTATGGCCGCCGCTCGGTGCCGGCCGGCGATGGCCAGCCCGACGCCGGCCGCTCCGGCGGCCGTGACGGCGAGGTGTCGGCGCCTCCGGCCGGCGCTGGCTCCGGCCCGTACTCGCCAATCGCCGCCGTGCCGCCGCCGCATCAGGGCGTCGTCGGCGTTGCCCTGTTGGGCACGCACGCTGGCGTCCCACCGCTGTGGTCGGACGGGATGGGTGACCGCCCGCCGTCCGACGACCAGCCGTGCGCTCGTTCCGAGGACCCGCAGGGCCAGGTCCGCGTCCTCCCGGTAGGCCCGTGGGAAGCGCTCGTCGAACCCGCCGAGCGTCGCCAGCACGACGCGCCGGTACGCCATGTCCGCGGTGATCCACCGGGCGTCCTGCAGCCCGGCCGTCGCCCGTTCGGCGTCGGTGGGGCGGCGACTCTCGGTGAGCGGGACGGTCAGCCGTCCCTGCACGCCGGCCACGTCGGCCGGCGCGGCGCCTAGGTCGGTCGCCAGGTCGGCGAGCCAATTCCGCGGCACCACGACGTCGTCGTCGAGGAAGGCGATCCACGCGGCGTCCGCGCTGCGCCAGCCGAGGTTGCGCGCCGCCGCCGGCCCTCGACCTCCGCTGCGCCGCACCGTGACCCGCGGGCGGAGGCCGCGCGGGACGTCCCCGTCGGCGAATAGGGAAGGGCCGACGATGCGCCGGTCGTCGACCACGATGACCTGGTCCGGCCGCGGGCCGACCGACGCGTCGAGTGACGCGAGCAGCACCCGCAGTGAATCCCGGCCGATGGTGGGGATCACCACGGCGACGCGTGTTTCGGTCACGGCGTCCGTTGGAGGACGAAGGGTCCGATGGCCAACAGGTCGACCGGTGTCGAGCCGTAGCACTCCAGGGCGTCCTTGATGTCGTCGACCATCGGCCGTCCGGCGGTGTTCAGGCTGGTGTTCACGACGACCGGCAGGCCGGTCAAGCGTTCGAAGTGGGTCAACATACGCGCGACCAGCGGCTCCTTCGCCGGGTCTACGGTCTGGATCCGGGCCGTGCCGTCGACATGCACGACGGCGGGGATGCGGTCACGCCAGGCGTCGTCCACGTCGTGGACGAACAGCATGTAGGGCGACGGGATGGGCCCGCGTCGGAACAGGTCGGCGGCGCGGTCCAGCAACACCATGGGCGCGACCGGCCGGAACTGCTCTCGACCCTTGACGTCGTTGAGCCGGGTGAGGTTCTCTGGCCGTCCCGGGTGGGCGAGCAGCGACCGGTGGCCCAGCGCCCGCGGCCCGTACTCGGCCCGGCCCTGGAACCAGGCGACGATTCGGTCGTCGGCCAGCGCCCGGGCCACGACCTCGGCGACGTCGTCGCGGCGGACATAGGGCACACGGGCGGTCCGTAGTGCGAGCTCAATGTCCGCGTCGGAAAATCCGCGGCCCAGATCCGGACCGGGCCAAGTCGTCACGGGGTCGCCCGCTTGTTGGGCGACGGCGAGGGCACCCCCGAGCGCGGTACCGGCGTCCCCGGCCGCCGGCTGCACCCAGACCTCGTCGAAGGGTGACTCGGCGTAGATCCGGCTGTTGGCGACGCAGTTGAGGGCCACTCCGCCGGCCAACGCGAGACGGCTCGACCCGGTGCGCGCATGGAGCCAGCCGGCGAGATCGAGCAGGACCTCTTCGACGACGGCCTGCAGGCTGGCCGCCAAGTCCGCGTGGTCGGCGTTCCACGCCTCATCCGTCCGCCGGCGCTTGGCCAGTGCGTCCCAGTCCACGCCGGTGCTGACGAAACCACCGTCTCCGGTGGCGTGGACGAGCTGGCGAAGTTGGTCGAGGTGACGCGGCGTGCCGTAGCTGGCCAATGCCATCACCTTGTACTCATCGCTGCTGCGTAGGAAACCCAGGTGGTCTGTCGCGTCCTCGTACAGGAGCCCAATGGAGTGTGGCAGGCGCTGCGCGTACAGGGTGGTGAGCGCCCCGCCGCGGTATTCGCCCGCCAGGTGGCTGTGTTGCTCGCCGCGCCCGTCGAGCACGAGGACGGCGGTATCACCGTCGAACGGCGCGGCCAGAGCCGCCGACGCCGCGTGGGCCACGTGATGCGGCACATGGTGGAGCTGGTCCGGGTCGAGACCGGGCAGAGCGTCGGCGAGGAACTGACCGGCCCGCTCGGCGTACGTGTGACGCAGGTGGTCCCACGGGTCGTGCAGGCCGAGCTGCTCCGGGGGCAGATGTAGAGCGGGATCGAAGGAGTACGTGACCGCGTCGAGGTCGTCCGCACGCAGTCCAGCCGCCGCGAGGCACCAGGCCGCCGACAGGTCCGGCGTCTCCCACGCCGAGAACGGCACCGGACGCTTACCGTGCTTGCGCCGGCTGAACCGCTCCTCCTCCGCAGCCGCGACGACCTGCCCGTCCACGACGATGGCCGCAGCAGGATCGTGGTAGACCGCGTTGATGCCGAGGATCCGCATAGACGTCCTTCCCCGTGTGGTGTCGCATACGCCGCAGCTCGAGAACGAATCTGCGGTGCCGTATACCCATAGCAGCGCTCGGTCACACTTAGCAGCCACTTCACCTGCGTAAGTCGGGTGCAGAGTGGGCAAGCTCGGCGCATGAAGATCGGATACTTCCTGTCCAGCGAGGAGTACGGCCCCGAGGAGCTCGTGGACCAGGCGGCCGCGGCGGAGCAAGCCGGGTTCGACGCGCTGTGGATCTCCGACCACTACCTCCCGTGGAACGACGAGCAGGGCCAGAGCGGATTCGTGTGGTCGACGATCGGCGCGATCAGCCGGGTGTGCCGTTTGCCGGTCACCACGGCCGTGACCTGTCCGACCGTGCGCGTGCATCCGGCGGTGATCGCGCAAGCCGCCGCGACCAGCGCCGTGCTGCTCGGTGGACGATTCGCGCTCGGCGTCGGCTCCGGGGAAGCGCTCAACGAGCACGTCACCGGAGCGAGGTGGCCGAGCACCGACGTACGACTCGACATGCTGGAGGAGGCCGTCGAGGTCATCCGCAAGCTGTGGTCCGGCGAGTTCGTCTCGCACCATGGGTCGCACTACACAGTGGAGGACGCGCGCATCTATACCCGCCCGGAGACTCCGCCACCGATCTACGTGTCGGGCTTCGGGCCGAAGGCCACCGACCTGGCCGGACGGATCGGGGACGGCTACATCACCACCAAGCCGGACACCGAGCTCGTCACCCGCTTCCGCGAGGCCGGCGGGATGGGCAAGGTGGTGCAGGCCGGCTATAAGGTGTGCTGGGCGACGTCGGACGACACTGCGGTTCGTACCGCGCATCGGTTGTGGGCGACGCAGGGTGTACCGGGAGAGCTGTCGCAAGAGCTGCCCAGCCCGCGGCACTTCGAGCAGGCCAGCGCGTTGGTCACCGCGGACATGACCCGGGACTCGCTGGCCTACGGTCCGGACGTCGAACGCCACGTCGACGCGTTCCGACCGTATGCAGCCGCCGGGTTCGACGAGATTTACATCTCGCAGATCGGCGGCACCGTCCCGGGCTCCGAGGCGGACGGCTTCTTCGCGTTCTAGCGCGACGAGGTGCTGCCACAGCTGCGCAAGCTTGCACCGTGAATCTTCGCAGCGACCGGGAGTCGCTCGGACCGGGCGGACGGATCCCCGCATGAGCCCGGGTAAGGCGCCCGGGGCGCAGCTGTACGTCCCGGCTGACCGTGAGTCGCTGCCTGAGCTCGCGCAGGCGGCGTCGGGCTGTCACGGCTGCGAGTTGTACGAGAACGCGACGCAGACGGTGTTCGGCCGAGGGCCGGTGCGCGCCGAAGCCATGCTCGTGGGCGAGCAGCCTGGCGATGTCGAGGACCGGCGTGGGCTGCCGTTCGTCGGACCGGCCGGTGGCGTGCTCGACCGTGCGCTGGCGGAGGCGGGGATCGACCGCGCGACTACCTACGTCACGAATGCCGTCAAACACTTCCGGTGGAAGCCGTCGGACTACGGCGCACGCCGGTTGCACGCGAAGCCGGGCATGACGCACATCGTCGCCTGCCGCCCCTGGCTGGCTGCGGAGCTCAGCACCGTAGAGCCATCGGTCGTCGTAGCGCTCGGCGCGACCGCAGCGACCTCGCTGTTCGGCAAGGACTTCCGGCTCACCGAGCAGCGCGGTCGGGAACTGCCCTGGCCACCGGATGACGGCCCGTTCGCCGATGACGTGCTGCCCGTTCGCGTGGCGCTGGCGACGATTCATCCGTCGGCCGTACTGCGCGCCGACCCGGCGGTGCGGCAGGAGTCGTACGACAGCCTGGTGGCGGATCTGCGCATCGTGGCTCGGGCGATCGGCTGACCGGTATGCCGTCCGACGATGAGGTGGTCGGCCTGACCGGCCGGCTCCTGCTCGGTACGCGCGGCGCAGATGGTCTTGGTGAGGTTCAGGTGCGGGTTCGTGGGGGCACCGAGGTCTACCTGGCCCGTTCGCAGCGCGCCTTGGCCGCCGGCCAGGTGGTGCTCGTGGTCTCAGCGCTCGGCAGCCGCATCGTTCTCGTCGAACCGTGGTCGGACCCAGGGGCTGACGTCCCGGCGGTGTGAGTTCGACCGCACGCTGCGTGGATGGCCGGGCGGTGGTCAGTTGTCGCGAGCGTCGTAAGCTGTGCCGCCGGTAGCGGTCGGCCCGAGGCCGTCTCACGTGTCGTCCGGTCCCGTTCTCGCCACGAGCTCGCCGCTGGCGGGGGAGGCGCGTTCCCCAGGAGGGTCGATGTTCGGTTACAAGGTGCCCGAGCCGGACGAGGCAATGTTGATCTCCGGCGGCAAGGGCGCCAGCGGCGCCCCCTTCCGCGTGGTCACCGGCCACGGAGCGTTCGTGATCCCTTTCTTCCGCAAGGCACGCTTCCTCGGGTTGTCCATGGCCGAGTCCGAGGTCACCGAGATCTGCGTGACCCGTCAGGGCATAGCGCTCAACGTGCGGGCGGTCATCGCGTTCAAGGTGGGCAACGACAACGAGAGCATCGTCAACGCGGGTCAGCGTTTTCTCTCCGACCAGAGTCAGATGTCGGTGCTCGTCGGCCGGATCTTCGCCGGGCACCTGCGCTCGATTGTCGGGTCGATGACGGTGGAGGAGATCGTTACCGAACGGCAGCGGCTGGCCGAAGGTGTCCTCGACGCGTCGAAGGTCGAGATGGCCAAGATCGGCCTGACCGTGGACTCGTTCCAGATCCAGTCCATCGACGACATGAAGCTCGGCT
The DNA here is from genome assembly GCA_964245745.1 of uncultured Jatrophihabitantaceae bacterium. Lineage (GTDB taxonomy): Bacteria > Actinomycetota > Actinomycetes > Mycobacteriales > Jatrophihabitantaceae > CAXTNQ01. The sequence continues at coordinate 10,423 of CAXTNQ010000066.1, forward strand.
ACATCACGGCGATGGCCGCGCCGCACAACGCAGCCATTCAGCGGCAGGCGCGTATCGCCCAGGCGCAGGCGGATCAGGCGGCGGCGGAAGCCGATCAGCAGTCGGCTCGGGCGCAGGCCCAGTACGCCCGGGAGACCACGGTCGTCCAGGCACGGCTCGCGGCGGAGGTGTCGGCGGCCAAGGCGGAGGCCGACCAGTCGGCGGCGCAGGCGTTGCAGCAGTCGGCTCGGGCGCAAGCTCAATACCTGCGCGAGACGAACGTGGTCCAGGCGCAGTACGACTCCGAGGTGCAGATCGCCAAAGCGAAGGCCAACCAGGCGGCCGCGCAGGCCGAGCAGGAGTCTCAGCGTGCCCAGGCCGAGTTCACCCGCGAGACGTCGGTCGTCCGGGCGAAGGCGCGCGCCGCGGTAGACCGGGCGGAATCCGAAGCGTCCCAGTCCGGCCCCCTCGCGCAGGCTTTGGCGGCCCGGGAGGTGCTCGCCGCCCAAACCGACCTGGCCGTGCGCAACGGCGACCTGCGTCAGCAGCAGCTCGTCGCCGAGGTGGTGAAGCCCGCCGAAGCCGAGGCGGAGCGCATCCGCATCCTGGCGCAGGCCGACGCCGAGAGGACGCGCATTCAAGCGGAGGCAGCGGCGTCGCACAACCGGGTCTCGCTCGATCAGTTGCTCATCGAGCAGCTGCCACAGATCGTCCGCGAGGCCTCTCAAGGGCTCTCGCGCGCCAACGTGACGGTGCTCAACGGCTCCCAGGGCCTCGGCGAGATCGCCTCGGGCCTGGTTGGGCAAGGTCTGGCCATCTTCGACTCATTGCGTAACGGCGTCGGGACCAGCACCAACGGTCACGATGAGCACCAGCCCATCGAATCCGCGTAGCCGCACTACCTAGGTCACCCGGTCGTCCGTTCAGGCCAGCGCCAGCGCGACCAGCCCGGCAACGGAGATCCGAGTGACCCGGCGCGCCGTGGATTCGCGGTGTTCGGGCGCGCTCACCAGCACGGTCCACGTCCCCTCGTCGAGGTTCGGTGCCGGACTGGTGCCTCGGTAGATGATCGTCAGGCGGTCGACGCCGGGAGGCGCCGGCACGGAAACGACGTAAGGCCCACCGTCTGGTCCGGCTGGCGTCGGGGCCGACCATGTCACGGTGGTGTCCCTGGGGGGCGCCCCGTCAACCGAGAGAGCCACGACCGCGTCGTGGGACTCGGTGCGGTTGGAGTCGACGTCCCAACCCGTGACGGTGATCTCGCCGACGCCGCCGGTCACGGTCTGGACGCCGCCCTGAGGACGACCGGTGACGGTGACGGTCGCGGTGGTGGACGTGTCGCCGCTGCCCTCACCGACGTTGGCCGCCGCGACGACGTAGGTGTGCGTACCGTCGGTCGCGCTGAACGCTAGGTCGAAGTGGTGCTGGTCGTCGGTGGGCGCGCTCTCGATGGGCGTGGATGCCTCAGCGGCAACGATCGTGATGCTGCCGGAGCTGTCCGGGTCGCTCGCGGTGCCGCGCAGGTGCACCATGCTGCCGTCCGACGTGGCCTGGACCGCGCTGAGCACGGGGTTGTGGTCGGCGGGATCGTCCACGCGGCCGCCGGGCATCAGAGCCTGGGCTTCGGCGGTGACCATCTGGCTGATCGCCGCGCCATACGTGTCTGGTGCGCCGTCGACCAGGATTGCGACGGCAAACTTGCCATCGTCGACGTAGCCCGTGGAGTTGAACACCGCGTCGGGGGTGTCGAGCCCGTCGTCACCCCAGCCCTGTTTGATCTCGGCGCCGGTAGTTGCCGCGGGGATGCCGAAGAACTGGTCGGTGCCGTCGGCGGCGTACTCCGTTGTGTGCGCCATGGCGTCGGTCAGCCAGGGGCCGACCACTGGGTCTCGGGCGATAGCGGCGTACAGCTGCACGACGCCTTTGGCGGTGATCTCGGTGTCGCCCCACCAACCGGACTGCGTCGGTGGCGAACCGAGATCGGTCAGGTGGTAGTGATCGGCGACGAGGTCGATCACGTCGTCTCCACCGGCCAGCCCGTACAAGGCGTCGGCGGCGTCATCGTCCGACTGCGTGATCATCTGGTACGCGGTCGTCTCGGTCGAGCCTGCCATCTGCCCGGCCAACAACAGCTGAGCGGCGATGAGCACCTTGACCACGGACTCGCTCGCGAAGCTGCCGGTGTCGTCGCCGGCTCCGGTGTATTCGCCGGTCTGCAGGTCGAGCACAGCGATGCCAGTCCGGAAACCGGACGCGCTCGCCAGCTGGGCGGCGGACTGAGCCGCTGACGGGGTCGATGCGTGCGCCGGCTCAGCCGAGAACACCGAACCGCCGGTCAGCACGACAACCGCGACGGTCAAGGCGGCGAAGGCCCGGCGTACGAACGCGAGAGGAGCCGTGCGTGCTACGCGCTGCGGCATGGCGTCCTCCTCGGCCGTGACTCACGCTGATCGCGCACGCTGGAGGCCGAACATGCGGAAGCTGAGACTTCGACGTGAAGATCACCGGATGTCGAGGTAGCTGAACTGTCTCGTGCCGGTCTTCGCGGGTCGGCGCGGAAGACGGCCCGGCGAATGATGTCCGTCTTATCGGCATCGTCCGGGCCAAACACGGCGGAAGCACTCACGTCGGCCGGACGCGCGTCCACAGCGTCGTCTCAGGTGACTCGTGGCCAACCGTTAGTTCCGCGGAGCATCGTTTCGCACCGCGGCGGGACAAGTCCGCGCAGATCCGGAGACCCGAGACATGCGAAAGCTGATGCGGTTCCTCGCCGCGCGCCCGTGGGCCGTCGTGGTGGTGGTCGTCGTATTGGCGGGAGCCGGGGTCGGTGGCTACGCTCTGTTCGGCCGCGGTACCGCGACGGCGAGCGCCGACCCAACACGGCTGGTGGCCGCTAGCAGCGGCACGGTTCGGGCCACAGTGTCGGTCAGTGGTGCGGTAGCGCCGGCACAGCAGTCGATCGTGAACTTCCAGGTGTCCGGACGGGTGACCACGGTGCCGGTCGCCGAGGGCCAGAGTGTGGCCGCCGGCGCCGTCCTGGCCACCGTCGACTCGGCTTCCCTACAGGCCAGTCTGGCCCAGGCCAAAGCGGCGTTGGCGACGGCACAGGCAAAGCTGACGGCGGATACCGATGCGTCGGCGTCTGCCACGCAGATCGCCGCGGACAACGCGTCGGTGACCTCTCAGCAGAGCGCGGTCGCCTCGGCGCAGACCGCCCTGAGCGAGGCCACCCTGACGGCCCCCTTCGCCGGCGTGGTCGCCACGGTGAACCTGACCGTCGGTCAGGCCGTCAGCGGCACCTCGAGCGGGACGTCCAGCAGCGGCGGGAGCGGGTCCGGTGGGGGCGCCGCCACGGCGACCGGAGGCGGAAGCGGCGGATCGTCGAACAACGCCTCGAGCAGCAGTTCTTCGACGACGCAATTCCTACTCATCAATACGACCTCCTGGCTGGTCAACGCGTCGGTTGATTCGACGACGCTCGGGCTGCTCAAAGTCGGAGACCAGGCGCAGATCGTCCCGGGTAGTGGATCGGCCACCGTCTACGGGACCGTGGCCTCCCTCGGCCTACTGGCCAGCAGCGGGACGACGGGTGTCGCCACCTTTCCAGTCGTCGTCAACGTGACCGGGAACCCGGCCGGGATGCACGCCGGGGACACGGCCACGGTCGCGATCATCTATCGCCAGGTCACTGGGATCACCGTGCCGACGCTGGCGGTGCACACCGGCGCCGGCGGCAGTTACGTCGAGAAGAGCGTTGATGGCCGCACGGTCAATACGTCCGTGACCACTGGTCTGGCCGGCGGAGGCACCACCCAGGTCGTCAGCGGCCTGGCCGAGGG
>CAXTNQ010000067.1:0-3574 GCA_964245745.1 uncultured Jatrophihabitantaceae bacterium
GTCACCGGGGACGACAAGTTCTCCGGACCGGTCGGTGCTGGTGACGAGGACGTACAGCCAGCGCAGCGCGACGAGCCCGATGAGGGCGGCGGCGATGGCGATGACCGGCCACAGCCAGGTTCCTTGTTCGCCGAAGTAACGTGAGACTCGGTTGGTGAACAGGGCCTTGTGCGCGAACGCCTTCCCGAAGCCGCCGACGCTGGCGATCAGTCCGGCGATGCCGGCGGCGAGCACGAGGAGCCCGAACAGCGTGAGGGCCATGCGGTTGGTGCGGTCGGCGTGCATCATCGGCTCCGGGTCGTGACGCGCACAGACAGCCTGGGCGCGTGTTGGAGTTCGAGCCCGTCGAGGCGCCTCTGGACCGCACCGGTGACCGGGTCGGTGAGGGGCTGCGTGGCGGCGTTACCCGTTGCGGCCGAGCGGGCGGTGACCGTGATCCGGCGGGGCGAGACGTCGGCGGTTGCGCCGGTGATGCCGTCCACGTCGATGGCGGCCGAAGTGAGCGCGACGGCGACACCCTTACGGGTGAGCGCCGCGTCGGTGGCGGAGTCCTCGGACCGCACCGGCACGCGGGTCGCCCGGCGGGGTTTGAGTTGGCTGGCGAGCAGCAGCGCACCGACGACGATCAAGATGATCGACCACACTTTGACGACGGCTCGGTTCCAGTGGGTGCGTTCGGCCCAGCGTTGCCATGACGGCCAGTCGACGATGACGTGCTTGGCGTCGACTGCGTGCGCGATGACTTCGACGACGAGGATGACGCTGGCCGCGAGCAGTGCTAAGGCGAGCAGGAACGCCAACGGCCGGTTGACGATGCGCATACCGATCCTCCTTCAGTTCACGCGGGACGGGCTGGGAACGTCGGTGACCAGATCGGTGACCGCGATGCGCACTTCGGGGATGGTGAGTCCGGTCAGCTGCTGCACCTGGTCGCGAACGCGCTCACGCACGCGGCTGGTGACGTGCGGGACGGACGCCGGCCAGCGCACACTCAGCTCGATACTCACGTAGGCAACACTGCCGTCGACGTCGGCGGTGGCCTTCGGAAACCCGTCCAGATCAGCGCTACGTATCCCGAGATGGCCGCCCCCGGGAACGGCTCGCCCGAGTACCCGGGTCGCGGAGGCGCCCGCGTCCGGGACCTCCGCGGCTGCGAGCGCGGCGATCTTCGCCACCGCCTCGTCACTCACGCGGATCGTTCCCAGCTCGGTGCGACCTACCGAGGAGTCGCTTCCCGCGCCAGCTGGCGCGGTGGACGTCCCGGTGGACGGGTCGTCGAGGGTCGGGGCTCGGGTCACCGATCGCTGCTTGCTCGCCCGCGGAGCGCGGACACGTCCAGGTCGCCGTCGATGACCTTCGCGACGACGTAACCGATGGCACCGAACAGGGCGACGATCAACATGTCGCCGAAGTTGCCGAACACCAACGCCAAACCCAGGATCAGGCCGGTCAGGGTCGCGAGCGAGACACGATTCATACGGGACAACCTCCAGAATGAGCGAGCGGGACGGTCAGAACGTCGCAGATGGTGCCGCGGTCGGTTTCACGGCCGCCGGGGAATTCGGGCGCGGCGCGGCGGAGCGTCTGGCCGGCTCAGGCGGCGCCGGCGCCGTGGCAATGGCGGGTGAGTCGTCGATGTCATCGACGACCACCTGCGTCGAACGCCCGGCCACGTGTGGCGTGACCGCCGCAGTGACCTGACCGAGGAGGTCCGCAGCGCGAACCCCCCACCGGGCGCGGACCTGCACCGTCACCGTGGTGGCGTCGACCGCAACCCCGGGAACCCGCCGGCCGGGCAGGTATGAGGTGACGTCGCCGAACCGTCCCCCGGCGAGGTCGGACACCCCCGGGCAGCCGCGAGCCGCCGCGGCGACAGCATCGACGTTCACCCCGTCGACGGTCGCTGCTTCGGTGCTCTCCGTCATGAGACTCGTGACGGGCTGTCCTGCTGGCTGTCGCTGGACGGCAGGTACACGTCGTCGACCGCGACGTTGACCTCGACGACGTCCAGACCGGTCATCCGCTCGACGGACTGCTTGACGTTGCGTTGAATGCTGCGACCGAGATCGGCGATGCTCACGCCGTACTCGATGACAATGTCCAGATCGATCGCGGCTTGCGTTTCGCCGACCTCGACGCCGACGCCCTGGGCGACGTTCGGACCGGAGCTGCCCGGGATGCGTTCCTTGATCGCACCGAACATGCGCGACCCGCCGGTGCCCATCGAGTGCACGCCGGAGATCTCGCGACACGCCATCCCCGCGATCTTCTGGACCACTCCCTGCGCGACGCTGATCTTGCCCTCATCAGTTGCTAAGCGGCTGTTACTGGAACCGGTCGTTGCTGGGGACTTCCCCGAAGACGACGACGCAGCGGAATTGCCTTCAGGCCTGGTCACCACACTGGACTGGGTCATACGAGTCTCCTTCAATTCGGGTGGGCGAGCGCGCCGGTCAACTCCGGGCCTCACACCGTTAGACGTCGCGCGCACCGAAACGTCGCACCCAACTGTTGAAGCAAAGGAGAGTTGCGACGTTTTCCGCCGCACTGCGTCTAACTAGATGAAGCCTCCCGAAGAGGAGGATCGGCGCCCCTCAACCGAGGTCACGCCCCACTTACTCAGCGGCACTCAGCAGGGGCTCCCGAGCGCAGCGCCCGCGCACCACTCAACCATCCGGCCTGCCAAGAGCCGACGTGGCGTGGACCAACCGGTCGCCCGTCACCCGCACCACCCGATGTGAAGGAGTACCGCATGACCGAAACACAGGACCTGCAATCGATGATGGGGCGCACCGCGCTCGACAGCGACGGCGCCAAGATCGGCAAGATCGGGCAGATCTACCTCGACGACCAGAGCGGCCAACCGGTGTGGGTAACCGTTTCCACTGGGATGTTCGGCAATAAGGAAAGCTTCGCGCCCGTCTACGGCTCACGCGTCGACGGCGAGAACCTGCAACTGGCCGTCTCCAAAGACATGGTCAAGGACGCCCCGAAGGTCGACGGCGACGGACACCTCGAGGACAGCGAGAACGATGCCCTCTACCAGCATTACGCCGGGCACCTCGGCGCCCAGCAGGCCGCGCCAGTCGCCGATAGCAACGGCGATCGGCAGGATCGTCGCGACCGTGCCGGGGACGCAGGAGTGCAGGGTCGCGACACGTCCGGGCCGACCACCGACGACGCGATGACCCGCTCCGAGGAGCAGTTGCACGTCGGCACCGAGCACGTCGAAACCGGCAAGGTCCGGCTCCGCAAGTACGTGGTCACCGAGAACGTCACGCAGACGGTCCCCGTGTCCCACGAAGAGGTCCGCCTCGAGCGGGAACCCATCACCGACGCCAACCGCGACTCCGCGATGTCCGGCGGCGACATCACCGAAGAGGAACACGAGATCACGCTGACCGCGGAACGACCCGTCATCAGTAAGGAGACCGTCCCGGTCGAACGCGTCAAGCTCGGTAAGGACACCATCACCGAGCAACACGAAGTTAACGAGACAGTTCGCAAGGAGCAGATCGACGAGCCCGACGTCAACGACCAGACTCGCGCGCAGCGCTGACGCACCCTCCAGCTC
>CAXTNQ010000067.1:3584-14238 GCA_964245745.1 uncultured Jatrophihabitantaceae bacterium
CCCCCCCACCCCCCCCCCGCCGCCCCCGGGCTGCCCCACCCCCCCCCCCGGGGGGCGGCGCCAAACCCCCCCCCCGCCCCCCCGCCGGCGCTACACCGCGCATGGCGAGAGAGACCGATGAACATCAGGAAAGACGACATCGTCCAACTCCTGCATGGTCAAGGCCAACACCACTTAAGCCGCCCAGGTCAGCCACTCCGCGCTTCACCAAGTCGACACCATGGCCGCGACCAACGAAGCAAGCCTCAGGTTCCCGAGATCCTAGGTCGAGGCGCACGCAGCTGACGCCGTCACGCCACTGTGCGGGCGTCGCGCGTAGGTATTAGTGTCGGTCGTGGTTGAGGTCCCAGCCAGTCCGGAACCACGCGACAGTTGAGCGTGTAGAGCAGGCTTTGCTCGCCACCGGGCGCTTCGGTGTTACCCGTCGACACGCTGGACTCAGTCCTATGCCGCTCCGCCTGGTCGTGTCCTTCCCGCTTGTACGCCGTCGGCTGAATCACGGCCCTGCCCCGTGGTGACGGTGGAGGGCGCGGCGGTAGACGCCTCGATCCAGGAAGATGCGGGGTTCGCCGCCGACTCAGTGCGTCAAGATCCGCGCTTCCTCTTCGACTCTCGACGCGGGTTGAGCTACTCGAAGCCGCGGTGGCGAGGGTGGTCCCACCTGGTGTTCTTCGAGCTGTCGTTGACCGCCGGCACGATCCTTCTCGCTGGAACGCACGGTGTAGTCCGGCTCGTCGCAGCGGGGACGTACGCCGGCGCGGTCAGCAGCCTGTTCGGCGCCAGCGCGCTCTACCACCGCGGCCAGTGGCGTGCAGCCGCAGCCAAGCGGCTGCAGCGGCTCGACCACGCCATGATCTTCGTACTCATCGCCGGCACGGCCACCCCGCCGTTCTTGTTGTGCGTGCCGGCCCCGTACGGGGTGGTTGGCGTCCTCGGGATCTGGGTTCTGACGTTGACCGCGCTCGTCAGGCACCTAGGTTCCATGAACGCATCCGAACGGCTGACCGGGGCCATCTTCGTCGCCTTGGGATGGACGAGCGGAGCGGCTGTGCCCGCGGTCTGGGCCCATGCCGGTGCGGCTCCCGCGTTATTGCTGGTAACCGGCGGTGTCCTCTACACGGTCGGCGCGTTCTGCTACCACCGCCGCCGGCCTGACCCAATCCCCGCCGTCTTCGGCTACCACGAAGTGTTCCACGCCTATGTCTGCGCCGCGGCCGCCTGCCACTACGTAGCCATCGCGTGCTTCATCCTTTGACATCAGACGCGGACCTACGCCGGCGATGGGGATTCGGTGACCGCCGCCAAGCCGAAACTCTGGGCAGCGAAGACAGTCCGCCATAAGGCGGTTGCGGTAGTCGACCGGGTCGAAGGCTGGTGGCTGGCCGCCTCGTGAGCCGCGACGTTGACCGTGCCCGATCTGATCAGACGGCGATGACGGTGACGATCCCGCGCTCGCGTAGGTAGGCGCGGATGGCGCGCGAGGAGTACGCCTTATCGCCGCGGAGCCGGTCAGGCGTGCGCGGCCGCCCGCTGGGGCGCACGCGTGATCGTGGAATCCACCGCGCCCGACCAGTCCGGCATCCCGGCAGCATCGGCCTGCGCGGTCAACGCGGCCAGCATCTCGTCCCACGTGCCATCGGCGCCATCCGCCGATGCCACGTCCACACCGTCTGCCCCGGCCCGAACACCTCAGGAAGATCACGCCCGGCAATCCCGCACCGATACCGGTAGATAAGCCCCTCCACCATCGTGCGCGCGTTCGAGAAAGGCCGGCCCTGCCGGCCGGTACGCGACGGCAACATCGACGCGGTCAACGACCACGACGCATCAGACACCAACCGAAATCTCGACACACGACCGACCCTCACAACCACCAGGCGCAATCTTTGTCAGACACGCTCTAGTCGCTGGCGGAGGCGTCTCCGACGTCCGGGCCCTCGGCTCGAAGCTTGTCAACCTCGGCCATCGCGTTGCGTAGGCCGGCCAGCCAGTCCTCGGTGTGCTCGCCGACGAGCTTGACGCACCAGCTGAGCGCCTCGGACCGCGAGCGAGCCACGCCGGCGTCGACCAGCGTGTCGAGCACCCGGCGCTCGTTCTGCCGCAGCCGAGTCATCACCGGTACTGACAAATTGGTGAACAGCACCGTCGTGTCGCCGACCGATGCCCCCCACGCCACCTTGCGGCCGTAGCGCGCTTCGGCCTCGTCCGCGACCTGCATCCGCTGCTCGCGAGTGTCCTCGCGGAACCGGCTGATTCGCCCGGCTACCGCGGCATCGTCCGTCGATTCAGGGGCGGGCAGTGCGCCGATGACGGTGATCTCTTCGCGGTCGACGTCGACCGTGGGCGCTCCGGTGAACCAGCCGTCGGGCAGCCGCCCGGTAAACCACGCCGCCGCGTCGTCAGCCTGCGGTAGGTCCGCCTGCTGCCAACCACCGGGACGACCGAAACCTCGGCCGTGCGGACCGCCATGCCGGCGGCTACCGGGTCCGAAACCGCGCCGATAGCGACGCTCGCTGCCACTCACTTCGTGCATGTCAACCTCCGGGTAATTACGTAATTACATCCTTACAGCAGCGGCGCGCCGGAGCAAGACGATTCAGCTCGAGGCGATAAGCTCCCGCTTCGTGGGTCTGCGCGGCGCGGTGTACTCCGTGTACGAGCGACGGTTGCGCGCTTCACTGGCCGGACGACCGGTGCCCAAGCACGTCGCCGTCATGCTGGACGGCAACCGGCGGTGGGCCCGCGCCGCGGGCTTCGTGGACGTCAACGAGGGTCACCTGGCTGGAGCGCAGCGCATCGCCGACCTGCTCGACTGGTGCTCAGAGGTCGGAGTCGACCACGTCACGTTGTGGCTGCTGTCGACGGACAACCTGAGCCGGCCGGCCGAGGAGCTCGATCCGCTTCTGCGGATCATCGCCGGCGTCGCTACCGAACTCGCCGCGCCGGACAAGCCGTGGCGGGTCACGCCGGTCGGAGCGCTGGACCTGCTGCCCGACGCCACGGCGACGGTGCTCAAGGAGGTCGCGGAGGCGACAGCCGGCCGCGACGGCATCATGGTCAACATCGCCGTGGGCTACGGCGGACGGCGCGAGATCGCCGATGCGGTGCGGTCCCTGCTGCAACAGCACGCCGACGCCGGCACGTCCATCGAGCAACTGGCCGAGATCCTCGACGTCGACCTCATCGCCGAGCACCTGTACACCCGGGGCCAACCCGACCCCGACCTCGTCATTCGTACGTCCGGCGAGCAGCGGCTGTCCGGCTTCCTGCTGTGGCAGTCCGCCCACTCGGAGTACTACTTCTGCGACGCGCTCTGGCCGGATTTCCGCAAGATCGACTTCCTGCGGGCGCTCCGCGACTACGGCACCCGCCAACGCCGCTACGGCGGCTGAGGTCCGCACACGCGCGAGCGCATTACGGAATCTGTTTTCCTGTCTGTAACCGCGTGGCGGTCGCGATCTGGCACATTGGAGCCGTACCGTCCCGCACTGGTGGTCCCGTATCGAGCCCGCCGGAGGTCCTGCACGGTGGTGACGACGCCCGGCGACCGGGTTGCTCCCACCCGTGCTGCACTCTTCCGCCACCGACGCGACGCGCCGGTTGGTGTCGCGCGGCTGTCCTGTCCCCTACCGCTAGGAGTCTTCGATGACCGCTGCTCCCGATCCGGGCCTGCGCACGTTCGTGCTGGACACGTCGGTGCTGCTGTCCGACCCGGGAGCGATCGGCCGCTTTGCCGAGCACGAGGTCGTGCTGCCCGTGGTGGTCATCTCGGAGCTCGAGGGCAAGCGGCACCACCCGGAACTGGGCTGGTTCGCGCGCCAGACCCTGCGTCTGCTCGACGACCTGCGGATTCGTTACGGACGGCTCGACGCGCCCGTCCCGATCGGTGACGGCGGCACGCTGCACGTCGAGCTGAACCACACTGACCTGTCCCGCCTACCGGCCGGTTTCCGCATGGACGGTAACGACGCCCGGATTCTCTCCGTCGCCCTCAACCTGGCCGCGGAGGGCCGTACGGTCACGCTGGTCAGCAAGGACATGCCGCTGCGAGTCAAGGCGGCCTCGGTCGGCATCGCCGCGGACGAGTACTTCGTGCATCCCGCGGTCGATACGGCCTGGACGGGCATGGTCGAGATCGACGTCCCGGCCGATGTCGTCGACGCGCTCTACGAGCACGGCCGAGTGCAACTGGCCGACCATGAGGTACTCGTCGAGCACAGCGGGCTGTCGTGCCATACCGGACTCGTCCTGCACTCGCCACGCGGCTCGGCACTCGCGCGAGTGACGCCGGACAAGGCGCTGCGGCTGGTACGTGGCGACCGCGAGGCCTTCGGCCTGCACGGCCGCTCCGCCGAGCAACGGGTGGCGCTCGACCTGCTGCTCGACCCCGACGTCGGCATCGTGTCACTCGGGGGACGGGCGGGCACCGGCAAGTCGGCGCTGGCGCTGTGCGCCGGTCTGGAGGCGGTGCTCGAACGGCGGGCGCACAAGCGCGTCGTGGTCTTCCGGCCGCTCTACGCCGTTGGCGGCCAGGACCTCGGCTACCTACCCGGCAGCGAGAACGAGAAGATGGCGCCTTGGGCGCAGGCGGTCTTCGACACCCTCGGCGCCCTCATTTCCTCCGAGGTCCTGGACGAGGTGCTGGCTCGCGGCCTGGTCGAGGTGCTGCCGCTGACCCACATCCGCGGACGGTCCCTGCACGACGCATTCGTCATCGTGGACGAGGCGCAGTCGTTGGAGCGCAACGTCCTGCTGACCGTGCTCTCGCGCATCGGCGCCGGTTCGCGCGTGGTGCTGACCCACGACGTGGCCCAGCGGGACAACCTGCGCGTCGGCCGGCACGACGGGGTGGCGGCGGTCATCGAGACGCTGCGCGGACATCCCCTGTTCGCGCACGTCACGCTCACCCGCTCCGAACGATCACCGATTGCCGCGCTCGTCACGGAGATGCTGGAGGACCTGCCGCTCTGACCGGGCGATAACCTTCGCCTCGTGACCGCTACGACCGCGCCCTTCGACCGTCGCCTCGTCCTCGCTGATCTTGTCCCCGGAGCCCTGGTTCGTGACGCGGTGCTCGTCGTCGCTGCCGCCGGGCTGACCGGGCTCGCGGCTCAGGTGTCCGTGCACACCTCGCTGAGCCCGGTGCCCTTCACGCTGCAGACGCTGGCCGTCCTGCTGTCGGGCGCGGCGCTGGGTACCGTGCGGGGACTGGTCGCGATGGTTTTGTACCTCGCCGCCGGCTCGGTCGGTCTGCCATGGTTTGCCAATCACGAAAGTGGCTGGGGTGGCCCGTCGTTCGGATACGTCCTGGGGTTCGTGCTCGCGGCGGCCGTGGTCGGAGAGCTGGCGCGTCACGGAAACGATCGCCGCGTCGTGTCGACGATCGGAGCCATGGCCATAGGCAGCGCGATCATCTACGTGTTCGGCGCGGTGTGGCTCGCCCACGACCAGAACCTCAGCGCGGCCAAGGCGATCAGTTTCGGCGTGACGCCGTTCCTGATCTGGGACGCCGTCAAGATCGCGATCGCCGCACTCGTCCTGCCGGGAACCTGGCGGCTGGTCGGTCGGGTGCGCTGAACCGGGGTAACCGGTTGGCGAACCTGGGTAGGACAGCGGTCATCCGGTTCGAGAGGACGCCATGGACATCACCGAGATCATCCTCGCCGACCACGAGGACCAGCGCCGCATGTTCGCCCGGCTCGACGACGTCGACCGCTCCGACACCGACACCCTGCGCAAGCTTTGGACGCGGCTGTCGGCCATGCTCGAGGTCCACGCGCAGGCCGAGGAGGAGCTCTTCTACCCCGAGCTGCTCAAGCTCGGTGAGCGCCTGAAGGACGACTCGGAGACCGCCGAGACGATCGACGCGATCGGCGACCACAACGACATCCGCGACGGGATCACGCAGGCCGCGAAGTACGACGTCGGCACCGATGACTGGTGGAAGGGCGTCATGGCCGCGCGTCAGGCCAACGACGAGCACATGGGCGAGGAGGAGCACGAGGGCCTACGCGACTTCCGCCTGCACGTCGACTTCGACAGCCGCCACCAGATCGCAGTCCGCTTCGTGGCCTTTGAAGCCGAGAACGTCGACGGCGTCAAGATCGTCGACAAGGACCCGAAGCAGTACGTGAAGGACAACAGCTAGCCCGTACCTCCCAAGCGGCTCCCGCCGCGAACTCGCACTCGCGCGCGAAGGGGGCGACGAGCTACCTCAGGCGGGTTCGGGGACTCCGCCCTCGTCACCGCCCGGGTCGTCCGGCGTCGCCTCGATAGGCGCCGGTGGCAACGGCTCCGGCGCGTCCGGCAGCAGTTCTGTGGCGTCGTCGGGTATCGGTTCGTCCGGGTCGATCACCGGCTCGGGTTCGGGAATCGGCGCGACCATCGCCACAGTGAACCAGACACCGTGGTACCGACCGGCGGCGGCAGCCGGAGTCGTCATCGTCGCGACGTTGGCACACTGCTTAGAGGCGGCGAGCGCTGTGAGTCAAGGAGTGTGGCGGTGACTGGTCCGGCCGGAGTGATGTTCGGCGCCCGTGGGGGTCCTGGTGGCGTCACCCCCGACACCCCGCCGGTTGGCCGCGACACGTTCCGTCGTGTCGTACGGCAGTTCCGGCCCTACCGGCGTGCGGTCGCGCTGATCGTCACGTTCATCGTGATCACGTCGGGTCTGGGCGTGGTCAACCCGATTCTCATCCGCGTCGTGTTCGACACCGCGCTGTTCGTGCGCGGCGGTCCGAACATCCCGCGGCTCGTCGTTCTGGTCACGATCATGGCTGTGCTACCCATCGTCACCGGACTGATCGGGCTGGCGCAGACGTACTACACGACGACCGTCGGCCAGCGTGTCATGCGCGACCTGCGCTCTCAGCTGTACGAGCATCTGCAAACCCTGTCGCTACGGTTCTTCACCGGGACGCGCACGGGCGAGATCCAGTCCCGGCTGGCTAACGACGTCGGCGGCGTGCAGTCCGTCCTGACCAACACGGCGTCCTCCGTGCTGGCGAACGTGGTCACCTTCGTGTCCAGCCTGGTGGCCATGGTCGTGATCTCCTGGCAGTTGACGATCATCTCCGTCGTCACCGTGCCGATCTTTTTCTGGCTCACCCGCTGGGTCGGTGAGCGTCGCCGGGCGGTGGCGAAGGCGACTCAGGAGGCGCTGGCCGACATGTCGGCCATCACCCAAGAAACCCTGTCGGTGTCAGGCATTCTGTTGTCGAAGCTGTTCGGTCGTCAGGGGCAGGAGCTCGTCCGCTACCGAGACCGAAGCGACGGCCTGGCCACCCTCGAGGTCCGGCAGCAGATGATCGGGCAGTCGTTCTTCACCGCGGTGCAGGTGTTCCTGTCGCTCACGCCGGCCGCGATCTATCTGGTGGCCGGCCTGCTCATCTCCAGCGGCAGCAGTGCTGTCACCGCCGGCACCGTCGTCGCCTTCACCACGCTGCAGACCCGGCTCTATTTCCCGATCGGACAACTGCTGCAGGTCGCCGTCGAGCTGCGGTCGTCGTTGGCGCTGTTCGACCGGATCTTCGGCTACCTCGACCTCGTCCCGGACGTCACCGACCGGCCCGATGCGCTGTCCATCCCGGCCAACGAAATCCGCGGCGACGTGGCGCTGCGCGACGTCCGGTTCAGCTACCCGGACGACGCGGACGACGGCCCCCGCCGGCTCGTGCTCGACGGCGTATCGCTCGCGGCGGACGCTGGGCAGCTCGTCGCTCTGGTCGGTCCGAGCGGAGCCGGTAAGACGACGATCAGCTACCTCATCCCGCGGTTGTACGACGTGGACGCCGGATCGGTCGACCTGGACGGGCACGACGTCCGTGACCTGACCATGGCCACGCTGGCCGCCGCGATCGGTTACGTCACCCAGGAGAGCTACCTGTTCCACGCCACGATCCGCGAGAACCTGCTGTACGGCCGGCCCGACGCCACTGACGAACAGCTGGTCGACGCGGCTCGAGCGGCGTTCATCCACGATCGGATCATGGACTTCCCGGACGGCTACGACACGGTCGTGGGTGAGCGCGGCTACCGGCTCTCGGGCGGCGAGAAGCAGAGGTTGGCCATCGCGCGGGTGCTGCTGCACGACCCGCGGGTGCTCGTGCTGGACGAGGCGACCTCGGCGCTGGACACGACCAGCGAGCGCATGGTGCAGCAGGCGCTCGTACCGCTGATGCGGGGACGCACGACCATCGCGATCGCGCACCGGCTGTCGACGATCATCGCCGCCGACGTGATCTACGTGATCGACCGGGGCCGCGTGATCGAGAGCGGTCGGCACCAGGAGTTGCTGGCCCGTAACGGCGCGTACGCGAAGCTCTACCGCGAGCAGTTCGCCAGCGGCCGGGTGGAGAGTGCGTGCGCTGACGGGGTCGTCTTCACCGACGGAACCGTCGTCCACAACGAGCCGGCCGCCGCCTGACCGTATCGATCGATCGCCCGACCGGGTCAGGCTTCAGGACGGGTGGGTCATCGACAGGACGTCCAGCACCTTGTCGAGCTGGTCCTCGCTGATGTCGCCCGGCACGTGCCCGCGCTCGACGACGACCTCGCGGATCGTCTTGCGTTCGGCCAGCGCCTGCTTGGCGATCTTGGCGGCCTCGTCATAGCCGACGTAGTGGTTGAGCGGCGTGACGATGGACGGTGAGGACTCCGCGTACTCCCGGCAGCGGTCGACGTCGGCCACGAGGCCACTCACGCACCGTTGCGCGAACACCCGCGAGACGTTGGCCAACAACCGGATCGACTCGAGCACGTTGCGGGCGAGCACGGGCAACATGACGTTCAGTTCGAAGTTGCCGGACGCGCCCGCCCAGGCCACGGCCGCATCGTTGCCGACCACCTGAGCCACGACCTGCAGCACGGCCTCACAGAGCACCGGGTTGACCTTGCCCGGCATGATCGACGATCCGGGTTGCAGGTCGGGCAGGAACAGCTCGGACAACCCGGTACGGGGACCGGAACCCATCCAGCGGATGTCGTTTGCGATCTTGGCCAGCCCAACGGCCACCGTGCGCAGCTGCCCGGAGAGCTCGACCAGCCCGTCCATCGCGCCCTGGGCCTCGAAATGGTTGCGGGCCTCGGTGAGGGGCAGCTCGGTATCCGTCGCCAGCAAGGCGATGACGTCGGCCGCGAACCCGGCGGGTGCGTTGATGCCGGTGCCTACGGCGGTCCCACCGAGCGGCAGTTCGGCCACCCGAGGCAACGTGGCGTGCAGCCGTTCGATGCCGTAGGACACCTGGGCCGCGTAGCCACCGAACTCCTGACCGAGGGTGACGGGGGTGGCGTCCATCAGGTGCGTTCGACCGGACTTCACCACGTCCGCGAAGTCGTCGGCCTTAACGCGCAGCGCCTCAGCCAGTTCGGCCAGCGCCGGCTCCAGATCGCGCACGACGGCCCGGGTCGCAGCCAGGTGAATGGCCGACGGGAACTGATCATTACTCGACAGGGGGTCGTTGACGTCGTCGTTCGGGTGTACCGCCCGGCCCAGCCGCTCGGCGGCCAAGGACGCGATCACCTCGTTGGCGTTCATGTTCGACGAGGTGCCCGAGCCGGTCTGGAAGACGTCGATCGGGAAGTGGATGTCCCAGTCCCCGCGCGCCACCTCGGCCGCAGCACCCGCGATGGCTTCGGCCTTCTCGGCCTCCAGCAGTCCACGCTCGGCGCGCACGCGCACACTCGCGCCCTTGATCGACGCCAGCGCGCCGATGAGCTCTCGCTCGATCGGCGCTCCCGAGATCGGGAAGTTCCCGACCGCGCGTTGGGTCTGCGCTCGCCACTTGGCGTCCACGGGTACCCGCACTTCGCCCATCGAGTCGTGCTCGATGCGGTAATCCTGACTCGTCACGCGTGGATCGTAGGCGTCCGGCGCCAGGCGGGCCGTGACCGGCCAACTCAACGCGGAGCGGGTGTCCCGTAGCCCAGCTCGGACGCCGTCTGCCGGGCCCCGTCGTCGACCGGTACCGCGACCACGGCCGTGCCGTAGGCGCAGATCTCGGTCCACGTGTCGCCCATCTCGGACGTGTCGAAGCGCATGCCGATCACCGCATTGCCGCCGCGGGCCCGGGCCGCCTCGAGCATGCGATTCATGACCTCGTTGCGGCTGTCGGTCAGGTTCTTCGTCATGCCCTGCAACTCGCCGCCGAACATCGACTTGAAGCCGGCGCCCATCTGAGAGAACGCGTTGCGCGAGCGCACGGTCAGCCCGAAGACCTCGCCGCACACCCGCTGGATCTCCCAACCCGGAATGTCGTTCGTGGTTACTACCAGCACCGTCGCTCCTTCGGTCGTTTCTCCACGACTAAGAATGGTGGTCGAAGTCGATGGCCGAGTAAGCGCGCAGCTTTCCGAGTTGATGCAACGAGTCGATCACCCGGATGGTGCCGGACTTCGAACGCATAACGATGGACTCCGTCTGCACCGAGTCCGCGTAGTAGCGCACGCCGCGCAGCAGCTCGCCGTCGGTCACTCCCGTGGCGCAGAAGAAGATGTCCTCTCCGCTCACCAGGTCCTCGGTGTCGAGCACGCGGTCGAGGTCGTGGCCGGCGTCCTGGGCCTTCTGCCGCTCGTCGTCGTCGCGCGGCCACAGCCGCCCCTGGAGCACACCGCCCATGCAGCGCAGGGCCGCGGCCGCAATGATGCCTTCGGGCGT
>CAXTNQ010000068.1:0-12627 GCA_964245745.1 uncultured Jatrophihabitantaceae bacterium
GATGCACACCGCCCATCATCGACCGACTTCGCGAGGTGCTCTCCGCACATCCCGGCACGACCGAGGTTCACCTGCAGCTGGTCAACGGTGCACGCCAGCACCGCCTCAGACTGGGGGACGGATTCCGGGTCAATCCGTCGGCCGCCCTGATGGGTGACCTGAAGGCCTTGCTCGGATCGGGATCGGTCGTCTGCTGAGCTGACCACCGACGGTCGCGCTCCAGACCCGGTGTCGAGGCCAGGTCGAACCGCAGCTTCGAGGGCTGTTGCGTGACACGCGGACAGACGTGCGGCGGGAGTTGCGCCGCATCGGTCTGCCTGGTCGTGCCTGGTCGTTGCCGCTGCTGGCGTTCCGGATGGCGGGCCGCCGGCGGAGGGCCACGCTGGAGCGACTGCGCGAGTTCGATGTCGACCGTGTCGTCCCCGGCGGCCGGCTCGACGATCTCTACCTGGTGGCCCGTTCCCGGATGCGCTGAGCAGCGAGCCACGGTCCGGTAACGACTGCCCCATAGGTCGGGCCAGACCTTGACACGCGAATTTGTCTATGCCAATGTCCGGATTGGTCTACACCAATCGTCTCGGCGCGCAACGGCCGAGGTCCGGGTCAGCACGGGTCCCCGAGGAGGAGCGTGTGAAGCGCACTAGCAAGGTAGCCGCGAGAGCGGCGGTAGCCACCGCGGCGACGGTGGCCGTGGCGCTGTCGGTGGGCGCGTGCAGCTCGAGCAAGTCCAGCAATGCGTCAGGCGACAGCAAGAACGTGCTGTCCACGGACGGCAAGGGCAAGACGGTCACTGTCTGGTTGATGACCGACGCGCAGAAGGGTTGGCCGGACGTGGTCAGTCAGGCCAGCCAGCGCTTCACCGCGGCGACGGGGGCCCAGGTCAAGGTCGAGTGGCAGAACTGGTCGAACTACACCGCCAAGCTCGACTCGACATTCGCGGGAAGCACCGGCGTGCCTGATGTGGTCGAGCTCGGCAACACGCAGACGGCGTCCTACATCGCCAGCGGCGCCTTTACCGATCTCACGTCGGCCAAGACCAAGTTCGACAACTCGACGACGTGGCTCAACGCGCTGACCGAATCCGGCACGTCGCCGTCGGGCAAGCTGCAGGCCGTCCCGTACTACGCGGGGAGCCGAGTCGTCATCTACCGCACGGACATGTTCACGAAAGCCGGTATCGCCGGCGCACCAGCCACCTATGACGAACTGGTGGCCGACGCCGACAAGCTGATGTCGGCCAACGCGTCCGACCAGAACTTCTCCGCCGTGTACATGCCGGGCAAGAACTGGTACGCGGCGATGTCGTTCGTATACGGCAGCGGCGGCAAGATCGCAGAGCAGAAGGACGGCAAGTGGCAGGGCACGCTGGAGAGCGCAGCTGCTGAGCAGGGCCTCACGCAGTGGCAGACCCTGGCCACGAAATACTCGAAGGGCGGCGCCACCAAGGACGAGTCCGACCAGGACGCGATCATGGCGCAGGGTCACACGGCGATGATCATCGGCAACGGCTGGGAGCTGGCCCAGGTCGCCGACCCCAAGACCGGTGACCCGAAGCTCAAGACCGTGCTCTCGGCGTTCCCGGTACCCGGCACCACCGCCGGCAAGTACACCCCGTCGTTTCTCGGCGGTTCCGACCTCGCCGTTCCCCAGAAGGCGCCGAACGCCGGCCTGGGCGCGACGTGGGTCAAGTACTTCACGGACACCGCGAGCCAAACCGCGCTGGCCAAGTTCGCGATCCCCAACACCACGTCGCTGCTGAACGTCTACGAGGCCGCTGACGTCGCCAATAAGGCGACGGGCGAGGCGGCGCAGAACACCTGGTTCGTGCCGAACACGCCGAACTGGGCGAACGTCGAGAGCGGCAACGTCCTGCAGAACATGCTCGAGTCCATCGCCACGGGCAAGGCGTCGCCGGCGGATGCGGCCAAGCAGGCCGACGCCCAGATTGCCAGCACGCTGAACGCCAGTAGCTGACGGCAACCGGCGGGGACCGGCTGACGGTCCCCCCCGGCTACCCTGTCCCGACCCGGCCGAGCGGAGCTACGAGATGACGACGACCGGTGCCCCGCTCGGGCCGCTCGCCCGCCGACGCGGCCGCCTGCTCGGGGGACGGGCCGGCGCCCTGCCGTATCTGCTGATCCTCCCCGCAGTAATCATCCTCGCCGTGGTGGCGGCGTGGCCACTCGTCAAGATCGTCCTGCTGGCGCTGCAGAAGCAGGAGTCCGGCAAGTACGCGCTGTTCCACAACCAGGGCAGCACGCCGTTCGTCGGGCTGCGCAACTTCGGCAACGTGCTCAGCGACGCGACCTTCTGGTCCGTGCTCGGCCGTACGGTCGTCTTCACCGTGGTCAACGTCGCGATCAGCCTGGCCATCGGGTTGGCTCTGGCCCTGTTGCTGAACCGGGTCTCGCGTTGGGCGCGCCTCGTCCTTACCGCCGTGCTGCTGTTCGTGTGGGCGGTGCCGTCCACGGTGTCGACACAGATCTTCTACTGGATGTTCAGCAATCAGTACGGAATCGTCAACTGGTTGCTCAATCACCTGCCCGGCATGCACATGCGCGGGCACGACTGGTTCGCCGACCCGCACCAAGGCTTGGCCGTGGTAACCGTGGTCGTCGTGTGGGGCGCGATTCCGCTCCTCGCCATCAGCCTGCACGCCGGCATCACCCAGGTGCCACATGAGCTGCAGGAGGCGGCGCGGGTTGACGGCGCCGGGCCGTGGAAGACCTTCACCAGCATCACACTGCCCGCGCTGCGTCCCCTCATCGTCATCCTCACCACGCTGTCGATCATCTGGGACTTCGGCGTGTTCAACCAGATCTGGTTCATGCGCAACGGGCATCCCGAGCCGGGCTACCAGACGATCGGCATCTATATGTACAACCAGGGCGTGCAGACCAGCCACTACAACCTCGGCGCGGCCATCGCGATCCTCATGATGCTGTGCCTGTTCGCGGTGATGATCGTCTATATCCGCATGCTGTTTCGGATCGGGGACGCATGACCGCCCAGCTCGAGACGCGACGCTCCGGTGCGCCACCGGTGGCCCCGTCCGCGCCAACTCCCACGCGGCGGCGGCGGCGCGGGCGAAGGGCCACCTGGGCCTTCAACACGCTGGCCGTGCTCATCGCCGCGCTGCTGGGCTTTCCGATCTACTGGATGTTGATCACCTCGATCAAGCCCAGCAACGAGATCGTAACCACGTCTCCGCGGTTCTGGCCGTCCCACCCAACCTGGCGCGGGTTCAGCGACGTGCTGCACGACAGCGTCTTCCTACACAACCTGCGCAACAGCGTGATCGTCACCGTGGCCGCCGTGGTGATCAGTCTCGTCGTGGGGTTTTTCGGCGCCGTCGCCATTGCCCGGTTCCGCTTCGTGGGCCGCAAGGTCTTCGTCTTCGCGGTCCTCGTCGTGCAGATGATTCCCCTGCTGGCGTTGACGATTCCTTTGTCCTTGTTGCTCGACAGCGTCCACCTGAAGAACTCGCTGACCGGCGTCGTCATCGCCTACTTGATGTTCAGCATGCCGTACACCGTGTGGACCCTGCGCACCTTTATCGCCGGCATCCCGCGGGAGCTCGACGAGGCTGCCCTCGTCGACGGCTGCACGCGCTGGCAGGTGTTCTACAAGATCATCCTGCCGCTGGTCGGCCCCGGCCTCATCGCGACCGGCGTCTACGGCTGGATCCTCGCTTGGAACGAATTCGTGCTGGCCAACACGCTGCTGCTCAGCAACGACAAGCAGACGGTCATGATCTACCTGCTGCAGTTCCAGTCGAGCCCCGTGCACGGTGCAGACTGGCCCGGCCTCATGGCCGCGGCGACGCTGACATCACTGCCGGTCGTCGTGCTCTTCGTGATCTTCCAGAGCCGGATCTCCCGCGGCCTGACGGCGGGCGCGGTCAAAGGCTGAGCGGTCAGCCGCCGGTGCGGGAGGATCGGCGTGTGCCCACCGGGGGCGCCCGGCGCGCGGCGACCCGCGGTCGGTTGGAGCGCGCGACGGCGTCCGACGGTGCGCGCCGGCGACGGGTGAAGCCGACCGGCCTGGGCCGTGGTGTCGCCTTCACCGGGACGGTGTGGCCGGGCGGAGAGGCGGCGCCCTTCGCGGGCGCCTTGATCGTCGACGGGCACGGGGTCGTTCGTTACCTCGGCCCGCTCGTCACCGGCACCGTTCCGCCGGACGTGCCGATGGTCGGCGGTACGCAGCACTGGATCGGCCCGGGAGTGGTGGACGCCCACGTGCATCTCGCCTTCGCCTCGGCCGCCGAGCTGTTGCGCGGCGGGGTGGTCGGCGTCCGCGACCTCGGCGCGCCGCCCGCCCGCGCCCGGGCCTGGCGCACCGGGCACCGGACGCCGGTGACCGGTCAGCCGTGGGTGGCGGTGGCCGGACCGGTGCTTACCGCGCCCGGCGGATACCCGAGTCAGAGCTGGGGACGAGACGGGTTCGCCCTGCCCGTTTCGACACCCGGTCAGGCCCGCCAGGTGGTGCATCGAATCGCCGCCGACGGCGCGGACGTCGTCAAGATCGCGCTCGAGCCCGGACCGGCGGGGTGGCCGGTGCCGGCACCGGCGGTCGTGCGCGCCGTCGTCGAGGCCGCGCACCGGACGGGACTGGCGGTGGTCGCCCACGCGCTGACGGTCGACATGGTGGGGCGCGCCGTGGACGCTGGGGTGGACGAACTCGCCCACGTCCCCACGCAACGGCTGCCGGACGCGGTCGTCGAGCGCCTGGCCCGCCGCAACATCAGCGTCACCTCGACCCTGCAGACCTTCTTCTACCAAGGTGTCGGCCGCGACGCCGCCGCCAACGCGAGCGCGCTGCACCGGGAGGGTGTTCGGCTGCGCTACGGCACCGACCTCGGCAACGACGGGACGCGGGCCGGCGTCGACCCCCGCGAGCTCGATCGGTTGGCCGATGCCGGGCTCGGTCGCCTGGGTGCCCTGCGCGCCGCAACCGAGTTCGCGGCCCAAGCCCCCGGGATCCGCGGGCGGACCGGGCGGCTGCGGGTCGGCGAACGTGCGGCGCTGGTCGTGCTGTCCGCCGATCCGCTGCGCGAACCTGGGGCGTGGCGGCGGCCGACGGCGGTGCTGGCTGACGGCCGGCTGTACGCCGACTCGGTATCGGCACCGAATGAGATGCCGAATGACACACTGGCCCGGTGAGCGCTCGGTGACCGATTCCGCACCGGTTGCCGCACCCGCTCGCTCGCCGTGGGTAACTCGCCGCGAACTGCTCGCCGGCGTCGGGGTCGTCGCTGTGCTCGCCGTTGTCGCCGTTCCTCTCGGAGTGCTGTGGCAGGCCCTGTGCGCACACGGCACCGGTTACGTGGTCGGCGCACACACGGTCATCCCCGGTGAGAGCGAGGCATTCGTCGCGGCCGACGGCTGGTTCGCCGTCCTCACCGGTGCCGTCGGCATACTCGCCGCGCTGCTGGCGTGGACGCGGCCGAGGTGGCGTGGTCCGACCATGTTGGCCGCGTTGACGGTCGGTGGCCTGCTCGGCGCCCTGATCACCGCGACGGTCGGCCGGACGGTCGCCGGCGGCCACGCTTCCGGCCCAGTTAACACGCTGGTGACACTGCCGATCGAAGTCCGGGCGCACGGACTGCTGTTCGTCGAGCCACTGGCGGCCGTCGCCGTGACGTGTCTGTTCGCCGTGTTCGCGCGAGACGACAACCTTGACCGGTCGGCGCCGATGCCGACGACGCCCGTCGTCGCGTCCGCAGACGCGCCGTAGTCAGCCGGTCCGCGAGCGGCCGGAAGTTAGCTCGAGCTGGGGATGATGCGCAGGGCCTGCGGCGCGACCGGGACCGTTCGGGTGCGCTGCAGCAGCGTGATCTCGCGCCGTAAGAGCCGCAGTCCGACCGTGAGGCGCTCGGCCGCGGTCGGTGCCGCCAGCAGGCTCTGCCGGTCCGGATGGGTCAGATGCAGGCGCCCCGCAATCTGGTACGACAACGGGATGGGCTCGTCGGGCAGCTCCAGCTCCGACGAGCGCCCGCTGACCGAATCCAGGGTGCGGATGTAGGTCTCGCACAGCCCGCGGGCCGTGGACACCAGCCCGTCCGCCAGTACACCGTCCTGCTCGTCGAACCAGTGCACCTCGGCCTGCAGGTACGGCTTGCTCGTCCGGTCCAGCTGGCGGATCTCGAAGCGGCGGCCACCGACGGTCAGCAGGTCACAGCTGCCGTCGGGGTACGGCTCGTGCTCGAGGATCTCGGCCATGGTGCCCACCAGCGCGAATTCCTGGCTGCGGGACGTCTCGGTGCCGCTCACCAGGGCTACGACGCCGAAGGCGCGGGCATGGAGTCCCGCATCGATGTCGCTGAGCAGCTGGCGGTAGCGCCGCTCGAAGATGTGCAGCGGGAGCGGACTGCCCGGCAACAGCACGTAGCCCAGCGGAAAGAGCGGCACGACGTCGGACACACCACGACGGTAACCTCGGCGGCCGTCCCCGGCAGCACGCGTCCGCGTTGACCGAGCGACCCGTCCGTAAACTGGCCAGGTGTTGCGCCGCCTCGACCTCACCGTCGACGCCGACGTCGACCTGCGACGCGCCCTGCCTCGCGCCCGCGTCGACGTCTCCACGGCGCTGCACACCGTCGAGCCGATCGTCGCCGACGTCGCCGCCCGCGGTTACCGCGGAGCCCGTGAGGCTACGCAGCGCTTCGACGGTGTCGACGTCCCGGCGCCGCGGGTCCCCAACGAGGTACTCGCCCGCGCGGAGGACGGTCTGGACGCCGGTGTGCGCACGGCGTTGCTCGAATCGATCCGCCGGGCGCGGCTCGGCCACGAGGCGCAGCGCCGTCGTGACGTCGAGGTGACGGTCGTGTCGGGGGGCACGGTTACCGAGCGGTGGCTGCCGATCGCCCGGGTCGGCCTCTACGTGCCGGGTGGAGTGGCGCCGCTCGCGTCCAGCGTGGTAATGAACGCGGTGCCGGCGCAGGTGGCCGGCGTCGACTCGATCGCGGTGTTCTCGCCGCCGCAGGCCGGCTTTGGTGGCTGGCCGCATCCGACGATCCTGGCGGCGTGCCGGCTGCTCGGCCTCGACGAGGTGTACGCCGTCGGCGGCGCGCAGGCGATTGCCCTGGCCGCATACGGCGACCCGACGCTCGGCATCACCCCCGTCGATCTCGTCACCGGCCCGGGCAACGTCTACGTGGCCGCGGCCAAGCGCGTGGTGCGCGGCGTCGTGGGCATCGACGCCGAAGCCGGCCCGACGGAGATCGCCGTGCTCGCCGACGCGACGGCTGACCCCCGACACGTGGCCGCCGACCTGATCAGCCAGGCGGAACACGATCCGGTGGCCGCAGCCGTGCTCGTGACCGATGCGCCGGCTCTCGCCGATGCCGTCGACGCCGAGGTGCACCGGCAGGTGCCGTCGGCCCGGCACGCCGACCGGATCCGCGCCGCGCTGACCGGCGACCAGTCGGCGATCGTGCTCGTCCGCGACCTCGAGCAGGGACTGGCCGTGGTCGACGCCTACGCCGCGGAGCACCTCGAGGTCATCACGCAGGACGCCCGCAAGTGGGCCGAGCGGGTGCGCAACGCAGGCTGCGTGTTCGTCGGGCCGCACACTCCCGTGTCGCTCGGCGACTACTGCGCCGGCTCCAACCACGTGCTGCCGACCGGCGGCACGGCCCACCACGCCTCGGGGCTGTCCGTGCAGGCCTTCCTTAAGGGCGTTCACCTCGTCGAGTACGACGCCGCTGCCCTCGACGCGGCGGCGCCGTTCGTGCGGGCGCTGGCCGACGCCGAGGACCTTCCGGCGCACGGTGACGCCGTCGCCGTCCGGCTGCGATGACCGCGCTGCACACCGCGACGGCGCGCGTCGGCCTTGACGAGTTGCCGGTGCGCGACGAGTTGCGCGGTCACGTTCCCTACGGCGCTCCCCAGTTGGACGTGCCCGTCCGGCTCAACGTCAACGAGAACCCCTACCCGCCGGGGCCGAAGCTCAGCGCACAGCTCGCGCGGGCGGTGGCGCGCGAGGCGTCCAGCCTGAACCGCTACCCGGATCGCGACGCACGCGCCCTGCGTGCGGATCTGGCCGGCTATCTGGGGCACGGGTTGACGGCCGACGAGGTGTGGGCGGCCAACGGCTCCAACGAGATCATGTTGCAGTTCCTGCAGGCGTTCGCCGGCCCTGGACGCACCGTGGTGTCGTTCACGCCGACGTACTCGATGTACCCCGAGTACGCGCGAGACACGTTCTCGACCTGGCGGACCGGCCGTCGGCGCGACGATTTCACCCTTGATCCGCAGGTCGCGGCCGATATGGTCCGCCGGACGCAGCCGGCCGTCGTCCTGCTCGCGTCGCCCAACAATCCGACCGGCACCGCCTTGCCGCTCGAGGTTGTCGACGCGGTGTATGCGGCGGGCCCCGGCATGGTCGTGGTGGACGAGGCCTACGCCGAATTTCGCCGCACGGGCACGCCGAGCGCCCTCGAGCTCCTGCCGGACCGTCCTCGCCTGGCCGTGACGCGCACCATGTCGAAGGCGTTCGCGTTGGCCGGCGCCCGCATCGGATACCTCGCGGCCACGCCGGCCGTGGTCGATGCGCTGCGGATCGTCCGCCTGCCGTACCACCTGTCGGCGGTCTCGCAGGCCGTGGGCCGCGTCGCTCTGGCCCACGCCGGCGAACTGCTGACGCGCGTCGACGAGCTGCGGGAACGGCGCGACGAGACCGTGACGTGGCTGGGCGCCAACGGTTGTGAAGTCGCCGCGTCCGACGCCAATTTCTTGCTCTTCGGGACGTTCGCCGACCGGCACGCCGTGTGGCAAGGGCTGCTCGACCGCGGGGTGCTCGTCCGCGAAGTCGGTCCCGACGGCTGGTTACGGGTGTCGATCGGCACGGCCGCCGAGATGGCGGCGTTCCGGGCCGCGTTGACGGAGGTGCTGGGTTGACGGAGGTGCAGAGATGACCCGGACGGCGCGGGTCGAACGTCAGACCAACGAGACCAAAGTGGTGGTCGACCTCGACCTCGACGGCACCGGTCGCACGGACGTCTCCACCGGAGTGGGTTTCTACGACCACATGCTCACGGCGTTCGGCAAGCACGGCCTGTTCGATCTCACGGTGCAGGTCGACGGCGACCTGCACATCGACGCGCACCACACGGGCGTGGACGCGTCCCCGGACGTCTTCGGCGCGGCGCTGCGGGAGGCGCTCGACGATCCGGGGGTGGACGCCGCCGTCGTGGTGTTCATGCCGCCGCTGCAGCGCTCGGCGTCGGAGGACGTCGCGATCGCCCTCGGTCAGGCGTTCGCGCAGGCGGTCGGCGACAAGGCCGGCACTCGCCGGTTCGGCGATGCCCTGATCCCGATGGACGAGACACTGGTGCAGGCCGCGGTCGACCTGTCCGGGCGGCCCTACCTCGTGCACCGGGAGCCCGACGGTGCCCCACCCACCGTCGGTCCCGTCTACGCGACCACGTTGACCCGCCACGTCTTCGAATCGTTCGTGTACCACGCCGCGATCGCCCTACACGTCACCGTCCGCGGTGGCCGCGACTGGCACCACATCACCGAGGCGCAGTACAAGGCGGTGGCGCGCGCCCTGCGGGCGGCCGTCGAGCTCGATCCCCGGGTCAGCGGCGTCCCGTCGACCAAGGGTGTCCTCTGACCCCTCATGTCCACCACGGTCACCGTCCTCGACTACGGCTCGGGCAACCTGCGTTCGGCGCAGCGCGCGCTCGAACGCGTGGGCGCGAGCGTGACCGTGACGTCCGACGCTGCGGTGGCGGTCGAGGCGGACGGTCTCGTCGTTCCGGGGGTCGGCGCGTTCGCCGCCTGCATGGCCGGGCTGCAGGCGGTCGGGGGCTCGGCGTTGATCGCTAAGCGGCTGGCCGACGACCGCCCGGTGCTCGGGATCTGTGTCGGCATGCAGGTGCTATTCGACGCCGGCGTCGAGCACGGTGTGCCGACCCTGGGCCTAGGCGTGCTCGCCGGACGGGTGGAGCGGCTGCACGCGCCTGTTGTCCCGCACATGGGGTGGAACACCGTGGACGCCGCGGCGGGGTCAGCGCTGTTCGCGGGCCTGCCGGTCGACACTCGCTTCTACTTCGTCCACTCTTACGCGGCGACGTCCGCTCCCGGCCGGGTCAGCACGACGTCGCACGGTGGTCCGTTCGTCGCCGCGGTGGAGCACGGGCCGGTGTCGGCGACCCAGTTCCATCCCGAGAAGTCGGGCGACGCGGGTGCCGCCGTCCTCGAGAACTGGCTGGCCGGATTGTGACGACTTTCTCGGTCCGCCCGTCGCCGCTGCGGCGGCGAACTCGCGCTGCGCACGAGCGGGCGGACCGGTGACCGGGTTCGTCCTGCTGCCCGCGGTCGACGTCGCCGACGGCGCTGCGGTGCGCCTGGTGCAGGGCGAGGCCGGGACGGAGACGTCCTACGGTGACCCCGTCGAGGCGGCCCTGGCCTGGCAGCGCGACGGCGCGGAGTGGATTCACCTCGTGGACCTCGACGCCGCATTCGGGCGCGGGAACAACCGTGAGCTCCTGCGCGAGGTGATCGCCCGGCTGGACGTGGCCGTCGAATTGTCCGGGGGGATACGCGACGACACGTCGCTGCATGCCGCGCTGGCCAGCGGCGCGGTGCGGGTCAATCTGGGCACGGCCGCTCTTGAGCAGCCGGCGTGGGTACGGTCCGCGGTCGGCTCGTACGCCGACCGCATCGCGGTGGGCCTGGACGTCCGCGGTGACCGGCTCGCCGCCCGCGGCTGGACCGAGGAACACGGCGAACTGTGGCCGACGCTTGCCCGGCTCGACGCCGACGGCTGCGCTCGGTACGTGGTCACGGACGTGCGCCGCGACGGCACGCTGACCGGCCCCAACGTCGGCCTGTTGCGGGAGGTCTGCGCCGCAACGACCGCCGCGGTGGTGGCCAGTGGCGGCGTCTCGTCGCTGGCTGACCTGCGCACCTTGGCGCGGCTGCACGACGACGGCGTCGAGGGCGCCATCGTCGGCAAGGCGCTCTACGCGGGACGCTTCACTTTGCCCGAGGCCCTGGCGGCCGTGGCGACGGCTACCGCGTGACCGTCGCCGTTCGGGTGATTCCGTGCCTCGACGTGGACGCCGGACGCGTGGTCAAGGGCGTGAACTTCACTGGCCTGCGCGACGCCGGGGATCCCGTGGAGCTGGCCCGCCGCTACGACGAGCAGGGCGCCGACGAGCTGACCTTCCTCGACATCACCGCGTCGAGTGCCGGCCGGGAGACGACGTACGAAGTCGTCCGGCGCACCGCCGATCAGGTGTTCATTCCGTTGACCGTGGGTGGCGGGGTGCGCAGCGTCGACGATGTCGATGCCTTGCTGCGGGCCGGGGCAGACAAGGTGGGGGTCAACACGGCCGCCGTCGCTCGTCCGCAGCTGCTGGCCGAGATCGCCGAACGGTTCGGTCGCCAGGTGCTCGTCCTTTCGATCGACGCGCGACGCGGGCCGACGGCCAGCGGTTTCGAGGTCACCACGCACGGCGGGCGTCGCGACACCGGACGGGACGCGGTGGCCTGGGCACGACAAGGCGCCGACCTGGGAGCCGGCGAGATCCTGCTGAACTCGATGGACGCCGACGGCACCCGCGACGGCTACGACCTGGCCATGATCCGCGCGGTGCGCGAGGCGGTCGGCGTCCCCGTGGTCGCGAGTGGGGGAGCCGGTGCGGTAGACGACTTCGCACCTGCGGTGACGGCGGGGGCGGACGCGGTCCTCGCCGCCAGCGTGTTTCACTTCGGCACGCTGACGGTCGGCGAGGTGAAGGCGGCGCTGCACGGTAAGGGCGTCATCGTCAGGTAGTAGGGGTACTACAAATGCGTAGGACCACAGCGTCATGCGTCACATCGCGGTCCGTGAGCTGAACCAACAGACCGCTGTTGTCCTAGCCCAGGTGGAACGCGGCGAACGGTTCATGAGACGCGTCGTTCGGGACCGGTTGAGCGACCGCATGCCGGCCGACGTCGTCTCGGCCGTCTTGATCGAGGTCGAACCGATCCGCGCTGCCCGCGGCCGTTGATGCCGCCGCGCCTGCGGTCGCACCTGGCTCGTAACGTCGCCTCCGCCGGCAGTCAGCCTCGCCACCTATTGTGGTCGCAGTGAGCAGGACGTCCGACCCAGCCGGCGCAGACCGGGACCCGTCGCAGACCTCGACCAAGTCGCCCGGTTCTCGTTTGCTGCACACCGTCGACCAGGTCGCAGCAAGACCACGCTTCGCGGTCGCGGTCGTCGGGCTGAGTGTCGTCTGGGTGATCTTCAGCGCGATCATCGGCTTTCCGACGCAGCTCGAGACGATCTTCCAGACCTTTGTCGCGGCGTTGACCCTGGCCATGCTGTTCGTCATTCAGCACACCCAGGCGCGCCAACAGGCGGTGACTCAACGCAAGCTGGACGAGTTGCTCCGGGCCGAACCCACCGCGGACAACCGTGTGATCACTCTCGAGGACGCTTCTGACACCGAGTTGCGGCACGTGACGCGGCGGCATCGGACGCTGCGAGCCGCGGCCCGTGCCGAGGTGGGCGACAACAACGCCTGACGGTCGCCGCACAGCCGCTTCACATGGGATGCTCAGAGTGCGCTCATGGCCGACGCTCAGGCTGACCTCAGGCCGGACGGCGCCTTGCGCCAACACGACCGACGGC
>CAXTNQ010000068.1:12637-13657 GCA_964245745.1 uncultured Jatrophihabitantaceae bacterium
CCTCAGGCCGGACCCACCCGGCCGTCGGTCGCGTTGGCGCAAGGCGCCGTCCGGCCGCCGCGGAAGCGCCGTCGAGGAGTTGTGCAATGAGCCCCACCGTCACCGCCGCCACCAAGCGTCGAGTGCTCGTCGTCGACGACGAGGAGAACGTCACGCACCTGGTGAGTTCGGCGCTGCGTTTCGACGGCTTCGAGACGCTGACGGCGGACAACGGCCAGTCGGCCCTCGCGGCCGTCGCCGAGTCCGACCCGGACCTCGTGGTGCTCGACGTGATGATGCCGGGCCTGGACGGGATGGGCGTCCTACAGAGTCTGCGCGCCGCCGGCTCGCAGGTGCCGGTGATCTTCCTGACCGCGCGGGACGCTGCGGGCGACCGCATCGGCGGCCTACGGGCCGGCGCCGACGACTACGTGGTCAAGCCGTTCAGCGTGGAGGAGCTGCTGGCCCGCGTGCACGCCGTACTGCGCCGCAGCACGCCCGACGACGCGCGCGAGGGCATGTTGAAGGTGGCCGACCTCGAGCTCGACGAGTACAGCCACGAGGTAACGCGGGGCGGCCTCGAGGTGCACCTGACCGCCACGGAGTTCGAGCTGCTGCGTTACCTCATGCGTAACGAGCGAGTCGTCCTGTCGAAGGCGCAGATCCTCGACCGGGTGTGGAAGTACGACTTCCAAGGTCAGTCCAACATCGTCGAGCTGTACATCGGCTACCTGCGTAAGAAGGTGGACGCGGTCGAGCCCAAGCTCATTCACACCGTGCGTGGGGCCGGGTACGTCATCAAGGCGCCTCGCGCGTAGCGGACCTCGCCTTCAATGATCGTCAGGACGAACCGGTCGTGATCGCGGCCGTACGGCGCTGATGATCAGGCGGAGCGGCGCGGACAGGTCGCGCACAGCCGAGCGTGTCACCCTGGACGCGCGATGAACCGGGAACCAGCGATCGACGTCACGCCGGCGCCGCTCGACGCCGCCGCGGAGCCCTGGGACCCCAACGTCAGTACGGAGTGGGACCAGGTCCCGC
>CAXTNQ010000069.1:0-1023 GCA_964245745.1 uncultured Jatrophihabitantaceae bacterium
GGCGAAGCGGGCGATCAAAGCCCCCTCGCCGGCCGCTCGGCCGAGCGCCGGAGGATCGACCATCGGCGTCGTGGTTCCGGTGCTCAGGCGACGGCCCGCGCCACCGGACCCAGCACCGCGAGCGGCTGGGTGATCTGCGTGGCGTCTCCGACCACCACGGACACCAGCCGGGACGGCGCGAGGAACCGCCCGGCCGCCGCGCTCCCGTCGTCGATACCGACGGCGGCCAATCGCCGTGGATGCTCGACCAGCCAGTCGAGCGACAACCCGCTGCCGGCCAACGAGGACAGAGTGGAGGCCAGGCCGCTTTGTGTGGCCGTCGAGAGTGCGAGTGACCCGATGGCGTACTGGCGGGCCGATTCGAGCTCGGTGGCGGTGACGGGCAGGGACGCGATCCGGCCCAGCTCGTAGGACGTCTCGAGCAACGCGGGACCGGTGACTTCGGTGGCCACGTCCGCATCGAAGGTGATTACCGAGCCGAGTGTGTTGTGCTCGATGCGGCTGTGCGGCCCGTAGGTGTATCCCTTGTCCTCGCGGATGTTCTCGTTCCAACGCGAGGAGAAGTAGCCGCCGAAGACGAGGTTGGCCAGCTGCAGAGCGGGATAGCCCGGGTCGTCGCGGCGCAGCGCCGGTCCGCCGAGCCGTAGCGAGGACTGCACCGAACCCGGGCGGTCTACCAGGATCAGGGCGCCCGGCTCGATGGGCGGAAGCTTCGGTACTCGCGGCCGGCTCGCCGCGCCCGTCCAGCCGGCGAGCGCGCTCTCGACGGTGCCGATGATCCGGGCCGGCGACACGTCGCCGACCACGACGAGCACCGCACCGTCCGGGTGAACCCGGTCCGCGTGCAGGCGGCGTACCGCGGGCGGTGTGACGGCCTGCACGTCGCCCGGTTGGGGCAGGTCGCGGGCGTAGGGATGATCGCCGAACATGCGCCGGGCGAGTGCCTCGCCGGCCACGACGCCGGCGCGCGAGCGCGCGATGGTCAGCTTCTCGACCAGTCGGGTCCGTTCGGCGTCGACCTCG
>CAXTNQ010000069.1:1033-6840 GCA_964245745.1 uncultured Jatrophihabitantaceae bacterium
GGCGTAGGTCGCCGAGGTCAGGACGGAGGCCAACAGGTCGAGCCAGGCTCGTGCGTTGGTGGCGAGGACGTTCCCGCTGAACACCAGGCGGTCTGCGTCAACGCCGGCGGACAGGTCTCCGCCGAGCGCCTGCACGGCGGCCGCCAGGCCCGCGCGGTCGTAGTCGGACGTGCCGGTGAGCAC
This sequence comes from uncultured Jatrophihabitantaceae bacterium, assembly GCA_964245745.1. GTDB lineage: Bacteria > Actinomycetota > Actinomycetes > Mycobacteriales > Jatrophihabitantaceae > CAXTNQ01. Next base: position 1,217 of record CAXTNQ010000069.1, read on the forward strand.
CGACTCGGCGAGCACGGCAGCCTGCGCCGGATGCGTCGTCCGGCCGGACAGGAACGGGATACGCAACCGCACCTCGACGAGCGGGACACCCGGCTTGCGCACGGCCAGGACGCGCAGGCCGGAGTCCAGCGTCTGGTCGTGCGTGGTCAGCCGGCGCGGGCGGCGCGGTGTGGTGAGAGCCGGGACCGTCATTCTGATCGCCCGCCCGCGGCGACGAGCTCGACTACCGCACGGCGGTCGGGGCGTAGGCCGGCGGCCGCGGCGGCCACGTCGGCGTCCGAGATGGCGGCGAGCCGGGCCGGCAACTCGCTGATCAGCTCGGCCCGCCCGTAGATCAGCTCGAATTTTGCGAACTCCAGGGCGCGGGAGATCACCGCGTCGAGTTCGCGCAGCAGGACGCTGACCAGTCGGGTCCGCACCCGGTCGAGCTCACCGGGGGCGAGCCCGTCGGTGGCGATGGCGTCCAACTCCTCGTCGATGGCAGCCAGGATGTCGCTGAGCGCGCCGGCCCGCGGGTAGTGCGCGGTGATCGTGAACGCGGTCGGGTCGCGTTCGTCGAAGGCGTCCCCGAACTCCCCCAGATAGGCCGCGATATCGGTGACGAGCCGATCGCGCTGGACGAGCCGGCGCTGCAACCGCGACGCGTCCCCGTCGGACAGCACCTCGGCCAGCAGCAGGTGGGCGAGGTGGGCATCCAGGTCCCGCACGGGGTCGGGCACGCGATAGCCGACCGCCACCGCCGGGATGGGCGCGTGCGCGTCCTGGACCTGGGCGCGGCGTTCGGCCGTCAGCCCCGGCTCACCGAAGTCGGGACGAACCGGCGCGGGCCGGTTCGGGATGTCGCCGAACAGCCGCTCGATCATGGCCATCGTCTCGTCCACGTCGAGGTCGCCGGCCACGGACAGCACGGCGTTGGCCGGGGCGTAGTAGCGCGCGAAGAAGTCGGCCGCGTCTTCGATGGTCGCGCTCTGCAGGTCTTCGAAGCCGCCGTACCCGTTGTGCGAGTTGGCGAACGTGTCGAACAGGACGGGCGGCAGCTCCAGCCACGGGAAGCCGCCGTAGGGCCGGTTCAGCACGTTGACCCGGATCTCTTCCTTCACCACGGAGATCTGGTTGGCCAGGTTCTCCGCGGTGATCCGCGGTGAACGCATCCGGTCGGCTTCGAGGAACAGGCCGCGCTCCAAGGCATTCGACGGCAGGGCTTCGAAGTAGTTGGTGTAGTCGAAGTGCGTGCTGCCGTTGAATGTCCCGCCCGAGGACTGCACGTAGCGGAAGTGCTCGAGCTTCTCGAGGGTGGCCGACCCCTGGAACATCAGGTGCTCGAACAGGTGCGCAAAGCCGGTGCGTCCTTCCGGCTCGGACCGAATGCCCACGTCGTAGAGCACGGCGATCCCGACGACCGGGGCCGAACGATCCGGCGCGAGCACGACCCGCAGGCCGTTGCCGAGCGTGTGGTGATGCAGTTCGAAGGTCGGCGCGGGCAGGGATCGGGGCACGACGATCACCTTACGTGGACAGTGGTCAGCAGGGCCGGGACGAGCGGCCACAGCGTCTGCACCGCGTCGGGCACGCTGATCGTCAACACCGACCGGTGCGCCGCGTCGACCTGCACGACCAGCACCCACAGTCGTTCCGTTTTCACCTTCAGATGGTTCGCCGCGGCGTACGACGGATCAAGGGTGATCAGGGTCTGCTGCAGCTGCGAGGCGTGGCCGTCGACGGTGGTCGGCGCGCTGGACACTACGACGGCACGGGGGTTGTCGCCGTAGTCGCCGACGAGCAGGTCCTGCGTGACGGCGTCGACGACGCTCGGCAGCGTCGCGGCGTCGACGGACGGGTCGAGCGGCACGGACTGTTCGGCGAGCACCCAGTCGACGTCCACGGACTTCGTGACCGAGACGCTCCAGCCCGCGGCGGCCGTCGTCGACACCGTCATGGCGTCGACGATGCAGTCGTAGGCCAGCCGCGCCACCACGTCGACCACGTGCGGGCACCTGAGCGCCGCCGGCGTGGTCGAGCTCGAAGGACCGCTCGATGAGGGAGCCGATGACGGTGGGGACGTGGACGGGCCGGCGAACGTCGACGGCGGCACGCCAGTCGACGGGAAGGCCGCCTCTGGTCGTCCCTGCCCCGAGACCTGAGTGGTACAGCCCACGACCAACATGGTGAGCACGGTCCCGGCGAGGGCCGCGGCCGCACGCGACATCAGTCGCGCAGTCCGGACCGGCCCAGCGTCGCCAGATGTGTCCAGAGCCGTGCCGCCGCCTCCGCGCCGCGGTACAGCATGTCGATCGTGACCTTCTCGTTCGGCGCGTGGATCTGGTCGTCGGGCAGGCCGACGCCGAGAAAGATGAGTGGCGCATCCAATGTCTGGGCGATGGCCGCCTCCGGGCCGCTGCCACCTTCTCGGGTGGGCAGCACGGCACGGCCGTCGAAGGCGTCGCCGATCGCCTGGCTCAGGGCGCGGTACGCGGGCGTGTCGATGGGGACGACGCAGGGCGCGACGCCGTCGCCCTCCCAGGCGATGCGGGCGTCGATCCCGGGAGGGGTGCGGGTGTGCACGAACGCCTCGACCGCCGCGCGAATCGTGTCCGGATCCTGCTCGGCGACCAAGCGGAACGACAGCTTGACATGCGCGTCGCTCGGGATGATCGTCTTCCCGCCGGCGCCCTGATATCCACCCCAGATGCCGTTGACCTCCGCGGTCGGGCGTGCGCCCAGTCGTTCGAGCGTGCTGTATCCGGTCTCGCCGGCGAGTGCGCGCGACTGCGCGACGGCGAGGAATTCGGTCTCGTCGAACGGCACCTGGTCGAACAGGGCGCGCTCCGGCGCCGTGAGGGTCTGGACGTCGTCGTAGAAGCCGGGGACCGCGACGCGTCCGGCGTCGTCGTGCAGCGCGGCAACGAGCTGCGCGATCGCGGTCGCGGGATTGGGTACGGCGCCGCCGAACACACCGGAGTGCAGGTCGAGGTCGGGACCGTGGAAGTCGACGGTGCACACGACCAGGCCACGCATACCGGTGACCGTGCTCGGCTGGTCGGGAGCGATCATTCCGGTGTCGGTGATCACGACCACGTCGCAGTCCAGCCGGGACCGCTGCTCCTCGAGCAGTGCGGTGAAGTGCGGCGATCCCGACTCCTCCTCGCCTTCGATCAGCAGCTTGAGGTGTACGGCCGGGCTCGTGCGTCCGGTCGCCGCGAGATGCGCACGCACGCCCAGCAGGTGGAACAGCAGCTGGCCCTTGTCGTCGGACGCACCCCGAGCACGCAGCACCGGGCCGTCGACGGTGGGCACGAAGGGGTCGGTATGCCACAGCTCGAGCGGGTCGACCGGCTGCACGTCGTGGTGCCCGTACACCACGACCGTGGGCGCGTCCCGGTTCTCGCTCGGCCACTCGGCAAAGACGGCCGGCAACCCAGGCGTCGGCCAGACCTCGACGGTCGGGAACCCCGTTCGGCGGGCCGCGTCGGCGAACCATTCCGCGCTCTGGACGACGTCGTCGTGCCGCTCGGGTTGGGCGCTGATGCCGGGGATGCGCAGCCACGCGTCGAGATCGTCGAGTAGATCCTGGCGATGATCAGCGACGTACGTTCGCTCGGCAGTCACGTCGGCCGACGATAGCCTGCAATTTGTGGCGTCTTCGGCAGACGTGGTGATCGTCGGCGTCGGCCTGATGGGCGCGGCCAGCAGCTGGGCGTGTGCCCGCGCCGGACTCTCCGTGGTGACGGTCGAGCAGTTCCCGCTGGGGCACGTCCACGGCAGCTCGCACGGCAGCGCCCGGATCGTCCGCCGGGCGTACGCGGACGCCCTGTACGCGCGGCTGACCGGCTCGGCCTTCGAATTGTGGCGCGAGCTCGAGGTGTCGGCCGGGGTCACGCTGCTGCGCCTGCTCGGCGGCCTGGACCACGGCGAGCCGGCGCGCGTCCGTGCGGTGATCGACAACCTGTCCGACGCCGGGGTGCCGCACGAGGTTCTGCCGGTCGTCGAGGCCGAGCAGCGCTGGCCGGGCATGCGGTTCGAGGGCGATGTGGTGTTCCACCCGCAGGCCGGGACGGTCGACGCGGGCGCCGCGGTGCGTGCGTTCGTCCGGGAGGCGCAGGGTCACGGTGCCGAGGTGCGCACCGGCACGGCGGTCCGCGCCATCCGCGACAACGGGTCGGGCGCGCTCATCCACCTCGCCGACGGCTCGACGCTGGCGGCCCGCCACGTCGTGGTGGCTGCCGGCGGCTGGCTGCCGTCGCTGCTCGACGGGCGCGTCCCCCTCCCCCAGCTCACGGTCAGCCGACAGGACGTGTGCCACTTCCCCCGCCGCGATCTGTCGCAGCTGCCGTGGCCGAGTGTCATCCACACCGGAGCAAAGGGCGACGTCTATCACCTGGCGGGTGGGCGCGACGGCGGTGCCGGCGACGGGCGCAAGATCGGCGAACACGACCGTCGGCGACCGGCGCAGCCGGACGGCGACGACCACGCGATCGACCCGATCTCTCGCGCCCGGCTGGTCGAATACGTGCAACGCTGGCTGCCCGGCCTCGTGCCGGAGCCGTTCGCCGAGTCGACCTGCCTCTACACCACGACGCCGACCGAGGACTTCTTGCTCGAACGGCACGGCCCCCTCGTGGTGTGCTCGCCGTGTTCCGGGCACGGAGCGAAATTCGCGCCTCTCGTGGGCGAATGGGTTCGCCGGCTGATCACAGGCGACGGGAACGTGCCCGATCGGTTCCGGGTGGCCGCGCACGCCGCGGCCGCCCCGGCCCGCGTGTCGCTGTAGCCGCGGGCCAGTTCAGCTTGCCCGCTCGGCCGGTCCGACGTCGCCGAGCAGAGCCTCGAGGCCGGCGGCGTCGAGCAGATCGACGGGGCAGACGGTTTCGTTCGTGCGTACGTAGTGGAAGGCGGCACCGACGCTGGCCGGGTCCACGCCGGCCAGCCGGCCCCAGGCGAGCCGGTAGACCGCGAGCTGCACGGCGGCCGCGGTCGCTTCGGCTCCGTGCGGACGGGCGCCCGTCTTCCAGTCGACCACCGTGAAGCCGTCGGGCCCGGCGAACACGGCGTCCATCCGGCCGCGGACGACGGCTGCGCCCACCGTCATCTCGAACTGCACCTAGACCTACACCGGCACCCGCTCGGCCCAGCTGCTCTGCTCGAACGCGGCGCGCAGTTCGTCCAGTTCGGCGGTATCGGCGGCGCCGTCGTCGGCGGCGCCGGGCAATTCGTCGAGGTCGAGCAACGGCTGTGCCGACCAGCGTTGCTCGAGCCAGGCGTGGAACGCGGTACCCCGCCGGGCCAGTGGAGCCGGACGAGCGGGCAACGGTCGGCGCAGGCGCCGGGCGAGCTCGGCCGGATCGGCCCGCAGCACGACGAGTTGCGACACCGACAGCTGGTCGGGAAGCGCGACCTCGACAACGTCGCCCTGCGTGAGCCGCTGACGTTCGGCCAGCAGGACGTCCACGGCCTGCGCCCATTCCGCCTCACGGGGTGACGCGCTGGGCAGCGGGAAGAGGGAGCGCTGGGCCGCACGAACGAGCTCGGCGCCCTCCTCGACCGGACGGCGCCGTCCGGCCAGCGGATTTGGGCGCGCTCGATCTGCGGGTCGACGCGCAGCGGCTCGTACGGCTCCTCGGTGTCCA